>NZ_JBIBWT010000003.1:0-457988 GCF_043081525.1 Streptomyces sp. NPDC014864
CGCTGTCCTCACGGCGGTGGTGGCGGGCCCAGTGGGCGGGGATCACGGCGGCTGCTCCGATGGGTGTGCGGCGGTGCCACATCGCATGTACAGGGTATCGCCAGGTGGTGGATCAGATCGGGTGGAAGATGCCTGAGCTGGAGGTCTGCAGCCCTCCAGCTGCCGGTGGCCCGGTCAGCTCAGGCGGGCGTCCGCGTAGGCGGCCATCGCGTCCCGCTGGTAGGCGGCGAGCCCGTCAGCGGCCTGGTCGTAGGCCGCGCGCCACTGCGGATCGTCGACATACGTCTGCCCGAGGGCTTTGAACGCGGCCGCGTTCGGGGTCCACATCCGGCAGATGCCCCGGTAGTGGGCATCGATCTCAGCCTGCACTGCCGGGTCGGTCGTCGGCGTGCCGGATGCCGCGAACTCGGCCATGCGGACCATTGCCGCGGTCGCCTCCCGCTGCAGCCGCGCCTGGTCCTCATCGGTGAGCGTGCCGGCGAACTGCCTTGACTGCTCCACCTCGTCAGGCCACTGCTCGCTGGCGGCCGCCTCGTGTCGGGCGGCATCGAAGCCCTCGAACAGGTTCTCCGGCCTGCTGATCTTCGCCATGTCGTGGGTGTCCTTGTCTTCCTCAAGCTCGGCGATGGTGCGGCCGACTGTGGCGGCCAGCACATCCAGCCGCTCCCGTTCCGCCAGCAGCCTTCCGTGATGCTCCCGCAGCGCGGCCACCTGGTCGACCTGGCGCTCCAGGACCGCTGCTATCTCGCGCAGTCCCAGACCGAGTTCCCGCATCAGGAGGATCTGCTGCAGCCGCAGCAGCTCTGCCTCCTCGTAGTAGCGGTGGCCGTTGCTCCCGATGTGCGCAGGAACAAGCAGCCCGATCTCGTCGTAGTGCCGCAGCGTCCGGGACGTCACCCCGGACATCCGGGCCACGTCCGCGATGGACCAGGCCATAGCCGTGCCTTTCATCGCCGGGCCGGTCTCTCCGGCCACACCAATGACCGTAGGAGTTGACGTAGCGGAAAGCGCAAGAGACCCGGCACGCACCGCTCTCACCACGCTCAGTAAGCGCGACAGGTCCGCCGCTCGCATGAACCAATAATCACCAACAGCCGCTGTTCGAACCACCTACTGCCGGGCTCTCTTAGCCAGAACGGTCATCGATGGTCATTCCGATCGTTGTACGGCCCGGGAGGAACGCTACGGTACGGGGGAGCTTGATGTGCTTCCGGTACTCCGCTGCTGCACGGAGGACCTTGCTCACTCTTCCCTTACGTATCGTGATCTCCTCACTCGCCGGTCGGCACAGTCGGTCCTGTTTGGATGTCTGCCGCCACTGTCATCGTAAGCACGCCGCCGCGCAGCACTATGGCGCGGTAGTACTGACCCGCCTCATCGCTGTCGACATCCGCAGGCTGTCGTCCCATCAGGTATGCAGACGTCCGTCTACATACCTTCACATATGTCTTATACGCCTCGCGCACGCCACGGCTAGCGATAGTCATCACTGGCCCAATCCTTCGAATGATCCGTATTTGCGATGATTGGACGTCCGCCATCGCCTCCAGGAACTGCGCCCCTGTGTCCCCGTTCTCGACGTAGCTCACAAGCTGAGCCACCTTCATCTCATGCTCGTCAGCGTCTTTGAGCATGTCTGCGTACGCGGCTCTGCGTTCTTGACGAAGCCAGTGCTCGTGCTGATCTCGCGCCTGTCGTGCTGCGTGTTCCAAGGCTGCTCGGGCTGCACGCTCCGCGCCTTCTCGCGCACCGCGAATGGCGGCGTATCCACCTGCGAGCGCGCCGCCCAATGCACCGACCAGACCCACCATCGCAGCGATGATCGCGGCCCATCCTTGATCCATGGCAGAGTCCTCCCCATCGGACGGGCCATCTAAGAGGATCAAAGCATCGGGACACCGTCCACTGGTCAGGACCATTGGTTGTCGTTGAGCACCCCCGCACGGCCCAGAGACGGCCCGAGCGGGGGGCCTGGCGGGCCCCTCGACGCGAATATCGGCGGGAGGGTCACTGAGGCCTCCTGGGTGGGTGGTGCGCCGGTGATCGCACGCTTCATCGTCGAGGTCACATACTGCCGTCCGATCCGTTCTCGAGTGCTATGGAGCGTGCATGCCGCAGAAAGAAGATCCGCGCACCGACAAGGTCGACCTCGGGCACGAGCTCGCGACAACCGGTGGCGGCCTGCTCCTGATGGACGAGCACGGATGTCACGTGCTCATGCCCGACCAGAAACACCTCGGCGTGCTCGACGTCACCTTTGTCGCGTGCACCCAGAGCGTCTTCGGCTACCCGAACGACGAAGCGCAAGGGGGCCATCCGCTGGCCCGCGGCCTGGCCCACGGGGTCTACGAGGTGTTCGGCTCGGACTGGGCGCAGCGGCTGGAGCAGCAGAACCGCGTCCGCTTCCCGGACTTCCGCTGGGCGCCCAAGCGGCACTTCCTGATGCTCATGCACGAGTCGATGGGCGAGTTTTTGGCCGACGACGTCCGCGTCGAATTCCACGCCAGCGGGCCCCGCGCCGACGACTACGACCGCATCGCGCACCAGGTGCTGCAGCAGGCGCTGGACACGGACATGCCGACGATGCTGCCCCACAGCGAGACCGATCTGCACTGGCGGCCCGGCGGGACGACCTGAAGCCCCCGCACTTCAAGATCGATGAGACCTCAGCGAGCGAGGCAAGGCTCCCGTACACCAGGTTTTTGGGGTCTGGCCTCATCCTTATCAGGTCGATCACAGCCCCCTTGGAGACTGGAAAGCTCCCAGCCTGACGACGATCCACCGACCGCTGGGGGCCGCTCTCGTCCGGCCGTGTTCGCCGATGTTGGTGTCAGCCGTTGGTGTCACCAGGTGCACGCCTTCCAACTCTGCCGACGGTCCGACGGGCTCGGCGTCGGGGTACTCACTTGCTTTCATGCCCATCCAGGTGCTCAGCGCGAGCCATGGCCGGCCCCTCCTGAACCGTCGAGCTTGCCGGGGCACGCCGGCCGATGAGCCGCAGAACTGTGCCTCAAGTCCAACGCGTAGCCTCCTGCGTGTGGACGAGGACTGGTTCGAAGACGACAACCTGAACAGCGAGCAGAAGGCCTTCGTGGACGTCGTGAGGGGGTCCGCCCGCTCCTGGCCTCAATGCGAGCCTGGTGACACGGTTGCGCTCGTCTTCGAGCTGGAAGAAGAGAACGAGGACGCACCGGCCGCCGCGCAAGAATCGCAGGGGAAGCCGCCCGCCGAGCACGCGGCTTACTACGCCGCGCTGGACGAGGCGATAGCCCGAGGGAACGAGATCGTCACCCTCCTCGTGCAGCTGACCGATCGACGCGAGGGGGAAAGGGACCTGATCTTCCTGAACGTGGGCGCGACCGTTCTCGGTGACCGGCTCTTCTGCAGCGAGCGCCACAGCCAGGACTGGCAGGCTCCGGAACCAACGAGAAACGTGCAACCCCTCTGCGCCGCCGGACCGCCGGAACACCTCGGCCGGATCGCCGCTGCCTGGTTCGAGGAGATCATGCACCGCCCCGCCATCGCGCATCTGGGGAGGGCAGTCAGCCCCTGGCTAGTCTCTCCGGGCACTGCGCTTCCTCCCCACCACCGCTGGGTGCGCAACGGACCCCCGCTAGTGAATTGATGCTGGCGCCGGCAGTCACACGTAGCCAGTTTGGGAGATCGCGTACGCGGATGCGGCGTGACCTGGCGAGACGCCGACCTGTGTGTTTCCGGATGGCACTCCGCTGTTCGCTACTCGCTGTTCCGTCGGGCACGTCAGGGGCACGGCGTCACTCGTAGGTCCGGGCAGCATCGGATAGGCGAAGGTCTGCGATGAGGCGGAAGCATTCCAGAACCGCCAGCGTCGTGTCGTCGACGGTGAAGTCGGGGTCATCCAAGGCCGCACGCATCTCCTCGCTGTGCCAGAACCGCTCGTGGCCTTCGCGCCACTCGGCCACGCTGGTGTCCCCCTCCCCCTCGTCCACCACGTGGGCAAGATCCACCTGCGCCAACGGGGCGACGCGCACGCCGGTCACCTCGATGACCGCGACCGGCCGATCGTCCGAGTCGATGACCACCGAACGTTTCCCGACTTCCGGCAGGGGTTCTCCCTCACGCTCATAGTCGACGACGAGCCCTGTCGTGGAGGTCTTGGAACCGTTGAGGATCGCTGCGACGAGCTGGTCGCGCAGTGAGCCAGGGAAGGCGAACTCGGCCCTGGGCATCGACGCGATGTCTGCGGGTGAGGTGGAGTCGGGCGTCATGCGATCACCGTAACGACCCACCCCCGGGCAGGCCGGAACGTTAAGGCGCCCACGCGGTCGGCGGAGCGGCTTTGGGCGGGAGTTTCAATGACCGGGTCAAGGCTGTGGCCGCCCTCCACCGGTGCATGCCGACTGATCAGGTGCGCGTGTGTCTCGCTGCAACCCCGCCGGCCTCGACCACGTTGTCTGTTTGGTGGCCTCGGGCTGAGTCAAGCCGTCTGCGCGGTGGGCGGGGTGGGGGATGAAGGCCCGGTCGTCGCGCAGGAGGGCCCACAGCACGCTGGTGCGGCGTCGTGCGAGGGCGATGAGATTTGCTCTTCCAGGGTGAGTGCGGCGGCATCCTCGCCGGTCCCGTCATCCGACGGGCGTGGCGCAGCGCGCGTAAGGCCGTACTGTCCCCGCACGTCTACGAGTCGCCCACCGGGCGGCGTGTGTACGACAACCGGAACACGCGCCCGACGAAGTGGCTCAACGACGGCATCCCGCCCGCGCAAGTGGCGGAGTGGGCTGGGAACAGCGTCGCCGTGCTCCTGGCCACATACGCACGCTGCATCGACGGCCGGCTGCCTGATCCGAAACGGCGGCTGGAAGCCGCGGGCGACCTGCCACAGATGCCGGGCGCCGGCTGAACCCCGGCCGAGACTTCGACGTGTATTCGACACAGCCACCCGCGAAAACCCGGTGACAGCCGGACAGCCCCGGAACCTTCCCTTGATCGTCGAGGGAGTGCCCGGGGCTCCGTCGTGTCGAGTGCCACCCGTTCTGACCAGCAAAAAAGCCCTCCCCAGGGGAAGGCTCCCAGTGGCGCCCCCGGCAGGACTCGAACCTGCGGCCAAGCGCTTAAAAGGGGCTGGGGCGGTTCGGGAGAGACCTGCTTCTGAACTGGTCTCTTCTGCACTCCATGTTGAGCGGTGAGCTCACTTCGACACGTATTCGACACAGCCACTGCGCTACCAGTCGCGCCACCGGTCCGTGAGTTGGTAGCGCCCCAAACCGTGTCGCGCGGTCAGTGCAACGACATCGACCCCCTGCTCGGTGAGTGCTTTGTCAATGTAGTCGCACAGCTGCTCACGTTCGTCCGTCTCATAGGCGCCACCGTTGTGCTCGTCATTGATGGTGTTCAGGGCCAGGACAACACGTTGCACGGCGGCGAAGACGCGCTCATCAGAGGAGCCCTGGAGCGAAGGGAGATCTGCTTCGAACGCGTCCAAGACGCTGTCGGTGGCGGTGATCAGGCTCTCCGGGAACAATTCGGCCATGCACGCACACCCCGGATCCAGCGTGCCGGCGGCCAACTCCCGTTGCTCCTCCTCGATGCCCTCGCGCCAACCTGTCGTAGGTCTCTCAGCCATGGCTGGACGGTACAGCTGGCCACTGACAATGCTGCACCGCGACCGCACACGGCTCCGGGGACGTGTGCTGAACTGGGACGCGGCCCGTCCCTCCGTCCCGGGAGATCCGTTGACCGTGAGCTACCGCCAGCCCGGCGTCGTCCTCACCGACCGCCACTTCACCGTCCCCCTCGACCACGACGACCCGGCGGGGGAGACCATCGAGCTCTACGCCCGCGAGGTCGTCGCCGGGGACAAGGCGGGCAAGGACGACCTGCCGTGGCTGGTCTACCTGCAGGGCGGCCCGGGGTTCGGGGCGAACCGTTTCGTCGGTAAGCAGGCCTGGCTCGGCCGCGCCCTGGAGGACTACCGCGTCCTCCTCCTGGACCAGCGGGGCACCGGCCACTCCACCCCCGCCAACCGCCAGACGCTCCCGCTGCGCGGCGGCCCCGCCGAGCAGGCCGCGTACCTCACGCACTTCCGCGCGGACGCCATCGTCCGCGACTGCGAGACGATCCGCCCGCAGGTCACCGGTGGCGCCCCCTGGGCCGTGCTCGGCCAGAGCTTCGGGGGCTTCTGCACGGTCCACTACCTCTCCACGCACCCCGAGGGCCTGAGCACCGCGCTCGTCACCGGCGGCCTGCCCTCCCTCGACGCCCACGCCGACGACGTCTACCGGGCCGCCTACCCGCGTGTGGAGCGCAAGGTCGCCGCCCACTACGCCCGCTACCCGCAGGACGTGGACCGCGCCCGCCGTGTCGCCGACCACCTCCTCACCCACGACGTGGTGCTCCCGAACGGCCACCGCCTCACCGTCGAGGCCTTCCAGTCGCTGGGCATCCTGCTCGGCGGGAGCGACGGCAGCCACCGCCTCCACTACCTCCTGGAGCACGCCTTCGTCCGCGCCGCGGACGGATGGACCCTGTCCGACGCCTTCCAGGAGGAGACGCAGGGACTGCTGTCCTACGCCGGCCATCCCCTGTACGCGCTCGTCCACGAGGCGATCTACGGCCAGGACACCCGCCCCACCGCCTGGGCCGCCGAGCGGGTCCGCGCCGAGTTCCCGCAGTTCGACGCCGCCAAGGCCCTCACGGGCGACGGGCCGGTGCTGTTCACCGGCGAGTCCGTGCACCCCTGGATGTTCGACTGCGACCCCGCGCTGCGCCCGCTGCGCGAGACCGCCGAACTGCTGGCCGCCCACACCGGCTGGAAGCCGCTGTACGACCCCGCCCGCCTCGCCGCCAACGAGGTCCCGGTCGCCGCGGCCGTCTACCACGACGACATGTACGTCGACACCGCCCACGCCCTGCGGACCGCCCGAGCCATCCGCGGCCTGCGCACCTGGGTCACCGACGAGTTCGAGCACGACGGCGTGCGCGCCGGCGGCCCACGCGTCCTGGACCGGCTGCTCGCGCTCGCCCGCGACGAGGTCTGAGAACGGCCCGGCCGTCGATCCCGTCCGGCGCCTAGGATGATCCGGACGGGCCGGGTGACCGACGGACCGTTGGACCGGGTGACCGACGGCCCGTTGGATCAGGTGACTGACGACCCATCGGACCCGCGGACCCGCGGGCCGGGGGCCCGGCGGACCGGGCGACCGACGGACACGCGCACGCTGGACAGCGAACACGGAACACGGGGCGGGGGACGGAATGGCCGGCACGGGGGACGAGGAAGTCCTGGCGGGGCGCTTCGAGGAGCACCGCGCCCATCTGCGGGCGGTCGCCTACCGCATGCTCGGCTCACTGCCGGAGGCGGAGGACGCGGTCCAGGAGACCTGGCTGAAGCTCACCCGCACGGACCCGGACGCCATCGAGAACCTGGGTGCCTGGCTCACCACCGTGACCGGCCGGGTCTGCCTCGACCTGCTGCGCGCACGGAAGGCACGGCGTGAGGAGCCCATGGACGACACCTTCGTCCCCGACCCCGTCGTGCGGCCCCTGCCCCGCACCGACCCGGAGCAGGAGGCGCTCCGGGCCGACTCGGTGGGGCTGGCCATGCTCGTCGTCCTGGAGACCCTGCAGCCGGACGAGCGGCTGGCGTTCGTGCTCCACGACCTGTTCGCGGTCCCCTTCGACGACATCGCGCCCATCGTGGAGCGGACCTCGGCCGCCACCCGGCAGCTCGCCAGCCGGGCCCGCCGCCGGGTGCAGGGCGCCGCCCCGTCCGCCGAGACCGACCTCGGACGGCAGAGGGAGGTGGTCGACGCCTTCCTCGCGGCCTCGCGCGAGGGCGACTTCGAGGCGCTGGTCGCCGTCCTCCACCCCGACGTGGTGCTGCGGGTCGACGCCGGCGCGCTGCTCCGGGGCGCCGCCGCGTCCAAGGTGGTCCAGGGCGCGAGGACGGTGGCCGCGCAGGCGCTCACCTTCGCCCCGTACGCCCGGGCCGTCCGGCTGGTGCTGGTCAACGGCACGGTCGGGATGGCCACCGCCCCCGAGGGACGGCCGCTGTCGGTCATGGGCGTCACCGTCGCCGACGGCAGGATCACCCGCATGTACGTCCTGGCCGACCCCGAGCGGCTGGAACTCCTGGATCTGGCGGGGGCGTTGGAGGACTGACCGGTCGCGCCCGGTAATCCGGTTGCGCGGCCGGGACCGCCACTGCGAGGGTCGAACCATGATCGCCTTCTCCGGGCACGACGGCGCCCGTCTCGCCCTCCACCTGAGCGGCCGGGGCGCCCCGCCCGTGATCTGCCTGCCGGGCGGTCCCGTGCGGGCCTCGGCCTACCTCGGGGACCTGGGCGGTCTGCCCGCCCACCGGCAACTGGCCCTGCTGGACCTGCGGGGCAGCGGAGGGTCCGCCGTTGCGCGGGACCCGGCGAGCTACCGCTGCGACCGGCTCGTCGACGACGTCGAGGCGCTGCGCGAGCATCTCGGTCTGGACCGCGTGGATCTGCTGGCGCACTGTGCGGGCGCGAACCTCGCGGTGCTGTACGCGGCGCGCCACCCGGAGCGCGTCGGGCGGCTCGCGCTGATCACCCCGAGCGTCGCCGCCGCCGGCATCACGGTCACCGCGGAGGTCCGGCTCGCGACGGCGCGGCTGCGCGAGGACGAGCCGTGGTACCCGGCGGCGTACGCGGCCCTGGAGGAGGTCGTGGCGGGCCGGGCGACCGGCGATCACTGGGCGGCCGTCGCCCCGTTCCTGCACGGTCGCTGGGACAAGGCCGCGCAGGATCTCGACGCGGCCGACGCCGAGGAGCGCAACGGCGACGCCGCGGCCGTGTACGCCGCCGAGGGCGCCTTCGACCCGGACGCCACCCGCGCCGCGCTCGCCCGGCTCACCGCGCCTGTGCTCGTCCTCGCCGGCGAGGTCGACCCGAACTCCCCGCCGCCCGCGATGGCCGAGTACGCCGAACTCTTCCCGCAGGGCCGCCTGGTGGTCCAGCCCGGTGCCGGGCACCACCCGTGGCTCGACGACCCCGAGGGGTTCGTGGCGACCCTCGCCCCGTTCCTGCGGTGACCCGGTCGTCCCGGGTGCCCGGCACGGGTCAGTAGGGTGGACGTCATGTCGGATCCGACCACCCGCCGCCCCGAGCGAGACCACGCGGACCACGTGGACGGCGGGCCCGGCCGGGCGGCGCTGCGCGGGGACTGCGCGCGCTGTTCCGGGCTGTGCTGCGTCGCCCTGCCCTTCGCCGCCTCCGCGGACTTCGCGCTCGACAAGCCCGCCGGGACGCCCTGCCCGAACCTCCGGGACGACCACCGCTGCGGCATCCACGCGCGGCTCAGGCAGCGGGGTTTCCCCGGCTGCACGGTCTACGACTGCTTCGGCGCCGGACAGAAGGTCTCGCAGGTCACCTTCGGCGGCCGGGACCGGCGTACGGCGTCCCGGGAGGACGCCCGGCGGATGTTCGAGGTGTTCCCTGTGGTCCGGCACCTGCACGAACTGCTCTGGTACCTGACCGAGGCCCTCACCCTGCCCGCCGCCCGCCCGGTCCACGCCGACCTGCGCCGTGCCCTGGAGCGGACCGAAAAGCTCACCCTGGGCACGCCCGGGGAACTGGCCGCGCTGGACGTCGGCGCGCACCGGCAGGAGGTCAACGTCCTGCTGCTGCGCGCCAGCGAGTTGGCCCGCCCCGGGGTGCGCGGCCGGAGGAAGGACCGGCGCGGCGCGGACCTGATGGGAGCCCGGCTCAGGGGGGCGGACCTGCGCGGGGCCACCCTGCGCGGCGCCTGCCTGATAGCCGCCGACCTCACCGGCGCCGATCTGCGCGGTGCGGACCTGATCGGTGCCGATCTGCGGGACGCCGACCTCACCGACGCCGATCTGACGGACGCGTTCTTCCTGACCCAGCCGCAGATCGACGCGGCCCGGGGCAGCGCCGGCACCCGGCTGCCGGCCTCAGTCGGCCGCCCCGCGCACTGGACGGCGCGGGTCTGAGGCGGCGCTCCCGGGGGCCGGCACGGGCGCGGGGACGGTGGCGGGCGCCCGCCGCTCCAGCCCCAGCCGCAGACCCTCCGGCATGAGCGTCAGCCGCTCGGTCACCTTCAGTCGGTAGGCCGGGTCGGCCCGCAGGTCGTAGCGGCGCAGCAGCAGTCCGAGGACCAGCGTCGCCTCGTGCAGCGCGAACTGGCGGCCGATGCATGCCCGGGCGCCGGTGCCGAACGGCTTGAACACGTGCGGCGGGCGGGCCCGTACGGCCCGCGCGTCGAACCGGTCCGGGTCGAACCGCTCCGCGTCCGCGCCCCACACCTCGGGCTCCCGGTGCAGCATCGG
Organism: Streptomyces sp. NPDC014864; assembly: GCF_043081525.1. Classification (NCBI taxonomy): domain Bacteria; kingdom Bacillati; phylum Actinomycetota; class Actinomycetes; order Kitasatosporales; family Streptomycetaceae; genus Streptomyces; species Streptomyces sp. NPDC014864. The sequence continues at coordinate 10,295 of NZ_JBIBWT010000003.1, forward strand.
CGTCAGTACCAGGGTCCAGGCGCCCCGGCGCATCGGATGCTCCCCGGCCAGCACGGTGTCCTGCCGGGCCTCCCGGGCGAAGGCGGGCGCGGTGGGCCACAGCCGCAGCGACTCGTCGAGCACCCGGCGCACGTACCGCAGCTTGGCCACCTGGTCGTAGCCGGGCGCCGCCTCGGTGCCCCAGACCCGGTCCACCTCGGCCCGGGCGCGGGCGGCCACCTCCGGATGCCGGGCGAGGTAGTGCAGGGCGAAGGACAGCGCGCCCGAGGTGGTCTCGTGGCCCGCCACCAGGAAGGTGATCACCTGGCGGCGCACGTTCTCCGGCGCCAGCCGCTCCCCGGTCTCCGGGTGGGCCACCTCCAGCATCCGGTCCAGGAGGTCGCCGTCCCCGCCCGCCGTGCGGCGGGCGCGGACGAGGCCGTCGACCGTGCGGTTGAGGTACTGGATGTCGGCGGTGTTGCGGCGGCTCGCACCGCGCAGCAGGACCGGGGCGAGCGGGGCGGGGACGGTGTTGAGCCGCTGCGCGTAGCTGAGCGTGCCGACCATCGCGGTGACGAACGGGTGCGGGCGGGCGCGCTCGAAGGAGCCGAAGTCGTGCCCGAAGCCGGTGCGCGCGATGGTCTCCAGGGTCAGCTTGGTCATGTCGCCGGGCACGTCCACGGTGCGGCCGGCGGCCAGCTCGCGGTCCCAGTGGTCGGTGAGCCGCCCGGCCACGTCGAGCATCATCACGTGGTAACCCGCCATGGCCTCCCGGCTGAATCCCGGGGCCAGGACGTCGTGGGCCAGCTGCCAGTTGGGCTCGTGGTTGTACGCCGTGAAGAGACCGTCCCCGGCGACCGGCCGCAGATTGGCGACGCCGAGGCCCACGTGTTTGGCGAACCGTGCCTCGTCGGCCAGGTCGGCGACCAGCCCCGCGCCCCACGTGAACACGAACTCGTTGCCGAACGCCTTGCGGCGGAAGATCGGGCCGAGCGCGCGGGCGTGGCGCATCGAGTCCTGCACCGGTGTGCGCCGGTCGGCCCCGAGCACGTCGCCGAGCAGCGGGACCCGGTGCGGCGGGTGCGGAATGCGGTGCAGCTCGGGCCAGCCCTGCTCCGCGCCGCGAAACCCCCTCGGCAGCCCGGGCGGCGTCCTCGTCTCCGCCATGACGCGATCTCCCTTGATCCAGCGGATCGTCCGAGCGGGTGCTCCGCTCGTGTTGTACGTCAGTTCAATAGCGCTTTCAGTCTGGTCCGGTTGTTGAACCGGCGTCAAGTAAAGTGCGGACATGGCCGCGAACCAGGGGGAGCGCACGCGTCGCCGGCTCAGCACCGAGGAGCGCAGGGAACAGCTCCTGTCGGTGGGGGCGCGGCTGTTCTCGGAGAGCCCGTACGACGACGTGCGGATCGAGCAGGTCGCGGAGATCGCGGGGGTCTCCCGGGGACTGCTCTACCACTACTTCCCGACCAAGCGGGACTTCTTCGCGGCGGTCGTGGAGCGGGAGAGCGAGCGGATGCTGCGGATGACCGCGGCCGTGCCCGGAACGCCGGTGCGCGAGCAGCTCGCCGCGGGTCTCGACACCTACCTGGAGTACGTCCAGGCCCACGCGCACGGCTACCGCGCCTTCCACCGCGCCGACGCGGCGGGCGACCAGGCCGTGCGCCGGGTCTACCAGCGGGCCCTCGCCGCTCAGGAGCGGCAGATCCTCGACGCCCTCGCGGCCGACCCGGAGTTCGGCCCGCTCGCCGCCCGGCGCCCCGACCTGCACCTGGCCGTCCGCGGCTGGCTCGCCTTCACCACCGCCGTCTGCCTGGAGTGGCTGCGCGGGGCGGGCCTGCCGCGCGCAGAGGTGCGCGACCTGTGTGCCCGGGCCCTGCTGGGCGTCCTGGTGGACTGAGCGTCGGTGACCCGGCACGTGCGGGGGTGTGGTTGGCGCACACCCCTTTCTCCGATAGGTTAGGCAAGGCTTACCTAAGGAGGTTGCGGATGGGTGAGAGCCACACGTGGGCGGCCGTGCCCGGGGCGGCTGAGCGGGCGCGATCGGTGCTCGCGACCGCGTGGTCCTGCGCGGTGACCGCGGAGACCGGCCGGGAGGAGCTCGTCGGCGCGCACGGCGTGGCCGGGGACGGCCGGGTGCTGCTGCGGGTGCCCGAGGACAGCGCCCTGCGCGCGGCCGCGATCTGCGCGCCGCGGGGCGAGCCGGCCGCCGTGCTGGAGTTCGCCGACGTCGCACCCGTCCCCGTACGCCACCGGATCCGGGCCCGGTTGTGGCTGGCCGGCCGGTGTGTCCAGGAGGACGGGCACCTGGTGTTCCACCCCTCGCGCGTGGTGCTGCGCCAGGACTCCGGCGCCGTCCTGGTCGACCGCGACGAGTTCGCCGCCGCCGCGTCCGACCCGCTGGCGCGGGCGGAGGCCGGTCTGCTCGCCCACCTCGCCGACGCCCACCCCGAAGCGGTGGAGCGGCTGACCCGGCTCGTCGGGCCCGACGGTCTGCACGGCGCGGTGCGCGTCCGGCCGCTCGCCGTCGACCGGCACGGACTGACCCTGCGCGTCGAACGGGCCCGCCGTCACGGCGACGTACGGCTGCCGTTCCACGCGCCGGCCGACGACGTCTCGCAGCTCACCGAGCGCCTGCACGTCCTGCTCGCCCAGGCGGCCGCCGCGTCCTGCCGCCGGGGCCCCCGCGGACTACAGCGGCAGCGCACAGACCGCGACGGGTGAGGCGAACGGCTCGCCCGCGAGCCGCAGCGCGCCGCTCGCCCGGTCCACGTGGAAGACGCTGACCGAGCCCGACCTCTGGTTCGCCGCGAACAGCAGACCCCCGCCCGGTGCCAGCGCGAGCTGCCGCGGGAAGGCGCCCGCGGCCGGCACCGTGCCCAGCAGCCGGAGCCGGGCCCCGTCCGCCTCGACGGCGTAGCGGGCGACGCTGTCGTGGCCCCGGTTGGCGAGGAAGGCGTACCGGCCGTCCGCGGTCACCACGAACTGGGCGGGATAGTTGGTGCCCCCGGCCGAGCCCGTGGACTGCGGCGCTCCGACGGCCAGCCGGCCGGTCGCCGGATCGTACGCGCAGACGGCGACGGTGTCGTCGACCTCGTTGGCGAGGTAGGCGTACCGGCCGCCGGGGTGGAAGGTGAGGTGGCGGGGCCCGGCACCCGGCCGCGTCCGCGCCCGGGCGACCTCGGCCAGCGTGCCGGCCCGGGTGTCCAGGCGGTACGTGTAGACGGTGTCGGTGCCGAGGTCGACCGCGAGGACGTGGCCGCCGTCCGGACTCGTGACGAACTGGTGGGCGTGCGGGCCCTCCTGCCCCGGGCCGGGCGGCGGGTCGGCGTGCGTCATCAGGGCGGTGCGCTCGCCGAGCGCGCCCGAGGCGTCGACGGGGTGCACGGCCACGCTTCCGGACTGGTAGTTGGCGCTCAGCAGCCAGCGTCCGGTGGGGTGCACGGAGAGGTGGCAGGGGCCCGCCCCGCCGGTGCTCCGGGTGCCCAGCACCCTGCCGTCGGCGAGCCGTACGGCGGTGACGCCCCCGTCCTGACGCTCGTCGACCGCGTACAGCGTGCGGCCGTCCGGGTGTGCGGCCAGGTAGGAGGGGTCGGCGACGCCGGTGACCGTGCCCCGGCCGGTGACGGCGCCCGTCACCGGGTCGTACCGGGCCAGGCCGATGCCCGTACCGCCGCCCTCCACGGAGGTGTAGGTGCCGAGATACAGCGGCCGGGGACCGGTCGGCCCGGCCACGGGCTCCCGCTCCTGCGCGGCCGCCCCCGGAGGGGTCGGGGCGGGCCCGGAGGACGGGCCGGAGGGCGCGCCCGCGGCCCGGGAGTCGGGCCGGGGAGCCGCCGGGGCCGGAATCGCCGCCACCGCCGCGACTCCCGTCAGCACCCCGACGAACCTGCGCCTGCTCCAGCCACCGCGCCGCCCGCGCCTACCCGCACCACTGTCCATGCCCGCACCTCAGGTCGTCGGCTGCCTCGGTCGTGACCGCCACCTTGGCGTCCGCGCCGGGTCAGGGGCAAGTACGGCATCGGGCGTCGCGGGGTCACGACAACGACCTCGTGCACGTCCCCTGACGATGCCGTGCGGGGCACGCCGGGGGCCACGCGGCGGTCTCCGGCCGGGGCGGCGCGGGGCGCCCCGAGGCAGCCGTCCTACCAGTCCCCGTCCTCCACCGGCTTGCCCGGCGCGTCCTTGAGCGGGGTGACCTGGTGCGGCGAGGGCGGCTGCCACGGCTCGTGGTCGTCGCCGAGCCAGTCCCCGGCCGGCCGCACCCCCGAGAGGGTCTCGGTGGGGGCGAGGTCCTCGGCGTCCTCGTCGTAGTAGTCGTACCAGGGCAGCCCCGCGCGCGTGTACGCGGCGCGGTCCACCGGCGACGGCGGGGGAGCCTCGCCGGTGATGCGCCGCCACTCCGGGGGCGTCACCAGATGGACGAAGACGCGCCCGGCGGGCTCCTCGGACCAGGAGGCGAGCGGCCGTTCGTCCCGGTACACCTCCTGGCGCATCGAGCCGCCCACGCCGAGTCCCATGGCCGCGGCGGGCCTGGGCCGCCCGGCGCCCGGCGCCGCTCCGGGTGCGGCGGGCGCCGGGAACGCGCCCGGAGCGGGCGGGGCCGCCATGGGGAACGCCGCGCCGTGGCCGCCGATCGCCGGCCGCGCCCGAGCGCGCGCCGCGCGGCGCAGTTCCTCCTCCGCCCGCCACTTCGCCAGCTCCTCGTCCCGGAGCCGGAACGACTGGAGCTGGACGCCGCCCCACACCTCCTCGCCGGTGACCTGGCCCTCGACCGTCGCCCCGAGCCCCAGCGGCACGGCCACGAACTGGCGGACCGTGCCCTTGCCGGAGTTGATGCCGTCCAGCCAGGGCTGGCGGGGCAGCACCACGTAGTTCTGCGGTCGGCGGGAGAGCCGGTCGCTCCACGGCCGGCCCGACACCGCGCACACCTTGCCCACGCCGACCTGGAGCGCGGCCGGCTCGGTCGAGCCCGCGAAGCTCAGCCACATGGCCTCCCGCAGGTACACCGGCAGCATCACGCCGCCGCGGGAGCGCCACTGCCCGGGCACCGTGTCCGGGAAATCCGCCACCCGTCGGACGGGGAACTCGCCGAGCCCCGGCGGCAGCGGATGGGTGCCCCTCTCCGGCAGGCGCAGGGTGCGCACGAACCGCACCGCCACCCCGCCCGGCAGCCGCAGTGTGTTCCCGTCGATCCGCACGGTCGTGTCGGTCATGCGCGCGCTCCCCTCCGTAGTGGACCCCGTCACAGAGAACGCCGCGCACCGTCCTCATGGTTCCGGCGCAGCCGCTCGGGCACCCCCAACCGGTTCCGGATCCGGGTGAGCCGGGACACGCGCTCGCTCCGCGCGCGCGTGTGGCAGTCCAGCTCCTCGAAGAGCCGCCGTGAGCGGTGCTCGATGTCCATCTCGTCGATGATGCGGTTGACCTCGGTCAGTACCGCACCCTGCAGATGCCAGTGGCGGGAGTCCCGCTGGACGTCCTCCAGGAGCAGCTGGGCCAGTTTGTCGCGGGTGGCCGCGGCCTGCCGCAGCTCCGCGGCGAGCCGGGACTCGGCTGACTCGGCGTTGACGCTGACGGCGGTGGTGACCAGCACCGCGAAGCTCACCACCGCGTCGCCGATCTCGGACAGCAACTGCTCGACGACCGCACCCGTCGAGGGCGCGAACAGCGGCTCGGGGGCCCGCTCCTTGGCCAGGTCGGTGAAGGAACGCGCGAGCACCCGGAGCACGACCGTGCAGATCTCCAGCGTGTCCAGGCCGGTGCGCAGCACGACCCGGTGCAGCAGGCCCTCGCGCACCCGCGGATTGAGTCGGAGACTGTCCTCCGCCTGCCGCAGCGCGGCGTCCACGTCGGAGATCTCGTGGTCGAGGCGGCGCGCCTCGTGCAGCCGGGCCGCCGCGTGCTCCACGGGGGTGGTCCCCGCCGCCTCCTCGCCCATGAGCAGCATCAGCCGGCGCACCCGGCGGGCCAGGTCCTCGATCGACTCGCTGGCCTGTTCGGTCCACACCGGGGGAGCGAGCAGCACATTGCAGGCGAGGCCCACGGTCGCGCCGATCAGCGTCTCCACCACGCGCGCCCAGGCCGTGCTGCTGACGGTGGTGACGCCGAGCACCAGCATCGCGCTGATCGCCACCTCGGGCACGAACTCCTCGACCCGCACCAGGTGCCCGACGGCCAGCGCGGCCAGGATCACCAGAGCCAGGCTCCACCAGGTCAGCCCCACCAGGAGGGAGAAGGCGACGGCGACGAGCACCCCGGCGACCACCGAGTTCACCCGGCGGAAGCTCGTGGTCAGCGTGGCGTACAGCGTGACCTGGACGACGAGGAGGGCGGTCAGCGGAGCCGTCAGCGGCGCCGGTTCCGGGCTCAGCCGCAGTGCGATGACATACGCGACCGTCGCCGCGGCCGTCGACCGCAGCGCCTGTACGACCACGGGGTCCCGGTGTTTCTTCAGCCACTGGGGGACGGACGGCGTCCAGTTACGTACAACTTGCATCACTTGCGCTGTTCCCCGTTCCGCCGGGCGACGAACATGATCACTCCGCGCCGGCGGGGGATCAGGCGTACAGCTTGTCCAGGAAGGCGGCCAGGTTGCCGGTGGTCCGGGCGATCTGCTCCTGGGTGGTGAGGCTCTCCTCGAACCGGCTCCCCGAGTCGGGGACCTTCCTGCCGCGCACGTAGAGCGAGCAGGCCAGGTCGGTGCACATGTACAGGCCCACCGAATTGCCCTCGCGGCCCGCCGCACCCGCCTTGCGGGCGGTCATCAGGGACACCCCGCCGCCGCGATGGGTGGTCAGGCACAGGGAGCACATGCTGCGGTGCAGGAAGCCGCGCTGGGAGGAGGGGAAGCGCAGGGCCACGCCCACCAGCCGGCCCTGCCGCTCCGTGACCAGACAGCTGCGATCGGGCGCCCCGGGGTCCCGCCAGCCGAGGAAGTCGAGGTCGGCCCAGGGGAGCCGGTCGAGGTCGCGCGGCACCCACAGGCGCTTGGCCTCGCCCTTCGAGCAGTTGATGAAGGAGGCGCGGATGTCCTGCTCGGTCAGTGGCCTCATGGGGTCTCCCGGGTCTGCGTCTGCGGCCGAAGGAACCTAAAGGTTTTAGGTTCTTGCCTAGGGTAGGCAGGCCGGGGGAGAGGAGCCAAGGGATTTCCGCGGCAGGTGCGCCTCCCCGTCCGCCTCTCCGGCGCCGGTCCGCCTCTCCGGCTCTCCGGCGCCGGTCCGCATCCACCGCGGCCGGTGCGCCCCCGCGGTCGATCCGCGCTTCCGGCCGGTCTACGCCCCCGTGGCCGGAGTCGGCGGCCACACCCCCGGCGTCAGCACCCCGAGCGCGTAGGCGCGGGCGACCAGTTCCGTACGGTTGGCCGCGCCCCAGCGGGCCGACAGGCGCCGCAGGTGATAGGTCACGCCGTCCGTGGTCAGGTCCGTCTCGCGGGCGGCCCGCGCGGTGGTGGCGCCCCCGGCCAGCAGTGCCAGGATCCGCGCCTCCACGGGCGTGACCGGCTCGGGCTCGGCGGCCCGCGGCCGGTGCTCGTCGGCCACCCGCAGCATCACCAGCAGCGCGGGCGTGTCCTGCACGGTGTCGCTCACCGGGTCCGCCGTCAGCTCCCCGTGCCGCTCGGTCCCCTCGGCGTCCCGCCAGCACACCGACACCTGGTACCGCGACCGGTGCCGCAGCCGCAGCGCCTGCGCGATCCGGTCCACCTGCGTCGCCTCCTGCGGAGTGAACAGCTCCAGCACGTTCCGGCCCCGCAACCGCCCGGGCGTCGTCCCGCACGCCGCCGCCATCGCCGGATTGGCCAGCACGACGACCCCGTGCACGTCGCACACCGCGACCGGCACCGTCACCCGGTCGAACAGCGTCAGCGCCCGGTTCCGCCAGAGCACGGCCTCCCGCCGCGCCGCGTCCACCCCGCACCTCCTGCCACACCCGGCCCGCCGCGCACAAGGCCCGGCGGCGAACGGGCACTACACAATCATGTAGTTCCCAGGCGCGGCCTGCCGGGCCCGGTCGACCACGCTGGAGCGCAGTACGTCCGTACCGCGAAAGGCAGTTGTCGCGCCATGCCCCCCACCGCACCCCACCCCCTGGACGCGGACGCCCTCCCCGGCGTGCCCGTCGTCGACATCTCCGCCACCGGACCGGGCCGCACCCCGATCCAGCAGGTCATGCATCTGATGCGCACGCACGGGCCGGTGCTCGTGCGGCGGCTGCACGGGCGGGACGCGCTGTTCGTCGGCGACCTCGACCTCGTCACCGACCTCGCCGACGAACGGCGCTTCGCCAAGCACATCGGCCCCGCCCTGGAGAACGTACGGGAGTTCACCGCCGACGGGCTGTTCACCGCCCACAACGACGAGCCCAACTGGGCCCGCGCGCACGACATCCTGATGCCGGCCTTCGCGCTCGGCTCGATGCGCACCTACCACCCGGTGATGCTCGCGGTGACCCGCCGCCTCATCGCGTCCTGGGACCGCGCAGCCCGCACGAGGCGGCCCGTCGACGTGCCCGACGACATGACCCGGATGACCCTCGACACCATCGGACTGGCCGGATTCGGCTACGACTTCGGCTCCTTCGAGCGCGAACGGCCCCACCCCTTCGTCGAGTCGATGGTCCGCTGCCTGGAATGGAGCATGACCCGGCTCGCCCGCGTCCCCGGCCGGGACCACTCGGCGGCCGACGTGGCCTTCCGCACCGACGCCGCCTACCTCGCCGGGGTGGTCGACGAGGTCATCGCCGCCCGCACCGGCACCGACCTGAGCGGGGCCGGGGACCTGCTCGGCCTCATGCTCACCGCCGGGCACCCCGCCGACGGCGCCACCCTGGACCCGGCCAACATCCGCAACCAGGTCATCACCTTCCTGATCGCCGGCCACGAGACGACGTCCGGCGCGATGTCCTTCGCGCTGTACCACCTCGCCAAGGACCCCACCGCGCTGCGGCTCGTCCAGCGCGAGGCCGACGCGCTGTGGGGCGACACCGCGGACCCGGAGCCCACCTACGAGGACATCGGCCGGCTCACCTTCACCCGCCAGGTCCTCAACGAGGCACTGCGGCTGTGGCCGACGGCCGCCGCGTTCACCCGGCACGCCCTCGAGGACACCATGCTCGGCGGGCGGATCCCGCTGCGGGCCGGGCAGCCCGTCACCGTGCTCGCCCCGATGCTGCACCGGCAGCCGGTGTGGGGCGACAACCCGGAGCTGTTCGACCCCTCCCGCTTCACACCCGAGGCGGAGGCGGCCCGCCCGGTGCACGCCTTCAAACCGTTCGGCACCGGTGAACGCGCCTGCATCGGACGGCAGTTCGCACTGCACGAGGCGACCATGCTGCTGGCGATGCTGGTCCACCGCTACCGGCTGCACGACCACGCCGACTACCGGCTCACGGTCAAGGAGACCCTCACCCTCAAGCCCGACGGCTTCACCCTCACGCTGACCCCGCGGACGGCGGCCGACCGCGTGCACCCCCCGCTGCCGGGTGCCGCCCGCACGCGGGGGCAGTCAGGCCCGGAGATCCGGCAGTCGGACCCGCAGGCCCTGCCCGCCCGGGTCCGCCCCGGCACCGCCGTCCTCGTCCTGCACGGCAGCAACTACGGGACCTGCCGGGAGTTCGCCGGCCGGCTCGCCGACGAGGCCGCCGCGCTCGGCTGCGACACCCGGGTCGCCCCGCTCGACGCCTGTGCGGGCGGCCTGCCAACCGACCGCCCCGTCGTCATCGCCGCCGCCTCCTACAACGGCCGCCCCACCGACGACGCCACCGCCTTCGCCGCCTGGCTGGAGGGCACCCCGGACCTCTCCGGAGTCACCTACGCCGTCCTCGGCGTCGGCGACCGCAACTGGGCGGCGACCTACCAGCACGTCCCGACCCGCATCGACGAGCGTCTCGCCGAACTGGGCGCCACCCGCCTGACCGGGCGCGCGGCCGCCGACGCCTCGGGCGACCTCACCGGCGCCGTCCGCGACTTCACCGTCCGCCTGCGCACCGCCCTGCTGGAGCGGCACGGCGACCCCCACGCCACCGGAGCCCCGGCCGGGCGGGCCACGTCGTATGAGGTCCGCACCCTGACGGGCGGACCGCTGGACGCCCTGGCCGAGCGGCACGGGCTGCTCCCCATGACGGTCACCGAGGCCCACGACTTCACGGCGCCCGGACACCCCCGCAGGAAGCGGTTCGTGCGCGTCGCGCTGCCGGACGGCGTCACCTACCGCACCGCCGACCACCTCACCGTGCTGCCGGCCAACGCCCCCGCCCTCGTCGGGCGCGCCGCCGCCGCGTTCGGCGTCGGTCTCGACACCGTGCTGGACATCCGCGCCGGCCGCCCGCGCGGCGACGGCCTGACCGTGGACCGTCCCTTGACGGTACGTCAGCTCTTCACGCACCACGTCGAACTGCAGCAGCGTCCCGGCGCCGCCCAGTTGGCCGCCCTGGCCGCCGCGAACCCGTGCCCGCCGGAGCGCGCGGCCCTCGCCGCGCTGACCGACGATCCGCGCACCCTCGTCGAGCTCGTCGAGGACCATCCGGCCCTGCGCGGCGCGCTGGACTGGCCGCACCTGCTCGACCTGCTCGGCCCGCTGCGCCCCCGCCACTACTCGATCTCCTCCTCGCCCGCCGCCGACCCGCGCCACGCCGACCTCATGGTCTCCGTGCTCGAAGCCCCGGCACGCTCCGGCCGGGGCATCCACCGCGGCACCGGGTCCGGACACCTGGCGTCGGTCGCGCCCGGCGACACGATCCTCGCCCGCGTCCAGCCCTGCCGGGAGGCCTTCCGCATCGACGGCTCGACGCCCGTCGTCATGGTCGCGGCGGGCACCGGCCTCGCCCCGTTCCGCGGCGCGGTCGCGGACCGCACGGCAGCCGTCGCCGCGGGCGCCGAACTCGCCCCCGCCCTCTGCTACTTCGGCTGCGACGCCCCCGACGCCGACTTCCTGCACGCCGAGGAACTGCGCGCCGCCGAGGACGCCGGAGCCGTCTCACTGCGCCCCGCGTTCAGCGCGGCCCCCGAGGGCGGAGTCACCTTCGTCCAGCACCGCATCGCCGCGGAGGGCGACGAGGTGTGGGCGCTGCTGGACGCCGGAGCCCGGGTGTACGTCTGCGGCGACGGCGCGCGCATGGCGCCGGGCGTCCGCGAGGCCTTCCGTACCCTGTACCGCACCCGCACGCCCGGCGCCGACGGGCCGGCGGCCGAGCGATGGCTGACCGAGCTGGTCGCGGCCGGACGGTACGTCGAGGACGTGTACGCGGCGGGCTGACGGCGGGCCGGGGGGCGGTGGAGCGGGGCGGGCGTGCGTCGGGCGACGGCCCGGTGGGAGGGCATGCGCCGGACGGTTCCCGGTGGCGGGCGGGCGTGCGCCGGACGACACCACGGTGTGCGGTCATGCGCCGGACGGTTCCCGGTGGCGGGCGTGCGCCGGGCGACGCCCGGAGGGCGGGGCGGCGGGCGACTCCCCCGTGGCAGGGCGTTGCGCCGGGCCGCCGTCAGCCTGCCACCGCCCCGTGCCTGCGCCCCGCCCGCGCCCGCCACCCCGGCCGGTCGCGGGCGCCTGATCTCACGCCTTAATTTACTGCGTGGGCTAAGCATCGAAGAAGTCGCGCCCCGGCCGCTGCCGGCGGTATGTTGCAGGTCGGGCAGGGGTACGAAGCGAGGGAGTCACATGGCGGGGCGGAACGGGCGCACGGTGCGCGATCTCAGACGGGGCAACCGCACGGCCGTGCTGCAGCGACTGTACTTCGACGGCCCGCTCAGCCGGTTCGAACTCGGCCCGGCGACCGGCCTGAGCTCCGGCTCGGTCAGCAACGTGGTCGCCGACCTGATCGCAGACGGCCTGGTGGAGGAGGCCGGCAGCGTCGACTCCGACGGCGGCCGCCCCCGCACCCTGCTGCGCGTCGCCCCGGCCAGCGGCCACATGATCGGTGTCGACGTCGGCGAGACCCGGGTGCGCGTGGAGCTGTTCGACCTCACCCTGACCGAACTGGCCCGCACCCAGCGGCCCCTGGAACCGCAGCGCTACGACGTCGAGGTGATCACCGGGCACATCCGGGACGGGGTCGCCGAGGTCCTGGGAGCCGCCGGTCTCGCGCCGGAGCAGCTCCTCGGCGTCGGTATCGGCGTCCCCGGCATCGTCGAACGCACCCCGGAGCGCGGCGCCGTGGTGCACGGCCAGACCATTGGCTGGGACGCGGTCCCGCTGGAGGAACTGCTCCGCGCCGGGTCCCGGCTTCCCGGCAGCGTGCCCTACTTCATCGACAACGGCGCCAAGACGCTGGGCCAGGCCGAGATGTGGTTCGGTGCCGGGCGGGGCGCCGGGAACGCGGTCGTGGTGCTCTTCGGCTCCGGCGTCGGCGCCTGCCTCGTCACCCCCGAGGTCGAGCACGGCCGCGCCGTCGAATGGGGGCACCTGACGGTACGGGTCCGGGGCCGCCGCTGCCGGTGCGGCGCCCTCGGCTGTCTGGAGGCGTACGCCGGAGCGGAGTCGCTGCTGGCCCGTTGGCGCGAGGAGGGCGGACGGCCCCCACGGGACGCCGACGAGGAGAGTGCGCTGACCGCCATGCTGGCCGCCGCCTGTCCGCCGGAGGGCACGGAGGCCGACCCGGTGGCGCTCGCCGTGCTGGAGGAGACCGCCGAGTACCTGGGTGCGGGACTGTCGGACCTGATCAACCTCTTCCAGCCGGAGCGCATCCTCATCGGCGGCTGGGCCGGCCTCCAGCTCGGCGCCCGCTTCCTGTCCGCCGTACGCCGCCACGCCGTGGCGTATGCGCTGCGCCACCCGGCCGAGCGGGTGACCGTCGACCTCGGGCGCCTCGGCCCCGACGCCGTCACCGTGGGAGCGGCGATCCTGCCGCTCGCCGACTTCTTCGCCCGCGGCGGCCGTCGCGCCGAACCGGCCCCGCGGGCCCAACTCCCCGCCTGGCAGGCGGCGTTGGAGGGCCGCAGGCCGTAGGGGCCGCAGCGTGGCGCCAGGCCCGGGGGCGGCGGCCGGTCCGAGGGGCAGCGGCCGGGAACGGTCGGGCCGGCCCCCCTGGGCCGCCGCCACCGGGCAGCGAGGATCATGGGGGGCGCCGTCCTTGCCCGGTCGTTCGAAGGAGTCCGACGTGAGCCACGACATCGCCGGTGTCCGTGCGCAGTTCCCCGCGCTGAAAGCGGGCTGGGCCCACTTCGACGGGCCCGGCGGCAGTCAGACGCCCCAGCCGGTCATCGACGCCGTCGCGGACGCCCTGGCCGGACCGCTGGCCAACCGGGGAGCCGTCACCCTGGGCGAGCGCAACGCCGAGGCCCTCGTCGCCGGTGCCCGGCAGGCCATGGCCGACCTGCTGGGCGCCGACCCGTCCGGCATCGTCTTCGGACGCAGCGCGACCCAGTTGGCGTACGACGTCGCCCGCACGCTCGCCAAGACGTGGGCGCCGGGGGACGAGGTCGTGGTGACCCGGCTCGACCACGACGCCAACATCCGGCCCTGGATCCAGGCCGCGCGGGCGGTCGGAGCGGTCGTGCGCTGGGCCGACTTCGACCCGGCCACCGGCGAACTGACCCCCGAGGACATCAGCGCCCACCTTTCGGACCGCACCCGGCTCGTCGCGGTCACCGCCGCGTCCAACCTGATCGGCACCCGCCCGGACGTGCCCGCGATCGCCCGCCTGGCGCACGACCGGGGCGCCCTGGTGTACGTCGACGGAGTCCACCGCACCGCCCACACCCCCGTCGACCTCGCCGGGCTCGGCGCAGACTTCTTCGCCTGCTCCCCGTACAAGTTCCTCGGTCCCCACCTCGGCGTGGTGGCGAGCCGCCCGGAGCTGCTGCGCACCCTGCACCCGGACAAGCTGCTGCCCTCCAGCGACGAGGTCCCCGAGCGTTTCGAGCTGGGCACCCTGCCCTACGAGCTGCTCGCCGGGACCCGGGCCGCCGTCGACTTCCTCGCCGGCATGGACCCGGAGGCGAGCGGCGCCCGGCGCGCACGCCTGGTCACCTCCCTGACCTCGCTCGAACGCCACGAGGGCGCCCTGCGCCGCCGTATCGAGGCCGGGCTGGCCGCATTCCCGGAGATCACCGTGCACTCACGGGCCGCCGAGCGCACGCCGACCCTGCTGCTGACCATCGACGGGCGCAGCACCGCGGACGCCTGCCGTCATCTGGCCGAGCGCGCGGTCGCCGCGCCGTCCGGCTCCTTCTACGCCGTGGAGGCGTCCCGCCACCTGGGACTGGGCGACGGGGGCGGACTGCGCGTGGGACTCGCCCCGTACAGCAGCGACGACGACGTGGACCGGCTTCTGGAGGGGCTGGCGGAGTTCCTGTCGACGGGTGCCCGTCAGGCCGGCGCCGCCGGGTAGGCGGGGGAACCGTACCGGCACCGCGAGCCGGAGGCGGGGCGTCAGGGCTTGCGGGCCACGCCGCCGTAGATGTCCGTGGGCTCGGGCGCGGTGCCGGGCTCCGGACGCCACAACGGGCAGGAGACGATGCCGGGTTCGAGCAGTTCCAGCCCCTCGTAGTAGGCGGCGAGCTGCTCCGGGCTGCGCAGCACGTACGGGACGGCGCCGGTGTCGTCGTAGCCCTGCTGGGCCCGCTGGAGCGCCGTGTCGGTGTCGGTGCTGTCGTAGTGCACGAAGTAGCTGCCTGACGGCAGCGCGGCCTGGAGGTGGCGGACGATCGAGACGGCCTCCGCGTGGTCCTGGACGTGGCCGAGGATGCCCATCAGCATCAGCGCGACCGGACGGTCGAAGTCCAGCAGCTCGCGGGCCCGTTCGACGATCTTCTCCGGTGCGTGCAGATCGGCGTCGATGTACTCGGTGACCCCCTCGGGGGTGCTGGTGAGCAGGGCCTGGGCGTGGCGCAGGACCAGCGGGTCGTTGTCGACGTAGACGATGCGCGACGCGGGCGCGATGCGCTGGGCGACCTGATGGGTGTTGTCGTACGTCGGCAGTCCGGTGCCGATGTCGAGGAATTGGCGGATGCCGAGCTCGCCGGCCACCAGGCCCACGGCGCGGATCAGGTAGTGGCGCGAGGCGCGGGCCATGGTCTCGATGTTCGGCGCGACCTTGCGGTACTCGTCGCCCGCGATCCGGTCGACCTCGTAGTTGTCCTTGCCCCCCATCCAGTAGTTCCAGATGCGAGCCGAGTGCGGCACCGTGGTGTCGATCTTCGACAGCGCTTCCTGATCGGGGGTCGGCCGGCCGTCTGCCATGAGGGGTCTCCTGCCGTGCGTCACGCGGTCCGCCATCAAACCTAGCGTCAACAACGATGTGGACGGGCCGAGTTCGCGATCCGAGGGGGGAGCACCCGCACGGCGGGAGGGTCGTGCGGGTGCTCCGGTGGTGTCGGCGGTGGCAGTGGGCCGGGCGGATCGTCCGCCCGGACTCGGGCGGCCGGGGTCAGCGGACCAGGAAGTCGGCCAGACCGGCCTTGGCCCCCTCGAGAAAGGTGATCACCTCGTCCCGGGTGTACACCAGCGCGGGACCGTCGGGGTCCGTGGACTGGCGGAAGGCGACACTTCCGTCGGGCAGGCGCTTGGCCTCGACACAACTGCCGCCGTTGGTACCGCTCCAGGGCTTCTCCCAGCCCTCGGTTCCCAGATCGCCGGCGGGCATGCCGTTGTAGATGCGGCCCTCGGATCCCATGGTCACAACTCCTTACGCAGCTCACCCAGGATGTCCCTGGTCCGTGCGACCGGCTCCGCCTGCACGGACATCCGGTCCAGTACTTCGAGATAGGCGACGACGTCCTCCGGGCGGTCGTAGTAGACCGAGCCGGCGAGGTTCTCGGTGTAGACCACGTCGGGCAGTTCGGAGAACCCGAAGCGGAAGTGGTGGAAGGGTCCGTAGGCGCCCGGGTGGGCTCCCACGGCGAAGCGCATGACCTGGATGCGGACCTTCGGCATCTCCAGGACCTCGATGAGCCGGTCGACCTGGGCCCGCATCACCCCGGCCCCGCCGACCGGACGGCGCAGCACCGTCTCGTCCACGATGGCCCAGACGGCCGGGGCGTCCGGCTTGGCGAGCAGGTCCTGGCGCTTGACGCGCAGGGCCACGCGGCGGGCGATCTCCTCCTCCGAGTCGTTGGGGAAGCCGACGCGCAGGAGCGCCGCGGCGTAGTCGTGCGTCTGCAACAGGCCCGGTACGTAGTGGGGTTCGTACAGACGGATGACGCTGGCTTCGCTCTCCAGGCTGACGTAGGCACTGAACCACTCGGGCAGTACGTCGCGGAACGTGTACCACCAGCCCGGCTTGTTGGCCTCCCGGGCCATGGACACGAAGTCGTCGATCTCCGCCGCCGGGACCCCGTAGGCGCGCAACAGTTCCCTCACATAGGGGATGCGCAGACCGACCTCGGCCTTCTCGATCCGGCGGACCGTCAGCGGGGTCACCTCGATGGCCCGTGCCGCGTCCTCGAAGGACACCCCGGCCCGCTCCCGGAGGTGCCGCAGCCGCTTGCCGAGAACCATGCGCAGGACGGTGGGTGCGCTGCCGCCCGAGCGGTTCTCCCTCACGTCCTACCTCCCGGGGCGGCCGTCACAGCGTGCAGTGTGCCACGCCGTGTACGACACGGACAGGGTGATGCGGCTCGTTCTGAAATTATCAGAACGCAGGTTGCGGGCCGAGTGCGCCGGAGACCATAGTGATCCCGGTAGCTGCCGTACGGGCGGCCGCGGCGGACGGCCAACTCGGTTCGGTGGCAGAGGATGTGATCTTCCGGCAGGTGCGCTCCGCCGCACCCTGCCGTGAGGCGAGACCTGGATGGCCACCGTGATCGACGGACAGTCACCGTCACAGTCGAGAAGCCCGAGCGCGGGTCCCGGGTCCGCCGGGGCGCCGCAGCCCCCGGCGCGCGGCCCGGTACTCGCGGCCGAACTGCTCCGCAGGGCCGACGAGGACCGGGAGCTGACACGGCAGGCGGGCGCCGATCCCACGCCGGAGCGCCGTCGCAATGTCGTGCGGTGCCATCGGGAGAACGCCGAGGCGCTCGCCGTGATCGTCCGCCGGCACGGCTGGCCAGGGGCCGATCTGGTCGGCGCGGCCGCCTCGACGGCGGCGCTGATGATCCTGCTGCACGCCCCGGACCTCCGCTTCCGCCTCCGGTGCCGGGACCTCATCGCCCAGGCCACGGCGGACGGCCGCTGTCCCGCCGTCCACCTCGCCTACATCGCCGACCACTGCGCCGTGGAACTGGGCGAGCCGCAGTTCTACGGCACCCGGGTCAATCCCGTCACCCTGTGTCCGTACCCGGTCCGCCGGCCCCAGACCGTCGACGAACGCCGCCACGACGTCGGCCTCGCCCCCCTCGCGGAGCAGATGCGGGCGCTGCGCCTCGACGGCTGACCACCTTCCGGTTTCGCGGCCGGCAGGGGCGGTACCCGCGCCTCGCCCGGAATATGACGTGTGAGCCGCTCGACGACGCGAGCCGCGCGAAGCGAAGGGAGTACGCCGTGGTCGAACACCGCGATGAGGCTCCCGGTGAGAACGGCGCGCCCGTTCCCCGGGACATGCAGGACCAGCAGGCCCACACCGGTGAGGCCCCCTGGGAGGACGACGCCGACCGTGAGCGGGGCGGCGCCGGCGAGCCGGCCGAAGCCCCCTCCGAGGGGCCCGACATCCGCCTCCCCGACACCGACGAGGCGGGCACCGGCCGCAAGGGTGCCCCCCACTCGGGCACCGTGCACCCCGAGCACCCCGTCCCGGACGAGTCCTCGGCCTGAGCCCGACGGACCGGCACCACACCGGGCCGGACCCCGCGGATCCCCGGGAGCCGCGGGGTCCGGCCCGTGCGCGTCAGCCGACCTTGCGCCCCCGCAGGGGCTCCGTGTCGGCGCCGTTGCCGTGCCGCAGTCCGTCCAGGAGCTCCCGCAGCGCCTCGGTCGCCGTGCGTTCGGGGTGCCAGCCCAGTTCCGTGTGGGCGCGGGCGCAGTCCATCAGGGGAAGGCGGAGCACCGCGTCGAAGAGGTGGGGCGAGGCGGGCAGCAGATGCAGGCCCCAGGCGGCGGCGATCGCGGAGCGGGCCGCCGTGCGGGGCAGCCGTACGGTGCGCAGGCCCAGCATCTCGCTCAGCACCCGCGCGTCCAGCGGGGGCTCCGCGGCCAGGTTGAAGGCGCCCCGGACCTCGTGGCGCAGCGCCAGCAGGTACGCCCGCGCGGCATCGTCCGTGTGGAGGGCCTGCACCCGAAGACCCGGGACGTCCGGCAGGAACGGCAGCAGTTCGGGCCGGATCGCCGGACCCGGCAGGAACCTTCCGCCGAAGATGCGCCGCTGCTCGCTCGCCGACTCCCGCTTGAAGAGGAAGGCGGGCCGCATCCGGACCACCCTGACCTCCGGGTGGTCGCGCTCGAAGGTGTCCAGGGCCCGCTCCAGGTAGGCCTTCTCACGGCAGTACGCGGCGTCCGGCCACCCGTGGGTCGGCCACGACTCGTCCACCGTGCCGTCCTTCGGCCCCGGCGAGTACGCGCCGACCGACGACGCGTGCACGAGCACCGGTACCCGCGCGGCGGCCACCGCCTCGAAGACCCGGATGCTGCCGAGGACGTTGGTGCGCCACGTGGTCGCCGGGTCGTGCGTGGGCTGGAAGGCCCACGCCAGGTGCACCACGGCGTCGGCGCCCTCGAACTCCTCCGCGAGAGGCGCCCGTTCGGACGCCAGGTCCACCGCCGACCACTCGGTCCTGGGCGGCGACCACCCTGGGATCCGGCGGGCCAGACCCCGTACCGATCCGGTGTCCGCGTCCTCGGAGAGGAGGCGTACGACACTCGTTCCCACGTTGCCGGTGGCGCCAGTGACGACGACCCTGCGGCCCGTAGCGCTGCTCACCCGGGACTCCTCTCGACGGCGGCCGATGCTGTGGCCCCCGGGTACCCGGTCGGCGCCGCCCGACGCGACCCGGTCCGTGCGAAGCGACCCGGCCGGCGGGGGAGCGGGCCCGGACCGGGAGGTGCATGACGCCGGAGGTAATCGACCGGCGGCCGCCCGCACGGAACCATCGGGGACGTAACCGCTCACCGCCGGATTCCGGGAGGTCCTCCATGCCGTACTTCACCAGCCCCGTCGACGGCACGCGGCTGCACTTCGTCGACCACGGGCCGGCCGAGGGCCCCGTGGTCGTCTTCGTGAACGGGGCCTACCTCGGCACCGAGATGTGGGAGTTCCAGATGCTGCCGCTGGCGGCGCAGGGCTACCGCTGCGTCGGCCTCGACCGGCGGGGCCACGGCCGCTCCGCCGATGTGTGGGACGGATACGGCCTCGACGGCCTCGCCGACGACCTGCACGGTCTGCTGGCCCATCTGGACCTGAGCGCGGTGACCCTGGTCGGCCACTCGATGGGCGGCCTGGAGATCGTGCGGTGCCTGACCCGGCACGGTGCCGGGCGCGTGGCCCGGGTGGCCTTCGTAGCCGGGATCGCCCCGGGCATCGTCCGCTCGGCCGACAACCCGTACGGCGCCGACGCCGCCGTCGTCCGGGCCGCCAACGAGGCCTGCCGTCGCGACCGGGCGGCGTTCTTCACCGCCTCGGCCGACGACTACTTCGCCCTCGGCCGCCCCGGCAACGACGTGTCGGGGGCCTACGTCCAGTACGTCATCGGCTGCTGCATGACGGCCACCGCCCGCGCGACGGCCGCCGTCCAGGACATGATCGCCGACGCGGACGTCACCCCCGAGGTGCCCAAGCTCGACCTGCCGGTCCTCGTCGTGCACGGCACCCACGACACCTCCGCGCCCCTGGAGGCCACGGGCGGCCGGGTCGCCCGGCTGGCGCCCGACGTCATCCTCAAGCCTTACGAGAACGCCGGCCACGGCCTGTACGTCACCCACGCCGACCGGCTCACCGAGGACCTGCGGGAGTTCATGACGGCACGCTGACGGGCGTGCGGGGCGGGCCGCTCCGGCACCGGACCCGGCCCGCCCCGCTCAGGCCCCTCGATACGGCCGGAAGGGTCTCGACACGACCCGACGCCCCACCCCGCCCCCGGAGCCCGTGAACGGGTTCACGCGAACGCGTTCACGCCCGTGAGGTCCGCCGACAGGTCCCACAGCCGGGCCGCCTGTTCCCGGTCGACGGCCCAGCTCCTGACGCCGGTCCGCCCACCGTCCGGCGCGGCGGCCTCGGCGATGTCGCAGTCCTCGAGATAGACCCCGCCGAGGCCGTCCAGCTGCGGCGAGGTCGCCGCCCACACCTGGGTGGCGGCGCCCTGCTGCGGGGTCTTGAAGCCCTCGGGGTTCAGCGGGTTGCCGTGCTCGTCGATCCAGCCGCGCTCCACCATCTCCTCCTTCGCCAGGTGCCGCTGGAGGGGGGTGAGGATGCCACCGGGGTGCAGGGCGAAGGCCCGTACGCCGCTGTCGCGGGCGAGGGCGTCGAGGTGGACGGCGAACAGCACGTTCGCCGTCTTGGCCTGCCCGTACGCCTCCCACTTGTCGTAGCCGCGCTGCCAGTGGACGTCGTCCCAGCGCACGGGGGAGAGGTGGTGGCCACGGGAGGAGACCGAGACCACCCGGGCCCCGCCCGGCTCGATCGCCGGCCACAGCCGGTTGACGAGGGCGAAGTGCCCCAGGTGGTTGGTGGCGAACTGGGCCTCCCAGCCGGGCCCGACCCGGGTCTCCGGGCAGGCCATGATGCCGGCGTTGTCGATGACCATGTCGAGGGTGCGGCCGGAGGCCAGGAAGCGCTCGGCGAAGACGCGGACGCTGTCCAGGTCGCCGAGGTCGAGCTCGTCCACCTCGGCGCCGTCGACGCCGGCCAGGGCCTCCCGTGCGGCGGCGGGGCGCCGGGCGGGGACCACCACGTGCGCGCCCGCCCGGGTGAGCGCGCGGGTGGTCTCCAGACCGAGGCCCGAGTAGCCGCCGGTGACGAGGGCGAGCCGCCCGGTGAGGTCGATGCCCCGCAGGACGTCCTCGGCGGTGCTCGTGGCACCGAAACCCGAACCGATCTTGTTCTGTGCGGTAGTGCTCATGTCCGGCACGCTAGGGATTGAAGTGCTCTCGAAGTCAAGCGGAGCCGGTGGATGGACCGTAGCCGCGACCGCGGAGGAGGACCCGGCCGGTCAGCCGCGCGGCTCGCGCGGGGCGGCCGGAACGATCTCCGCCCACACGTTCTGGGCCTGCAGGAGCAGGGTGCCGAGGACGGTCGTCCCGGCCGTCTCTCGGCCCGCGTGTTCGCGCAGCGCCTGCTGCACGCGGCCGTGCAGTTCCTGCATCGCCTCCTCCGTCGCACGGTCCGGCGGCTGCGCGGCCCGCCCGTGCAGGATTCGGTCGCCCTCCGCCACGCACCGGTCCGCGATCAGCTCCACCAGCCGCGCGTACGTCTGCCGGATCAGGGCATCGGGCGGCGCGGGCGTACGGTCGTCGTCGGCCGCCACCGCGAGTGTCCGCGTGAGCGACCGGATGTGACCGGTGACGCGGCTCCAGCGCTGGTCCTCCGCCTCCGGCGGGACGTGCGAGGGGGCCCGGCCGAGGGTGCGCAGGGCGCCGTGCGTCAGACGCAGGCTCTCCCGGCTCCAGCCGCGTGCCGCCCTGAGGGCCTCCAGCCGGTGCTCCAGGCGGTCCGAGGCGCGGGACCAGGAGGCCGCCGCCTGCGGGTCCCAGTCGTCCCGGGCCAGCTCGGCGGCGATCCCGTGCAGCACCTCGCCCGCCTCCCGGGCGAGCGCCCCGAGGTTCGCCCGGACGTCCCGCAGATGGATCGGCGGCAGGACGAACGCGTTGACCGCGACCCCGATCACCGCGCCGAGCGCGGCCTGGCCCAGCCGGTGGCCGACCGCCGGCACCGAGACGCTCCCCGTGGCGAGCGTGAACACCGCCGTGGTGGCGGCGTACACCCCCTGGTCGCCGAAGCGGCGCCAGTTCGCCAGGAGCATCAGGGCCGGCACGCACACGGCGAGCGCCCCGGTGGTGTTGCCGGTGACCGCCTGTGCCCCGGAGGCGAACAGCGCCCCGGCGCAGATCGCGGTGAACTGCTGCGCCGCCTGCCGCAGCGAGCTGTAGACCGTGGCCTGCACCAGGACCAGCGCCACCCAGGGCGCCATCAGCGCCATCGGATCGTCGAGCCAGTTGCGGGCCACCAGCCAGGCGAGCAGTGCCGCCGCCGCGGCCTTGAGCGACTGGATCACCAGGTCCCGCTCCCGGCCCGGGCCCCGCCAGGCCGCCAGGGCCGCCCCGCGGACCGCCCGTGCCTCCCGGCGCACCACGCCGGCCGAGCCGGGGCCGCTCCGGCGCCCCGGGATGCCCGCCTCCTCGCGGGCGGCGTCCGTCCCATGCGTCATGCGGAGCGGGTATCCCGCGCGGCCGGGGTCCCATGCGGGGCCCGGGCAGGACGTGACGACGATCTCAGGCCAGTGCGCTGTCCGGCAGGGACGCGAGGAGGTGGGCGGGGTCGTCGTAGACCGCCTCCGCCCCCGCCTCCTCCAGGTCCCGGCGCGGGATGCCGCCGCACAGCACGCCCAGGCAGCGCACTCCGGCCCGGCGGCCGGCCCGCATGTCCCAGACGGTGTCGCCCACGAACACCGCCCGCTCGGCGGACACCCCGACCAGGTCGAGCGCGTGCTCGACGGGCTCCGGCGCGGGCTTGCCCTCCGTCACGTCGTCGGCGCTGGCGGTCGCCGCGATCGCGTCGTCCGCGTCGATGGCACGGCGCAGCGCGCCGAGCTCCGCCCCGCCCGCCGAGGTCGCCAGAACCACCTTCCAGCCGTTGCGGTGCAGCCGCCGCAGCAGCGGCCCGGCGTCCCGCAGGGCGGGCAGCCGCTCGAAGTACTGGCCGTAGAGCGTCTTGTGGGCGGCACTGATCCCGGCGTCCCGCTCCCGGTCGCGGTCCTCGCCGAGGAGGTGGGCGATCAGGTCGGTGGAGCCCAGCCCGACCGCGCGGTGGAGGGCGTGCATCGGCACCTCGTGCCCCGCCTGCCGGAAGGCCTCCCACCAGGTGACGACGTGGAGGTGGTTGGTGTCGACGAGCGTTCCGTCGACGTCGAACACGGCGGCACGGTCCATCCGGGGTCCTCTCGCTCTGGGGGGCCTCCCACCGGGCTCCCTCGCCGGGAACGGGTACCACGTCAGACGCCCGCCACGCCGGAGGGCGTACGGCGTTCCCGGGCCCAGGCCAGCAGCTCGTCCCGGGACCACGTGTTCACCACCCGCTCGGGCGGCACCCCGCACTCCTCGGCCCGCGCGCAGCCGTGGATCTGCCAGTCGAGCTGGCCGGGCGCGTGGGCGTCGCTGTCGATCGAGAACAGCACGCCCGCCTCGACGGCCCGGCGCAGCAGCCGCCGAGGCGGGTCCAGCCGCTCCGGGCGGCTGTTGATCTCCAGCGCCGTCCCGGTCTCGGCGCACGCGGCGAACACCGCGTCGGCGTCGAACTCGGACTCGGGCCGCCCCCGCCCGGTCACCAGCCGTCCGGTGCAGTGCCCCAGGACGTCGGAGCGCGGGTCGCGCACGGCGGCCACCATGCGGCGGGTCATCGCGCGGGCGTCCATCCGCAGCTTGGAGTGCACCGAGACGACCACGACGTCCAGCCGGTCGAGCAGCTCCGGCTCCTGGTCGAGCGAGCCGTCGTCCAGGATGTCGCACTCGATGCCGGTCAGGAGCCGGAACGGCGCCCAGGTCCCGTTCAGCTCCGCGACCACGCGCAGTTGCTCGCGCAGCCGCTCGGCGGAGAGCCCGCGGGCCACCGTCAGCCGCGGCGAGTGGTCCGTCAGCACCGCCCACTCGTGCCCGAGGCGTGCCGCCGTACGGCCCATCTCGTCGACGGGGCTGCCCCCGTCGGACCAGTCGGAGTGCAGATGGCAGTCGCCGCGCAGCAGGGCCCGCAGCCGCTCCCCGCCCGGCGCACGCGGCTCCTCCGCCTCGTCCCGGAGCTTCGCCAGATAGCCGGGCACCTGCCCGGCCAGGGCTTCGCGCACGACCTGCGCGGTCTTGGGGCCCACGCCCTTGAGCGACTCCAGCGTCCCGGCGGACGCCCGCCGGGCCACCTCCTCGGCGGGCAGCTCGGCCAGCACCCGGGCGGCGGTACGGAAGGCGCGTACGCGGTACGTCGGCGCCAGGGACCGCTCCAGCAGAAAGGCGATCCGGTCCAGTGCCTCGACGGGGTCCATCGCCACCTCCCTCCCACAGCGTTCCGCAGCCCCGTCCGGCGCGCACGACGGGAGACGGTCCCGCGCCCCGCGGCGCGGTGCGTTCTACGCTGGAGGCATGACCGAAGTCGAGAGCCCGCACATCTCCCGTCCGCGGATCATGGTGCTCAAGGTGCAGCCGGGCACCCCGCCCTTCCGCATCGTGGAGATCGACGGTCAGATGGTCGGCGAGGCGAAGAGCATCACGGACGTACTGGAGGCGGCCGCCGCGTACGGCATCGTGGTCCACGACCTCGACGATCCGGACGTGGTCCGCTGGGTCGGCGGCGACAAGTTCACCTGGCACCCGCGCTACTGAGCGCCCCCTTCGAAAGCCGCCCGCGGAACCGGAAGGCGGGCATGGGACCGGCTCCGGCGGACCAGCCGCCGGACCGGCCCCGCGCCGGATCAGCCGACCGTCCATTTCTGGTTGGCGCCGCCCGTGCAGGTCCAGATCTGCAGCCGGGTGCCGTTCGCCGCGTTGTTGCCGGTGACGTCCAGGCACTTGTCCGCCTGCGGATTCACGATGTCGTGCGCCGAGGAGACGACCCACTTCTGGTGGGGACCGCCGGTGCAGTCCCACAGTTGGACGATGGAGCCGTCCGCGGTGCCGTTGCCGGTGACGTCGAGGCACTTGCCGAGGGCGCGGAGCGTGCCGTCGGAGGCGACGGTCCACTGCTGGGCGGCGGTGCCGTTGCAGTCGTAGAGCTGTACCGGGGTGCCGTTGGCGGAGTTCGCGGCCGCCACGTCGACGCACCTGCCGGCCAGCCCCCGTATCGCGGCGCCGCCGGGCGTGCCGCTCGTGGTCACCGACACGGAGTCCACCACCAGTTGCTGCGGGAAGGCGGTCGAGCCGTCCGGGTCGCCCGGCCAGTAGCCGCCCACCGCCAGGTTCAGGATCAGGAAGAACGGCTTGTCGAACACCCAGGTCCGCCCGCCCAGGTCCGCGGGCGTGCGCCGCTGGTAGACGGTGCCGTCCACCGACCAGGTGATCGAGCCGGGCGCCCAGTCGACGGCGTAGGTGTGGAAGGCGTCCGCGAAGGCCTGGCCGTTCGGCAGCGAGTAACCGGCGCCGATCCCGCCCGATCCCGAGTAGCCGGGGCCGTGGAGGGTGCCGTGCACGGTCGACGGCTCGAAACCGACGTTCTCCATCACGTCTATCTCGCCCGAGGCCGGCCAGCGGACCTGACCGATGTCGGTGCCGAGCATCCAGAACGCGGGCCACATGCCCTGCCCGCGCGGGATCTTCATCCGCGCCTCGACGTGCCCGTACTGCGCGGCGAACCGTCCGGAGGTGTTCAGCCGGGCCGAGGTGTACTGGCAGGTGCCGTACCAGCACTGGTAGTTGGCCGGATTCTCGCGCCGGGCGGTGATGACGAGGTGCCCCTGGCCGTCCAGGGCCGCGTTCCTCGTGCCCGCCGTGTAGTACTGCCGCTCGTGGTTGTCGACGTTGTCGCCGGTCTCCGTCTGCCACTTGGCGGAGTCGACGGCCGCTCCCGCGGGCCCGTCGAAGGTGTCGGTGAACGTCGCGGCGGAGGAGACGGCCGGGGCGGCGGGCGCGTCCGACGTCGTGGCCGACCGCGCCGGGCCGATCGCGAAGGAGCCGGCCAGGACGGCGGACAGTGCGGCGAGAAGACATCTGCGGAGCAGGCGTGGGGAGGCCACGGTTCTCCCTTCCGTGCGGCGGCCCGCCGCGCGGGCCGCCGCACGTGGTGGGGGGTGAATGCGTCGCCTCTTGATTCAAGGAGTGAAGTAAGGGACCGTCAATACCTTGGTACGGACCGGTCCCGGCCCCTACACACGCGGCCTGCGGGCGTGCACCGCCCGGCTGAGCCGTCGGCCCAGCAGAAGGTAACCGAGCAGCGCGCCGGTGGTGTTGAGGATGACGTCGTCGATGTCGAAGGCGCGCCCGGTGATCAGCGCCCCCTGGGCGAACTCCACCAGCAGCATCATGACCGCCGTCAGCAGCACCACGCGCAGCAGCCGGCGCGTCCGCGGTGCCACGATCGGCACCAGCACGCCGAACGGCACCCCGAGCAGCAGATTGCCGCCGATCTGCTTGACCGTGTCGCGCAGCCCCGGAGCCTCCATGTAGGCCCGCAGCGAGCGCCCCGGATGCAGGTTGGTGTGCGCGATGGAGGCCGACGCGGGCGACGGCTGGAGCGTCAGCTTCGCCAGGACGACGGCGAAGGCCACCATGAAGACGAAGGCGCACAGCATCGCCAGCAGGCGCAGGGGCCAGGGGAGCGGCCGGCGGCCGTCGCCGGAGTCCGGCTGCGGGGCGCGCCCGGTCTTCGTGGCGCGCCCGGTCTTCGTGGCGCGTTTGGTCTTGGCAGTGCGTCCGGTCTTGGTCGTGAACGGACGGAAAGCGGTACGTGGGCGCGGCGCCACGCGAGCCATGGGCTCCTCCAATTTTGAACTTTCAGACGTAGGACAGCGGTTACCCGCGAAGTCGGCCGGGATGCGGCGGACCGGTCCGGGCCGCGCGCGCCCGTGGCGCGAAAGGGCCCGTGTTCCCCGCGCGCCGGCGACCGGGTTTCCGCCGCATCCGGCGGGGCATCCGGGCGGGGGCCCGCGCGTCGCCGCTCCCCGCGGGCGGGGCGGTGCTTGGATGCCCCGAAGCGGCGCACGGGAGATCCGTGGCGCTCCAGCGACAACACCCGCGGAGGTGGCGTGTGAACCGGCGTACGGCGCTCCTCGCCGTGGGAGAGGTCCTGGTCTGGTGGGCCGCGCTCCTGCTGTTGTGGCTGGTCCTGATCAGCACGGTGGACACCTTGGAAGTGGCCGTCGGCGCCGGTGCCGCGGGCCTGGCGGCGCTGGCCGCGCGGGCCGGCCGGCGGGTGGTGGGCGGGTGGTGAACGGCTGGATCCTTACCGCGTCCTGCGTCCTGGCCGCCGGGCTCGGCGCGGTCCTGTGGGGCGTCACCACCGGGCCGTTGCGCCGCAGGGCCGTCGCGCAGAACCTGTCCACCGCCGTGGCCTGCCCCGCCCTGCTGCTGCTCGCGCAGGGCTACGACCGTCCCTCCTACGTCGATCTCGCCCTGCTGCTCGCGCTGCTGGGCCCGGTCGGCACCCTCGTCTTCGCCCGGCTGCTCGCCGCCGAGCTCGCCGAGGACCCGCCCCGGGCCCGGGCCGCGACCTGGGTGTGCGCCGGTCTCGGCGCGCTGGTCGTGCTGGCGTTGTGCGCGGTCACCGGACCGGGCCGGGCGACGGTGAAGCTCCTGGCCGTCGGGGCGCTGCTGATCGGTGGCAACCTGATCGCCTCCCGGGCGCTGTACGGCGGGATGAAAGGGGCCGGACGTGACTGACGCGGTCCTCGTGGTGGCGCTGCTGCTCGTCGCCGGCTGCGCGACCGCCGCCGTGGCGCACCGCGACCCCGCGCGCCAGGCGCTCGTCCTGTCGGTCCTCGGCGTCGTCCTCGCGGTGCTGTTCACCGTGCTCCAGGCCCCCGACGTCGCCCTGTCGCAGCTCGCGGTCGGCTCGGCGCTGACCCCCCTGCTGATCATGCTCTCGGTCCGCAAGGTCAGGCGGCGCCCGGCGGGTTCCGCGCAGGCCGGGTCCGCAGACGGAACCCGGGCGGCCGGCTCCGGAGAGGCCGGATCCGAGGACGCGGGGTCCAAGGAGACCGGGCCCGACGGGGGCGAGCGGTGAACCCGAGGGTGCGGCTGTGGCTCGTGGGGGCGGCCGGCACGGGACTCGCCGCGCTGCTCGTCGCCGCCTGCCTGAAGCTGCCCGCCTTCGGCGGCTCCTGGCATCCCTACGGCGACCGTGCCGTGCGCGCCTCCCTGTCCCGGCACACCGCCAACACCGTCGCCTCCGTCAACTTCGACCAGCGGGCCTTCGACACCACGGGCGAGATGACCATCCTCTTCGCGGCCGTCCTCGGCTGCCTCGTCCTGCTGCGGCAGACCCGGGACGAGCACCGCGCCCGGCCCCACCCGGCCGACGTCGCCCGGCCGGTGCGCCGCTACGCCCTGATCGTGCTGCCCGTCGCGCTGCTCACCGGGCTGTACGTGATCGCCCACGGGCAGCTCAGTCCCGGCGGCGGCTTCCAGGGCGGCGTCGTCGCCGCGACCTCCCTGCACCTGCTGTACCTGGGCGCCGACTACCGCGCCCTGGAACGCGTCCGTCCGGTCGGGCTCTACGAGATCGGCGACGCGCTGTCCGTCTCCGCGTACCTGGTCCTCGGTCTCGCGGGCGTCCTGGCGGGCACCGCCTTCCTCGCCAACACCCTGCTGCCGTACGGCACGTTCAACACGCTGTCCTCGGGCGGCACCGTGCCCCTGCTGAACGCGGCCATCGGGATGGAGGTCGCCTGCGCGGTGGTGGTGCTGCTCGCGGGTTTCCTGGACCAGGCCGTCGAGATCGAGGAGGAGAGCGGGAAGTGAGAACGCCGTGACCGCCGTGCTGCACGTCCTTCCGTACCTGGTCGCCGTGTGGGTGTTCCTGACCGGCTGCTACGGCCTGGCCACCAGCCGGAACCTGATCCACGCCGTCGGCTGCCTGGCCGTCGTGCAGTCCTCCACGTACGTGCTGCTGCTGGCCGTCGGCTACCGCGACGGCGGCACCGCGCCCGTCTTCTCCGACATCCGGCCCGGCTCCCGGCCCGTGGTGGACCCCGTCGTGCAGGCGCTGGCCCTCACCGACGTCGTCGTCGGCGCCACCGTCACCGCGCTGCTGCTCGCGCTGGTCATGCAGGTCGCCAAACGGCACGGCACGGTCGACCCCGACGAGCTGAGGGAGCTGCGCGGCTGATGCGCCATCTGCTGCCGCTGCTGGTGGCCGTGCCGCTGCTGGGCGCCGCCGTGCTGATCTCCGTCGGCCGCCGCCTGCCGCGCCCGGCCGCCGAGACCGCCGCCTGCGCGGTCTCCGGCGCGACCGCCGGCCTCGCGCTGGTGCTGCTGCTCAACTCCTCGCCACCGCTGGTCGAATGGGTCGGCGCCTGGTACCCGAAGGACGGCGAGAGCGTCGGCATCGTCCTCACCGGTGACGGCGCCGGTCTCGGCATGGCCGCGCTCGCGTCACTGCTGACGCTCGCCGCGCTGGCGTACTCCTGGCACTACTTCGACGAACCGCCCCACGGCCACGCGGGTGCCTTCCCGGCGCTCATGCTGCTCTTCCAGGGGGGCATGTGCGGCTTCGCGATCGCGGGCGACCTGTTCGACGCGTTCGTGTTCTTCGAGCTGATGAGTGTCGTGGCGTACGCGCTCACCGGCTACCGCGTCGACGAGGCCCGGGCCGTGCAGGGCGCCATGACCTTCGGCGTGGTCAACTCGCTGGGCGCCTACTTCGTGCTCATGGGCATCGGCCTGCTGTACGCCCGCACCGGCGCACTCTCCCTGGTGAAGATCGGGCGCGGCCTCGACGCGCACGGCGGCCCTGACGCGCTCACCCTGGCCGCCTTCGTCCTCGTACTGACCGGCCTGCTGGTGAAGGCGGCCGCAGTGCCCTTCCACTTCTGGCTGCCGGACGCGCACGCGGTCGCCCCCACCCCCGTGTGCATGCTGCTGTCCGGGGTCATGGTGGAACTCGGCGCGTACGGCGTCTGGCGGGTGTACGGCACCGTCTTCTCCGGCCCCGGCGGAGTCCCGGCGGCCGACTTCACCCGGGCCCTGGTCGCGCTCGGCGTGCTGACGGCGGCGGTCGGCGCGGTCATGTGCTGGTACCAGCGGCACATCAAGCGGCTGCTGGCCTACTCGACCGTCGCCCACACCGGGCTGTTCCTCGTCGGCATCGGCGTGCTGAGGCCCGAGGCGGACGACGGGGTCGCGCTGTACGTCCTCGGGCACGCGGGCGTGAAGGCGGCCCTGTTCGCCTGCGCCGGCATCCTGCTGAACCGCTACGGCAGTGTCGACGAACTCGCGCTGCACGGCCGGGCCCGGGAAATGCGCGGTGCGGCCGTCATGTTCGCCGTCGGGGCCCTGGCCCTGGCGGGACTCCCGCTGTTCGGCACCGGCCTCGGCAAGGCCGTCGCCGAGGAGGCGGTGGGCGGCCCGCTCACCGTGGTCTACGTCCTCGCGTCCGCCATCACCGGGGGAGCGGTGCTGCGGGTGACCGGGCGCGTGTTCCTCGGGCTGGGCCCGCGGCCCGAGGAGCATCCGGAGGACGAGACGACCGGGTCCGGCGAGCGGCCCGAGACCCTGCACCGCCTCACCCGTGTCCCCGGCACCATGCTGGCGGTCCCCGCGGTGCTCCTCGCCGCGGCGCTCGCCGTCGGGGTGGCTCCCGGATTCGCGGGACTGGTCGCCCGTGCCGTCAACGAGTCCGGCTCCGGGGGCGCCGCCGGCCTCGTGCACTGGACGGGAACCGGAG
Source organism: Streptomyces sp. NPDC014864 (assembly GCF_043081525.1). Taxonomy (NCBI): domain Bacteria; kingdom Bacillati; phylum Actinomycetota; class Actinomycetes; order Kitasatosporales; family Streptomycetaceae; genus Streptomyces; species Streptomyces sp. NPDC014864. The sequence goes on from NZ_JBIBWT010000003.1 coordinate 40,646, forward strand.
TCCTCCTGGGGCTGCTGTCGGCCCTGCTCGCCACTGGGCTGGCGGCCGTCGCCGTCACCCGCCCGGGACCTCTCTCGGAACCCGGGTGGGCCCTGCCGCTCAGGCGCCTGCAGTCCGGGCACATCGGGGACTACGTGGCCTGGCTGCTGGTGGGGACGACCCTGCTGGGAGCCCTGGCCCTGCCGGGTGTCCTCGGGGGCTGAGGCCGCCGAGGACACCCGGCAGGGCTGCCGAGGCGCCGGGCCCCGGGGGCATCCGCTTCAGGCGCCGTAGGAGACGTGCACCTCCTTGAAGCCGAGGGAGCGCAGCAGGCCTTCCAGCATGCCGGTGGTGTTGCTCTCGGCCCTCGTGGTCAGTCCGCTGTCCTTGGCCGCGTCCGCGATGTGCCGGACGGCGAGCTGCTGGACGGCGCGTTCGCTGTTGGGGTTGTCGGAGAACAGGTCGCCGAGGCGGTCCAGCAGCCCGCGCTGCTTGGAGACCGCGTACGAGTGGTCGGGGTCGAGGGCCGGCTTGCCGAGCCGCGCGTGCGGCAGGCGCAGCGTGGCCGAGGTGCGGTCCGCGTCGACCGACACGTCCTTGCCGCCTACGTCGCCGAGATCGACGTAGGCGTCGACGGTGCCCGCCCCCACGTACAGGGTGCGGGTGCCGCGGAGCGCGTCCGGCAGGTACTTGGTGTCCTTCTCCAGGTCCACGACGACCTGGAAGTTGCCGGACGCGGCGTTGTAACGGCTCATGTCCTGGATGGACTTCAGCAGCGCGGGGCCCGAACGGTCCTGCGTCCGCGTGCCGAACAGGTCGTCGATGCCCGGCAGCACGGCCATCCGGATCCCCGCGAACAGCACGACGAGCACCACCACGACGGCAGTCACCGCCTTTGCCCAGCCGGGCATGCGCCGGGGCACTCGCCTGAGGGAAGTCGTCATTCGGCGCTCCTCCTTCCTCCTTCTGCGCATGCCCGCCAAATCCCGTGGCAGACCGCCCCTTTGACCGGCCCCGTCCGCGGCCGAGCCGGACGCGCGGATCGACGGCGCCCCGCCGGGGCCTCCGGGGGGCGGGAGCACCGGATCCGGTCACGGCCGGCGCGGGGGCCGTGGCGCACCGCGACCGGCTTTCCCGTGGTCAGTAGCATGAGCCCGGCAGTCAGCAGTGATCATGCGAGGAGCGGATCGTGCGAGACATCGCGGTGTTCAGCGGCAGCGCTCATCCCGACCTGGCGGCGGAGGTCTGCGCGCATCTGGGCGTGCCGCTCAGCCCCACCCGGCTCAGCCGGTTCGCCAATGACTGCCTGGAGGTGCAGTTGCAGGCGAACTGCCGGGAACGCGACGTCTTCCTGATCCAGCCGCTGGTCAGGCCGGTCCAGGAGCACCTGGTGGAGCTGCTGCTGATGTGCGACGCGGCCCGTGGCGCCTCCGCCGGCCGCATCACCGTCGTCATGCCGCACTACTCCTACGCCCGTTCCGACAAGAAGGACGCCCCGCGCATCTCCCTGGGCGGACGGCTGGTCGCCGATCTGCTGGTCGCCGCCGGTACGAGCCGGGTCCTCGCCATGACGCTGCACGCGCCGCAGGTGCACGGCTTCTTCTCGGTGCCCGTCGACCATCTGCACGCCCTGCGCGAACTGGCCGCCCACTTCCGGCAGTACGACCTGAGCCGCACCACCGTCGTCTCGCCGGACCTCGGAAACGCCAAGGAGGCGGCCGCGTTCGCGCGCATGATCGGGGCGCAGGTGGCCGCGGGGGCCAAGCAGCGCTTCGCGGACGACCGCGTGACCATCAGCTCCGTCATCGGCCATGTGGCCGGGCGGGACGTCATCGTGCTGGACGACGAGATCGCCAAGGGCAGTACGGTCCTCGAACTCCTGGACCGCCTGCGTGAGTCGGGGCCCCGCTCGATCCGGATCGCCTGCACCCACGGCCTGTTCGCGGAGGGCGCGCTGAAACGGCTGACCGAACAGCCCGACGTGCTGGAGATCGTGTGCACCAACACCGTGCCGGTGCCGGTGGACGACCCGGAGGAGTACCGGTCCAAGCTGCGGGTCCTGTCCATCGCCCCGGCCCTCGCCGAGGCCGTGCGGCGCATCCACAACGGCGAGTCGGTCAGCGCCCTGTTCGACGCGCCGCGCGGCGAGGAGGGCTAGGGCGGCGCCGGTTCAAGGGGAGCCGGACGCGGCCTCGGGCTGCTCCAGGGCGGCGTCCAGCGTCGGGTTCGGGGGCAGCAGCCGGGCCAGGCCGGTGGTCCTGAGCACCCGCAGGGTCAGCGGGTGCGTGCACACCAGGCGCAGCTCGCCGCCCTGGCCGAGGACCCGGCCGCGGGCCCGGTAGAGCAGCCGCAGTCCGGAGCAGTCGAAGAAGTCGACCCGGCTGAGGTCGATGACGACCCGGGCACCGGGCCGGGCCGTCACCCGGTCCAGACAGGGGAGGATCTCCACCGCCGCGACGATGTCGATCTCACCGCGGAACTCCAGCACGGTGTGGCCGCGGTCCCGGTGGATGCGCAGATGCCGGGTGAGCGGCGCAGGTTCCTGCTGCACGACGACATCGCCTCCAACCGAACCTGATACGGCGGGGTGACGGATCACCGGGCCCAAAACCCGTCCCCGCCCTGCAAGTTACCCTCGTTGGAGTGAATTCCAGCATGTTCGGTTGACATATGTCATCGAATTGCGGCCGTGTCCTGCCGTGAAGTGCGGTCAGTCGGCCAGCAGCACCAGCTTCCCCGTGGTGCGGCCGGTGTCGCCCAGCTCGTGCGCCTTGGCGGCCTCGGCCAGCGGAAAGGTCCCGGCGATCGTGGCGCGCAGCCGGCCCGCCCCGACCAGGTCCGCGATCGCCCTCATGCCGTAGTGGTCGGCGTCGACGAGCATCCTCATCGCCCGCACGCCGAGCCGCGCCGCCTCCTCGTGGAACTCCTCCGAGCCGACCGGCAGGATCGAGACCACGATCCCGCCCGGCCGCAGCACCCGCAGCGAGCGCACGGAGGTGTCGCCGCCGAGGGTGTCCAGCACCACGTCCACGTCCCGCACGGCCTCGGCGAAGTCGGTCGTGCGGTAGTCGATCGCCTCGTCCACGCCGATCTCCCGCAGGAAGTCGTGCTTGCCCGCGCTCGCGGTGCCGATGACGTACGCGCCGCGTGCCTTCGCGATCTGCACCGCCACATGGCCCACCCCGCCGGCCGCCGCGTGGATCAGCACCCGCTGCCCGGGCCGCACCTCGGCCCGCTCCACCAGCGCCTGCCACGCGGTCAGCGAGACCAGCGGCAGTGCGCCCGCCTGGACGTGGTCGATCCCGGCCGGCTTGTGTGTGAAGGCACGTGCCGGGGCGGTGACGTACTCGGCGTGCGAGCCGTGGCCGAACGGGTAGGGCAGCATGCCGAAGACCTCGTCCCCGGGCTGGAAGAGGGCGACCCCGACGCCGGTCGCCTCGACCACGCCGGAGACGTCCCAGCCGAGGACGAAGGGCGGCTCGCCGAGGAAGCCGCCGGTGGCCCGGTGCTTCCAGTCGGTGGGGTTCACCCCCGCGGCCCGCACCCGGACCAGTACCTCGTTCGGTCGCGGCTCGGGCCGCTCCAGCGTCACTTCGTGGAGGACCTCGGGGCCGCCGAGGACGTCCTGGCTGATGGCACGCATCGTGTTCACATCGCTCATGGTGAACCAGCCTGCCCCGATCCGCCCGGCGGGAAAATGGCATGATTGCCAACCTTCGCTAGGATCGTGCCATGAGGCGAACGGAACGGGTCGTGGTGCTGGCCCTCGACGGTGTCTACCCCTTCGAGCTGGGCATCCCCAACCGGATCCTCGGCGCGGCCGACGGGCACTACGAGGTGCTGACCTGCACGGTCGACGGGCAACCGGTGCGCACCAGCGCGGACTTCACCGTCACCGCCGACCACGGACCGGAGGTGCTGGACACCGCGGACACGGTGGTGATCACGGCCGTGCCGCCGGCCCGGATCGCCGAGCGGCTGCCGGACGAGGTCGCCGCGGCGCTGGCCCGGATCCCCGAGCGGGCGCGCATCGTCTCCATCTGCACCGGCGCCTTCGTCCTCGCCGCGGCCGGACTGCTCGACGGCCGCCGGGCCACCACCCACTGGCACGTCGCCGAACGCTTCCGGCGCGCGTTCCCGCGGGTCACCCTCGACCCGGATGTGCTCTTCGTCGAGGACGGCCGGTTCCTCACCTCGGCGGGCGCCGCCTCCGGGGTCGACATCTGCCTGCACCTCGTGCGCTCCGACCACGGCGGCGAACTCGCCAACGCCGTGGCGCGACGCTGCGTGGTCCCGCCGTTCCGCGACGGCGGTCAGGCGCAGTACATCGAGCAGCCCGTGCCCGAGCAGGGCGCCGCGAGCACCGCCGGGACCCGCGCGTGGGCCATCGGGCGCCTGGACGAGCCGCTGACACTGACCGACCTCGCCGCCCACGCCCGGATGAGCCTGCGCACCTTCGCCCGCCGGTTCAACGACGAGGTCGGGCTCAGCCCCGGCCGCTGGCTCATCCAACAGCGCGTCGCCCGGGCCCGCCACCTCCTGGAGTCCAGCGACCTGACGGTCGACCAGATCGCCGGCCAGGTCGGCTTCGCCACCGGCGCCTCCCTGCGCCAGCACCTGCACGCCGCGATCGGCGTCTCCCCGCAGGCGTACCGGCGCACGTTCCGGACGGCCCGCGGGGGCCCGCGACCCACCGCACGATCCGAAAGGGAGGCCCTGGCGGCCGGAGGCGCGGCGCGCCCCGCGGAGATCCGGGCGGGAAAGGACGCCCGACGGTCACACTGAGGGGGCGCACGTGATCTCCGTACGACGACGCGACGACCCGTCAGGAGGCTGTCCGACCATGACCCCACCACCCGCACGCTCCGCGCGGCAGCGCAGGCTGGACTCCCTGCACCGGCTGGAGAACGACGTCGACGCCTGGGTGGCGACGGCCGACGCCGACGGGGGCCTCCCGCACCTCGTGCCGCTGTCGTTCGTCTGGGACGGCGCCACCCTCCTCCTGGCCACCCCCGCGGAGAGCCGGACCGGGCGGAACCTCCGGACGACCGGCAGGGCGCGGCTCGGCATCGGGCCGACCCGTGACGTGGTGCTCGTGGAAGGGACCGTCGAGGCCGTGCCGCCCGCCGACCTGCCCGAGGAGGACGCCGAGATCTTCGAGGCCAAGACCGGTTTCGACCCGCGCCGCCTCGCCACGCCCTACCTGTACTTCCGCGTCCACCCCCAGCGGGTGCAGGCCTGGCGCGAGGCCGACGAACCGGACGGGCGGGAACTGATGCGTGACGGTGAGTGGCTGGCCGCCGACTGAATCCGCGGCGCCGGGATATCCGGAGGGAAGGGGCGGCGGGGCAGGCACGTCCTGCCGCCGGAATCTTCGGAGGAGACATGCCACTGGTGACCGCCGGCGTGGTGGTGCTCGACTGCGCCGAGCCCGAGAAACTCGCCGTGTTCTACAAGGAGTTCCTGGAGGGGGAGGAGACCGCGGCCACCGCCGACCTGGTGGAGATCCGCGGCGGCGACGGAATGCGGATGGCCTTCCGGCGGGACGCCAACGCGACCCCGCCGAGCTGGCCGCGCCCCGAGAACTCCCTCCAGGCCCATCTGGACTTCCGGGTCGAGGACCTGGACGCGGCCGAGCGCCGGGTCGTCGAGCTCGGCGGCCGCCCGCTGGAGGCGAAGGATGCGCCCGGCCCCTACGAGGAGCGCTCCTGCTCCGACCCGGCCGGTCACTCCTTCACCCTCCGGCGCGTGCGGCCCGCGGGGCCCAAACAGAGCTGACGCCCCGCGGGAACGAGGCCGACGCCGGCCGGCCGCACCCCGGCATCCGGGGTGCGCGGCCGGCCGGCGTCGGTTCAGTCGCGGCCGCCCTTGGACTTGGCCGGCCACACTCCGGTCGAGCGCTCGATGGCCTTGGCGCCCGCGCGGTCCACCGCGCTGCGCACCACGGCGAAGATGGCCCCCTGGACGGCCGCGGCCAGCAGGATCTCGCCCCAGCCGCGGTCCTCGTCGAGCGCGTCGGGGGCGTCCTCCTCGTGGCGGATCGCCTTCCACGTGGCGCGGAAGGCCATCCCGGCCAGCGCTCCGCCCGCCCAGCCCAGCGTGAACCCCACGGGCTGGTAGGCGAGCGGGAGCTTGTTCTTCTTCTTGGCCACCTGTGTCTCCTTCTTGTGCGTGCGGTACGTGTCGTACCGGCCGTTCGTGCTCATCAGCGGCGGTGTTTTCCGGGCGCGCCGGACGCCGCGCGAACGAGTCGGCGGCGGGGGAGTGGTCAGGGCCTGCCCCGGACCGGCACCTCCTCCCCGGCGCGCACCGGCCCGGGAGGAGTCCCGTCCCCGAAGGGCCGGCCGCCGAGCGCCTCCCGGTGGTGCGGCGTCAGCCAGCCGGACAGGTCCGGCCCGAGGGGCACGATCCCGGTCGGGTTGATGCCGGTGTGCACCTGGTGGTAGTGACGCTTGATGTGGTCGAAGTCGACCGTGTCACCGAAACCCGGTGTCTGGTACAGATCGCGGGCGTACGCCCACAGCACCGGGTTCTCCGCCAGCTTCCACCGGTTGCACTTGAAGTGTCCGTGGTAGACGGCGTCGAAACGGACCAGCGTGGTGAACAGCCGGACGTCCGCCTCGGTGATCGTGTCCCCGACGAGATAGCGCTGCCCCGCGAGCCGGTCCGCCAGCACCTCCAGCCGCCGGAACACACCCGTGCACGCGGCCTCGTACTCCGCCTGGCCGGTGGCGAACCCGGCCCGGTACACGCCGTTGTTGACGTCCTCGTACACCTCCGCCATCACGGTGTCGATCTCGGTGCGCAGCGCCCGCGGGTACAGGTCGGGCGCCCCGGGCCGGTGCAGCGCCGTCCACTCGGTGGCGAGGTCCAGCGTGATCTGCTGGTAGTCGTTGGTGACCAGCCGGCCGCTGGGCACGTCGACGATCGCGGGCACGCTGACGCCGCCCGGATGGCCGTGCTCCCGGGCGTCGTAGGCCTCGCTGAGGAACCGGACTCCGAGGACGGGGTCGCGGCCGTCCGGATCGAGGGTGAAACGCCAGCTCCGGTCGTCCTGGACGGGGTCCGTGACGGCGAGCGACAGGGCGTCCTCCAGACCGAGCAGCCGCCGTACGACGAGCGCCCGGCTCGCCCAGGGGCAGGCACGGCTGACGACCAGACGGTAGCGCCCGGCCTCGACCGGCCATCCGTCGCGCCCGTCCGCGGTGATCCGGTCCCTGAAATGGCTCCTGGACCGCTTGAAGGTCCTGTGTCCGTAGGCGCTGTTGCCGCCGCCCCCGCCGCTCATGTGTCCTCCTGCCGTACGACCGTCCCTGCGACCGTCCTGGTGAACGCGTTCCCCGAATTCGCCCAGTGGCACGGTATGAGCCAGGGCGGCCGGGGCATTCGGCGGAGGTGAGCGGGACACCTACGGAAAACACGACGGACGACATGACGGACCACGCGAACGACCGGGCGCCGGGCGGCTCGACGCACCAGCCGCCCGATCACGCGAAGGGCCGGGATCCTGACCGGGCGCCGAAGTGCGGCACGGACGGCAAGGAGGAAGGGGGAGGAGAAGGGGCCGGGAAGGCGGCGGACCGCAGGACACGGATCACCGTGCTGGTGGCCCTCGCGGCGAATCTCGTCATCGCGGTCGCCAAGGCCGTCGGCGGTCTCCTCGCGGGCTCGCCGGCGCTGCTGTCGGAGGCGGCCCACTCCGTCGCCGACAGCCTCAACGAGGTCTTCCTGCTGGCCGCGCTGCACCGCAGCCGCCGCCCCGCCGACCGGCGCCACCCCTTCGGCTACGGCAAGGAGCGGTTCTTCTGGTCCCTCCTCGCCGCTGTAGGGATCTTCGTCATGGGCGGCTGCTTCTCCTTCCTCCAGGGCATCGAGGCGCTGCGCAACGGCGCCGAGGAGACCTTCGGCGGCTACGTGGCCGGCCTGATCGTCCTCGGGGTCGCCCTGCTGGCCGAGGGCACCTCCCTGCTGCGGGCCCTGCACCAGGTGCGCCGCCAGGGCGGCAAGGGCGGCCTGCGCGACCCGGCACTGCGCACCGTCGTCGCCGAGGACGGCACCGCGGTCCTCGGCGTCACCCTCGCCATCATCGGCATGGCGCTGCACATGATCACCGGCCAGGTCGTCTGGGAGGCCTCCGCCTCGCTGGCGATCGGCGGCCTGCTCGTCTACGTCGCCTACCGGCTCGGCCGCGACGCGCGCGACCAGCTGATCGGGGAGGCCGCCGATCCCGAGCTGACCGACCGGATCAGGAACCTGCTCCGGGCACAGCCGGAGATCGACAGCGTCGAGGCGCTGTTCACCATGCAGATGGGCCTCGACTGCGTCATGGTGGCCGCCCGGATCGACCTGGCGCCCGGCCTGGACAGCGAGAAGGTGGAGGAGATCTCCGTGCGCATCAAGCGCTCCATCGCCCGCACCGTGCCCGAGGCGGACCAGGTCTTCCTCGACGTGACGGACCGGCGGACCGAGCGGAAACGGGAAAGCCCCGCCGCGACGGGGGAGCGCGGCGGGGCCTGAGGAGCGGTTGCCCGGCCTCCGACGGCTTCATGGGCCCCGGCGCGGGGATTTCTCTCCGGCCGGGCATCCCCTCCGCATCAGTGCCCGTCGGCCGGCTCCAGCACGAGGACCGGGATCTCCCGCGAGGTCTTCTGCTGGTACTCGGCGTACGGCGGGTAGGCGGCGACGGCGCGCTCCCACCACTCGGCCTTCTCGGCCCCAGTGACCTCACGGGCCGTCATGTCCCGTTTGGTGGGTCCGTCCTGCAGCTCGGCGCGGGGATCGGCGGTGAGGTTGAAGTACCAGACCGGGTGCTTGGGCGCGCCGCCCTGGGAGGCCACCACGGCGTACCGCCCGTCGTGCTCCACCCGCATCAGCGGCGTCTTGCGGATCTTCCCGCTCTTCGCGCCCCGGGTGGTCAGCACCACGACGGGCAGGCCCGTGTCCAGCAGCGTGGTCCCCTTGGTCCCGCCGGAACTCTCGTACAACTCCACCTGATCCCGCACCCACTGGGTAGGGCTGGGCTCGTACTCGCCCTCAAGAGGCATGGCGTCCGTCCTCTCTCGCGTCCTGTCACGGATCTCGCGTCGCCGTGCAACAACGGTGGCCACACGATTCATCCCTACCGCGTTCCCCGGGACTCCCTTCCGCTCCTCTTCGGCCACTCCCACGCCCGCGCCCGGGTGGCGCCGCGCGGGCGGCCGGGCGGCCCGGGACGGTACACCTGGCGCACCGCCTCACGCGGACGCCACGACCGTCCGTAGCGCCCGACGCGGGCCGCGCGCCCCGCCTCACGCGAGCCGATCGACCGTCCGTAGCGCCCCGACACGGGCCGCGCGCACCGCCTCAGCGGGCCGACCGGCCGTCCGTAGCGCCCGACACGGGCCGGACGCACCGTCTCACGCGGGCCACACGACCATGCGTACCGCCAGCGCCGTCATCACCGCGCTCGACACCAGAGCCGTGACCAGCCGCCCCCGGTGACCGGTCAGGGCGCGGCCCAGCAGCGCGCCACTGCCGGCCAGCAGCAGCTGCCAGCTCGCGGAGGCGGCGAAGGCCGCCAGCACGAACACCCCCTGTTCCGGAAGCGGCACGGCGGCCGTGGTACGGCTGCCCAGCACCAGCGCCGCGAAGTAGATCACCGTGGCCGGATTGAGCAGGGTGAGGCCCAGCAGCCCGAGGTAGGCGCGCGCGGGACTCGGCGCGGCCGCGTCCGGCCGCCCGGCCGGGCGACGGACCCGGTACCGCCGCAGCGCGGTGACCGCGCCCCATCCGGCCAGCGCGGCCAGTACCAGGGCCGACATCCAGCGCAGCGGCCCCAGCACCGGCCGCAGAGACGTGGCCAGGGCGGCGCCCCCGAGCGTGGCCAGCAGGGCGTAGACGCCGTCGGCGGTGGCGACGCCGAGCGCGGCGCACGACCCGGTCCGCAGCGAGGTGCGGGCGGTGAGGGAGACGAGGTAGGTCCCGACGGCGCCGACGGGCACGGCGATGCCGAAGCCCGCGAGCAGCCCCGCGACGAGCGCGCCGGTCACGGCCGTACCGGACCGGACCTCCGGGGACGGCCGGGCTGCTGTCGGCGCCCCGCCGGGCAGCGGGCGGCGGACGGCGGCAGCGGGAACACGGCACTCGTGGACATGGCCGGATACTGCGGTCCGAGGCCGCGTGACGGCAAACGAATTACCCGGAGGGGCGGCAGCGGATCCCGGCCAGATCCCGCGGGTCGCCGATCTGGCCGAACTTCATGTCGTGCATTGGATGCCTCGGGCATCTAATGAAGATCGGCACGACGCACTCATCGTCTGCGAGGTCTTCATGACGGAACTGTCGGAACCCGTCGCCTTCCCCCAGGACCGCACCTGCCCCTACCACCCGCCCACCGGCTACGACCCGCTGCGCACCGCCCGCCCGATCACCCGCATCGCCCTCTACGACGGCCGCCCGGCCTGGCTCGTCACCGGGCACGCCCTCGCCCGGGACCTGCTGGCCGACCCGCGCCTGTCCACGGACCGCACCCGGCCCGACTTCCCCGCGGTCACGCCCCGCTTCGCCGCGGCCCGCGACCGCAAGGTCGCGCTGCTGGGCGTCGACGACCCCGAGCACCGCACCCAGCGGCGGATGATGATCTCCAGCTTCACGCTCAAGCGCGCCACCGCGCTCAGGCCCCACATCCAGCGGATCGTCGACGGCCTGCTGGACGCGATGATCGCCCAGGGGCCGCCCGCGGAACTGGTGAGCGCCTTCGCGCTGCCCGTGCCCTCCATGGTGATCTGCGCGCTGCTCGGCGTGCCCTACGCCGACCACGAGCTCTTCGAGGAGCAGTCGCGCCGCCTGCTGCGCGGCCCCACGGCCGCCGACACCCTGGATGCCCGCGAGCGCCTGGAGACCTACCTCGGCGCGCTGCTCGACAGCAAGCTCAAGGACCCCGGTGACGGTCTGCTGGACGAACTCGTCCAGGAGCAGGTGCGGGAGGGCGCCCCGGACCGCGACGAGCTGATCTCGATGGCCGTCATCCTTCTGGTCGCGGGCCACGAGACGACCGCCAACATGATCTCCCTCGGCACCTACACGCTCCTGCAACACCCCGAGCGGCTGGCGGAACTGCGCGCCGACCCCGCGCTGCTGCCCGCCGCGGTCGAGGAACTGATGCGGATGCTCTCCATCGCCGACGGCCTGCTGCGGGTGGCCGTCGAGGACATCGAGGTGGCGGGTACGGCGATCCGGGCCGGGGACGGCGTGGTCTTCTCCACCTCCGTCATCAACCGCGACGAGGGGGTCTACCCCGCTCCGGACAGCCTGGACTGGCACCGCCCGGCCCGCCACCACGTCGCGTTCGGCTTCGGCATCCACCAGTGCCTCGGCCAGAACCTCGCCCGCGCCGAGCTGGAGATCGCCCTGAGCACCCTCCTCGACCGGCTGCCCACCCTCCGCCTGGCCGCCCCGCCGGACCGGATCCCGTTCAAACCCGGCGACACGATCCAGGGGATGCTGGAACTCCCCGTGACCTGGTAAGAGGCTGCCGTCATGCACATCGACATCGACAAGGACCGCTGCATCGGCGCCGGTCAGTGCGCCCTGGCGGCCCCGGGCGTGTTCACCCAGGACGACGACGGCTTCAGCACCCTGGTGCCCGGCCGGGACGACGCGAGCGGGGACCCGATGGTCAGGGAAGCCGCCCGGGCCTGCCCCGTCGGGGCGATCACGGTGTCCTGAGCGGCGGACCGGCCCGGCCGCCCGGCCGCCCGGCGGGCGGCCGGGCGAACGGCACAGCGACCCGGCGCGGTCCGCCGCCCACTCCGGGCGCCCGCTGTCCCGCCGTCCGTCCCCCGCCGTCCCCGTGCCGGGGAACGGACCTTCCGCGGCCGGCCGATGAAGTGCTCCGCGGCCCGGTTCAGTAGGGTTCCCGGATGACCGAGCGGGCCGAGAAACCCTTCCTCTACGTCGTCGTCTGCGGCGCGGGCGTCGCCGCGGACGTCGGCGAACTGATCGCGGCCGCGCAGGAGCGCGACTGGGAGGTCGGCGTCATCGCCACTCCGGTCGCCATGGGCGGCTTCTTCGACACCGAGGCGGTCCGGGCCCAGACCGGCCGGCGCATCCGCTCCGCCTGGCGCACCCCGGGCGACCCCCGCCCCTTCCCGCCGCCCGACGCGGTGGTCGTCGCCCCCGCCACCTTCAACACCGTCAACAAGTGGGCGTCCGGCATCGCCGACACCCTCGCCCTGGCCACCCTGTGCGAGGCCGTGGGGCTCGGCGTCCCGGTCGCCGTCCTGCCGTGCGTGGCCGACGCCCTGGCCGCCCACCCCGCCTACCAGGAGAGCCTGCGGCGCCTGCGCGCCATGGGCGTCCGGTTCGGAGAGCCGTACTCCGGCGAGCCCGTGGCGGGCGGCGGCAGGCCGGAGTTCGGCTGGGCGCGGGCGATGGAACTGCTCGACGGCCGTTAGACCTGTCCGGTCGACGACGCCCCGGTCGCGGGCCTAGACGCAGTCGACGGTGGGGCCCGCCAGCATCCCGCCCGTGTAGAGGTCCTGGCCTCTCGGCATCCAGTAGCCCAGCTTCGACACGACCGTGGAGCAGACGGAGCCGAGCGTCACCCGCACCCGCACGGTGTCGGGGTGCCCGGGCTGAAGGTCCGTCAGGGCACAGTCCAGGGAATGCGACAGTCGGGTCCTCGCCGGGTAGCGGCCGACCAGCGGGTTGACGCAACGGGGGTCGTCCGTGGCGATCCGCGCGCCCGAACCCTCCCGCGCGATCAGCCCGAGGCGGGCGTTGCCGTCGCCCGCGTCGCTGTCGCGGTACACCGTGTACGTCACCGTGGTGGTGGCGTTCCTCCGCAGCGTGGTCCGGTCGGTCACGACGCGGTGCGTGGCCCTCGGCTTGGGCGCGGTGAGGGTGAGCGTGGTGTGCACGGTGCCGATGAGGTCCACCGCCGCGGGCGCGGAGCGTACGCGCACGCGGGCCGTGATCTCGTACGTACCCGGGCCGGGGTACTCGCCGGAGCCCGGCAGGGTGCCGGAGGCCACCGTGACCCCGTTCCTGGCGGCGGTCCAGGTGCCCGAAGTACGGCAGGCGTAACGGGCCTTGGTCGCGGGATACCCACAGGCCGCCGGTGCCGAGACCGCCATCACCGGGGTGCCGCTGCCCGCGCACAGGCTGACCACGGCCCACTGGTGGTCGGGGCCGCGCAGGGCGCCCGCAGGGGCGCACAGGGTCGCCGGGACGTCGTCGTCGGCCGCCGCGGGCGCACTCGCCCCGCCCCACGCGGGCGACACCAGGGCGAGAGGCAGTGCGGCCGTGGCGATGAGGGTTCTGAGGATCGTCGGACGTGTCGGCACGTGGTCCTCCCGCACGGCAGGGACCGGCCCCGCGCCGGTCTCCTGGGCCGAGGATGCGGGACCGCGACGGGCGTCCGGCCGTTCCCACGCCGCGCGGTCACCTGTGGGCAGCAACCGCCGGGGGCGCCGGTGACCCGGTCGGACCTGCCGGGTCCCGGCCGCGTCCCACATCCCGCACGCCGGGGGCGTCCACGGACCTCCGGGACGCGAACTTCCGGCACACACCGCGACCCGATCGGTTCTCGATGCAGAAAATGCCGTATCGATCGATTGGGATTCACTTTCCTTCTCTGAATTGACAAAACGTCAATAAGGCGGGTTCCAGCGGGCCGTCCGAAAAACGGCGCGATCACTTGTTACGCCGCGCTGACCTGTGCAAAGGTGTGCCCTGTCGGCGTACGGGCAAGGGATTTAACGGTCCGCGCGACGCTCATTCGAGATGCCGACGTCCCACTTGGTGCCCGTTGGTACGGACAAATTCCGCGGTGTGTGGAGGAATTCAGCCGTGAACGACCCTGGCCTGCCGAATTCCCGCCAGCGTTCCGGCAGGCCCGCGACCACGGACGAGGAACTGAGCGCCGAGCTGCGGAAGTGGACGGGCGGCACCCCGGCGGTCAGTCCCGTGGGCCAACTGCTGGACCGTCACTGGGAAGCGGCCTGCGCCTACGCCCGGCTGTGCACCGCCGGCCCGCATCCAGCGGGGATGCTCACCACCGCGGCCTTCACCCGCCTGTTCGGGCAGACCCTGCGGCAGTCCGGTCCGGCCGCCGCCTGGCGTCCCCAACTGCTGGTCACCGTGCGCCGGATAGCGGCCGAGTGGGCTGCCGACCACCGGCTGGAGATGCTCCACCCCGACCTCAGGACCGCGGCCGGCGAGGGCGGGCGGATCGCCGCGCGGCTGCTGCCGCAGACCGACCGGCGTCTGCTCTCCCAGGCGTTCCAGCGGCTGCCCGAGACGGCCCGCGCGCTGCTCTGGCACACCGAGGTGGAGGCGGAGCCGCTCGCGGCACCGGCCCGGCTGCTCGGTCTCGACGAGGAGGGCGCGCGCATCGAACTGCGGAGGGCCCGGGAGCGGCTGCGCGAGGAGTGCCTCCAGGTCCACCGCGAACTCGCCCCCGACCAGGACTGTCTGCGCTACTTCCGGCTGCTCGACGTCACCTACCGGCGCGGCGGCGTGGCCATGGACCCCGACCTCGCGCGGCACCTCGCCGGCTGCACGCACTGCCGTCACACCGCCGGCCAGCTGGGCCGGTTCAACGCCGACCTCGGCGGGGCACTGGCCGAGGGGGTGCTCGGCTGGGGCGCCCAGGCCTATCGCGAGTCCCGCCTGGGCACCCCCGAGGAGGCGCCGGCCGGGGAGGCGGGACCGGCCCCCGCCGCGACACCGGGCGGTGGCGGGACCTTCGTACCCTCGCCCCCGGCCCCACCCGCGGGTGGCGAGGTGTTCGGGTCCGCCCCCAGGGGTGTCCCCGTGGGCGGTGAGGACTTCGGCGGCGCGTCGTCCGTGCTGCCCGGCGGCGGTGGGGACTTGGGGGTTGCTTCGTCCGTGGGGCCCGGCGGCGGTGGGGACTTGGGGGTTGCTTCGTCCGCGGGGTTCGGCGGTGGCGGGGTCTTCGGGCCCGTGCCCCCGGGTGCGACCGGAGGCGGCGAGGCCTTCGCTTCCGCGTCCCTCGCGGCGTCCGCCGGTGGCGGAGGCGCGCCGTCGCCCAGGGCCGCCGGCCGCCCGTCCCGGCGGCCCGCCGCGCCGCGCCGCGGGGCGAGGGCGGCGGCCGGGTCGGCCGAGGTGCCCGTGCCCTCGGCGTCCTTTGCGGCCGATGCCGGACCCCGGACCGCGGGCCGCCGTTCGGCCCACAGGGCCGCCCGGCGCGCCGCCCGCCGGCGCAACCTCACCATCGCCGTGGCCACCGTGAGCGGCCTGGTCGTCCTGCCGCTCGTCCTGTGGTCCGCCCTGGGCTCCGGCGACGGCGGCGCCCCGGGCACGGACGCCCGGCCCTCCGACACCCCCTCCGACACCCCGTCAGCCGGGCCCTCGTGGGCCGGGGCCGGCCGGGCCGGGCAGACCACCCTGCGCGGACGGCTGCACAACGTGGCGTCCGGGCTGTGCGTCGGCCTGGTCGGCAAGAAGGCCGTCAAGGGCGCGGAGGCCGAGCTGGCGACCTGTTCCTCTACGCCGGGCCAGCAATGGATCTACGAGAGGGACGGGTTGCTGCGCAGCGCGGCCGCACCCGGCCTGTGCCTGGACTCCCACCTCGGCTACTCGGTCCAGCTGGCCCCCTGCGCGCAAGCCGGCGGGCCGGGCGCCAAGAACGTCCGCTACGACTTCACCCCGCGCGGCCTGCTCGTCCCGCGGTTCGACCGGGACCTCGCGCTGACCCCCGCGGCCACCGACGGCGCGGGCTCCCTCGTGCTCAAGACCCGCGCGGACAGCGAGGTCCAGCGCTGGGTGATCGACACCTCGCAGCCCGGCCTGCAGATGGCGGAGGTCGACTGGGACGCGGGCGGCCGCCCCTCCTCCACCCCGGCCGCCCCCGGGCCTTCGGCGTCGGGGAAGCCGACGGCCGCACCGGCTTCGTCCGCCCCGCCGACCGGGCCGAGCGGGCAGCCCACGCCCGCCGGCTGCTCCCCGTACCGTTGCCAGGGGGACGGCCGGTACGACCACGGGCACCGCTACGGACACGGCGACGGCTCCGGCTACGGATACGACAGCGGCTCAGGGTACGGATACGACGGCGGTTCCGGCTACGGATACGACGGCGGCTATGGCGGTTACGGCTACGGGGGCCGCTGAGCGGCCTCAGTGGTGGTGGGGCGGTGGCGAAGGCAGGGTCGCCAGGCCGGGCGCCGCCTCCGGCCACACCAGCAGCACCGGGCACGGCGCGTGGTCGACGACGAACCGCGCGGCCGGCCCCAGGCTGTGCGGGCCGAGCGTGGCCCGGTCGCCGTCGCGGGCCAGCACCAGCAGATCGGCGCCCTCGGCCGCCGCCACGACCTCGCGCTCGACCCGTCCGGTCCGCTCCGTCCGGGCGCACGGCCCGCCGAGCCGGGCGGCGGCCGCCTCCATCAGCTCGGCCGCCGACGTGCCGCCGAGGTCCGTCAGCCGGTCGCCCGGGTCGCTGCCCCAGCCCCTGGCCGGGGCGTGCCCCCGGGGACGGCCACGGCCGAGCAGCCCGGCGAACGCGCCGTGCGCCACGTCGGCCACCTCCGGCCCGCTCACATGCAGCAGCACCACGTCGGACGCCCCCGGCGCATGGGTGCGCGCGGCGTCCACGCACGCGGGCCAGGTGCCCTCGACGAGCCAGACGATCACGCGCATCAGGTCGGCCTCCTCCGGTCAGCCTCACAGAACGAGCAACGAACCCCACAGTGCCACCACGGCGGGAACGAGGGCGGCGGGCACGGCCAGCAGACCGAGCCGGGTGAACTCCCGCAGGTCGACGCCGTGTTCGTGCTGGTGCACGATCCGCCGCCACAGCAGCGTCGCCAGCGAGCCCGCGTAGGTGAGGTTCGGGCCGATGTTCACCCCGAGCAGCACGGCGAGCACGGCGCCGGGCCCGGTCGGGACGGTCAGCGGCAGCAGTACCAGCACGGCGGGCAGATTGTTGATCAGGTTGGCCAGGACGGCGGCCAGCACGGCGACGCCGAGCAGTGCGGGCAGTCCCGTGCCGTCGGGCAGTACATGCCCGAGCGCGTCGGCGAGCCCGTTGTCGACCACCGCGCGCACGACGACGCCGAGCGCCAGCACGAACGCCAGGAAGGACGGCGCCGCGGCCCGCACCACCGTCGACGGGGTCGCCTTCCGCCGCAGCAGCGCCCGTACGGCGAGGACGAGCGCGCCCGCCAGCGCCGCCCACGCCGGCTCGACGCCGAACGCGGAGGTCACCACGAACCCCGCGAGCGTGCACGCCACGGTGACGAGCGCGAACAGGGGAAGCTCCGGCCGCCCGGAGGCACGGCCCGGGGGCGCCGCGGCCGACAGGTCGCGGACGAAGAAGCGGCGGAAGACCACGTACTCGGCACCGATCGCCACCAGCCACGGCAGCGCCATCAGCGCCGCGAACCGGGTGAAGCTCAGTCCGCTCGCCGCGAACGCCAGAAGGTTGGTCAGATTGGAGACAGGCAGCAGCAGCGACGCCGTGTTCGACAGATGCGTGCAGGCGTACACGTGCGGCTTGGGGCGCACCCCGGTGCGCGCGGCCGTGGCGAACACCACCGGCGTCAGCAGCACGATCGTCGCGTCCAGGCTGAGCACGGCGGTGATCGCCGAGGCCAGTGCGAACACTGCCGTCAGCAGCCGCACCGGACTGCCCCCCGCCCGGCGGGCCATCCACGCCCCGCACGCCTGGAACAGCCCCTCCACGTCGCAGAAGTGAGCCAGCACCAGGACGGCCGCCAGGAACCCCACCACGGGCCCCAGCCGCTCGGCCTCCTCCCGGGCGTGGTCCAGGGAGATCGCGCCGGTGGCGATCGCGACGCCGGCGGCCGGGACCGCCATGACCGCCTCGGGCAGGCCGAAGGGGCGGACGACGGCCCACGCGAGCACGGCGACGAGCAGGACGACGGACAGGCTCTCGGCGAGCGGGCTGTTCAGGACTCGGTCCTCCGGACGCGATCAGGTGGTGCGCGCCCATCAAAGCAAACGAGCGGGGGAGAGGCGGCGCCCGTCCCCGGCCGGGGACGGAAGGTCAGGCGCCCGTCCCCGGGCTGAAGACCGTCAGGAACACCGAGGAGGCGTTGCCGCCCACCGGCACCCGGCCTCCCTTCCAGGTGACGGTGAGATGGTCGCGCTCGTCCGGCGGGGTGACGATCAGCGCGGCGGGCGTCGCCGTCCTCGCGCCGCTGATCTCGGGGTTGGAGAAGCTCAGTCCCGCCCAGGCGCTGCGGCCCGGCTTCAGGGTGACCGTCGTGGGGCTGCCTTCCGAGCGCTTGGGGTCCGGGCCGAGCTGCCGTCCGGAGGCGTCCACGAAGGCGGCCCCGGGGTAGCCGTGCAGGGTGCAGGTCCGGCCGGAGGCGTTGGTGAGGACGATCGGGAAGTTCTCCTGACCGGCGCCCGGGTTGTTGCGGCCCACCGACGCCCGCAGTTCGGAGGTGTGACAGCGGCTGCTCGCGGCGGCGGTGGCCTTGCCGGTGCCGGTGCTCCTTCCCGCGCCCGTCCGGGCGGCGGAAGGGCCGGTGGCGGCGGCGGTGGCCGTCCGGCCCGTGCCGACGTCGCCGCTCGGCTCGGCGGGGGTGGGCGCCGTGGCGGTCGTAGGGGCATCGGTCGCGGGCGCGGCGGTGCCCGACACCTTCTGCGGGGAGCCCGTCGCGCCGCCGTCGTTGCCGCAGGCGGTCAACAGGCCCAGCACGGCGGCCGCGCTCGCGAGCAGGGCCGCCCGGTGGCGAGTCGGGGACGTGTGCGCCATGTTCCACACTCCTGGAGGTTTCGCCGCACGCGTCCGTCGCGTGCGTCCGGCGCCTCGTGCGCCGTCATGAGTGTCCGATGCCGGGATCGTGCGAAAGGTTCGCGGTTCGCCGTGATTTTTCCCGAACATGGCCGGGTCCTCCCGTACGCGGGCGGGTGATCCCGTGGGCGGTCAGGTGACCCGGAGGGAGCGGAGTACGCGGTCCGTCGGGTCGGCGCCGTCGTGCCGGCGGATCTGCACGTACACCTGGGGCCGTGCCGGGCCGTCCGCCGGGACGAGCGCGCCCTCCGTGATCCCGCCCCCACCACCGCAGCGGCTCCACCGGCGGACGCGGCCGTGCCAGTGCGCGCCGGCCCAGGCGCGGTCGCCGTCGTAGTGGCAGCCCAGGTGGGACAGCGCGCCGACCCGGGCCGTGACGTCGCCGCTCTGGCTCAGGCCGACGAACACGCCGTCCACGGGAGACCCGACGTCCTGCCACCGCGCCAGGTCGTCGGCGACGGCGAGCCCGGGTTCGTGTCCGGCGCGCAGCCCGAGCGCCGCCGGATCCCAGCCGGAGTCCCGCAATTGGCGCGCCCAGGCGCCGGGCACCTGGACCGTGATCCGGCCGGTGGCGTCCCGCACCCGTACGTCGTGCGGTGCCCGGGCCGGCTGGATCGTCAGGGAGAACATGACCACGGCGGCGGCGACCACCGCCAGGGCGGCAGCCACGGCGGCGAGCGCGATCACCGCCTCCCGGCGCCGGCGGGGACCGGCGGCCGCGGGCGCCGACGCGGCCGGCTCGGCCGCGGCGACCGTCCGGGCCGGCTCCTCCCGCGCCTCTGCCTCCTCCGCCCCCGCCTGCCGCTCCCTCGGCTCGGGCAGCTCCGCCAGTTCCTCCAGCTTCTCCGCGAACGCCTGCGCGGTGGGCCAGCGTCGTTCGCGGTCCGGTTCCAGGGCGCGCAGCACGGCCCGCCGGACCGCGGCGTCCAGGCCCGGCCGCAGCCGCTCCGGTCGCTCGACCCGGCCAGGGATGCCGGGAACCGCGCCGGTGAGGAGCCGGTAACCGACCGCGCCCAGGCCGTAGACGTCGGCGCGCGCGTCGATCCCGGCGCCCGGCTCGGCCTGCTCCGGCGGTCGGTACCCGTCCGAACCCGCGGCCTGGGTCAGACCCGACGCCTGCGCCAGGCTCTTGGCCAGCCCGAGGTCGGCGAGCAGCACCCGCCGGCTGCCGTCCGGGGCCGTGCGCAGCAGGATGTTGCTCGGCTTGACGTCCCGGTGCACGATGCCCGCCTCGTGCAGCGCGTGCGCACAGCGGGCGGCCAGGGCGGTCAGCCGCAGCGCCTCGCGGACGGGGAGGGGTCCGGCGGCCGCCCGTTCGGCGAGGGTGCCGGCGTCCGCGTACTCCATCACGAAGTACGGCCTCCCGTCGGGCAGTTCACCGATGTCGTAGACCTGCACCACCCGCTCCGAGCCGGCCCTGCGCAGCAACCGCGCCTCGGCCAGGAACCGTTCGCGGATGTCGAGCCGGTGTGCCCAGTTCTCGGCGAGGACCTTGACGGCCACCGGGGCTTCGAGCTCATCGTCGTGGGCGAGCCACACCGTGCCGAACGCGCCGGTGCCCAGGCGCCGTTCGAGACGGTAGCGGCCGATCCGCTCGAGGGACTGCATGGCACTATCATGCCCGCCCTGAGATCGACTCCGAGGGAGACCCGGCGTGCTGAACGCGGCGCTGACCGAAGACCTCGCCCGCCGGGCCGCCGCGGGCGACCGGGCCGCGCTGGAGGAGCTGCTGCGGGAGGTGCGACCCGAAGTGCTGCGGCGCTGCGGGCGCTTCCTGCCCTGCCGCGAGGACGCGGAGGAGGCGGCGCAGGACGTCCTGCTGCGGATCGCGCGGAAGATCACCGGGTTCGAGGGCCGCAGCCGTTTCAGCACCTGGCTCCACACGGTCGTCGCCAACTGCTGCCGGCAGAAGTACCGCGAGCTCAGACGCCGGGCCGTCGAGCAGCCCGCCGTCGAGCCCGCCCAGCAGGCCGACCCGCGCACCACGAGCGTGATCGCCGGGTCCCGGGTCGACCTGCTGGAGGCGCTGGACCGGCTGGAGCGGGAGCATCCGCATCTGGTGGCGCCGCTGGTGTACCGGGACGTCTGCCGGCTGGAGTACACCGAGGCCGCCGAGCGGATCGGCATTCCGCTGGGCACGTTCAAGTCGCGGCTGCACGAGGCCCGACGCCGGGTCAGACCCTGGCTGACGGACGGAACCTGACGGCGCGCCCGGCGCCGCGCACAGCTCGTGCCGGCCCGCCTCGGCGTCCCGGCCGCCGCTCTCGACCAGCCCGTCGGTGCAGAAGGAGAGCAGGGTGCCCTCCCGCAGCTCGAACTCCGCCGACTCGAACGGCAGTCCGCCCAGGCCCAGCGCCGGGCCCTCCGGCAGTTCCAGCCGCCGGGGCGGTCCGTCGGGCGGGATCATCCGCCTTCACCAAGTCGGCCACCGCCCTGCTGCCCGCCTTCGCCGGCGCCCGTCCCGAGGACTGGATCTCCCTCGGCTGGGGCCGGCCGCGCACCGTCGGCCGGGTCGCGGTCTCGTTCACGGTGGACGCCACGCACACCCTGCCCGCCGCGGTCGACGTCGCCGTCCTCGACGGCCGGGCGTACGTGCCGGTGCGGGGTGCCCAAACCGGCTGGGCCGATACCTCCGACACCCCCACGGTTATCACCTTCGACGCGGTGCGCGGCTCGCGCCTCCGGCTCACCCTGACGAGCCGGTACCCGGGCGAGCCGCGGGCGCGGTCCGCATCAGCCGCCCGGAGGTGCCGGCCGGCCTGAGCGGGGCGCCGGCGTCCGGCCGCGGCCGACGTCGGCGTCCTCGGTCCGGAGGCGGCGCGGGCCCGGCCCGCGCCGCCTCCGGACGGGGCCCGCCCCGCGCCTCCCGTACCTGGCCGGAGCGGGTTTCCAGCCAGACTCCGGTACCACCCATCCGCAGCTGTGACCTGCGGATATTTACGGCCGAACCCCCTCGCGGTACCGTGAGGTCATGCCAGCCCTGAATGTGGAGTTCAGCGACCGCGAGCTGGAGGATCTGCGGCAGATCGCCAAGGAACGCGGTACGTCGATGAAGGCGCTCGTGCGCGAGGCGGCGGCGGCCGACATAGCCCGGCACCGGGCCCTGCAGGAGGGCGCCGAGGCCTTCCGTACGTTCTTCGCGGCCCACGCCGAGGAGTTCGCGGCCGCCTTTCCCGAGGACGAGCGGCCCAGCAGCGGCGAGGGGCGGGCCGCCTGACCGATGACTCCCGTCATCCACATCGACGTGCCCTGGCTGCTTCAGCGCCATGAGGAAGTCCTGCCCGACCAGCCCACGGTGAACGACTTCTCGGCACTGGTGGCCGCCGTGGCCCGCCACCGTGTCGACCCGCCCCGCCTCGGCGTGGACTCCGACCCCGCCTGGCGGGCCGCCGCGCTCCTGCACACCCTCGCCCTGCTCAAACCGCTGCCCTCGGCCAACGCCCGCTTCGCCTGCGCCACGGCGGTGGCGTACATGTTCGTCAGCGGAGTGGGCATCGACCCGCCCTACGGCGCCCTCGTCGACCTCGCACGCGACCTGCTGTCCGGGAAGTCCGACGTCTACGGCGCCGCCGACCGGTTGCGCTCCTGGCAGATCTGACACAGCGTCCCCCGCGGCCGCCGACCGAGGGCGGGAGGAACAAGGTCGGCGGCCTTCGCGCGCGGGAGAGCCGCCGTTCCGCGCCGGGCCTGATCCGAGGGGCCGACTCCAGTGGACTCCTTGGACCGGCGGGCCGGGAGCGTGCGTGACGCGCCGGCGCGTGCGCGGTTTTCACACGGGGCGCACGGTGGGGCGCGAGTCGAACGCCCGGGACAGGGGTCGCGCTGTGTCCCGACTTTCCGTCAAAGAGGCGGATGCCGCCCCGGGTGCCTTGTTGGCCGTCGTCCCGGTGTGGAAGGGTGAGCCACCTTGTGGGGGGCAACGGCCGTTTCCGCAGAGACAGTTGGGGGATTCGAGCCGATTCGCCGCCGGGCGGAGCCTGCCCCTCGCGCCCACACCTCCTGGTTACGCACCAAAGGAATCCGCTCCGTGCCCACCCCCCACCCCCCGCTTCCCCCCTACCCGCCGCCGGGCGGGGTCCCCGAGGAGTCCGACGAGTCGCTCGCCGCCCGGCTCAGAGGCAGTACGGACGACGAGGTCGCGCACTGCGTCGCCCTGCTGATCGCACGCCACTGGCAGCCCGTCCACGACTACGCCGTCATCTGCCTCGCCTCCTCCGCCCCGATCGCCGCCATGGTCACCTCGGCCGCATTCCACCACGCTCTCGACCGGCTGACGCTGGGCGAACCGGGCACGGCGCTGCGCCCCCGGCTACTGCTCGGCGTCCGCGACACCGTGCGGCAGTGGGCCGCCGAGGACCGCGTGTCCGATGTACTGCCCGCGCTGCGCAAACCCGCCGGCGGACGCGGTATGCGCGCGGCCGTGTCCCTGACGCCGGAGAACCGCCGACTCGCGCAGCGCTCCTTCGAGAGCCTTCCCGCGGTCGCCCGCTGCCTGTTGTGGCACACCGAGGTGGAGGCCGAGCCGCTCTCCGTCCCGGCCGCCCTGCTCGGGATGGACGCCGACACCGCCTCGTTCGCCCTGGAGCAGGCGCGGGAGCAGTTCCGCGAGGGCTGCGTCCGCGCCCACCGCGAACTCGCGCCGACCGACGACTGCCGCTTCTACAACCGTCTGCTGGACGTGCCGATCCGGCGGGGCGGCGCCCTGCTCCCGGACGTCCAGCGGCACTTGGCCGAGTGCCGCTACTGCCGGGACGCGGCGGAACAGCTCGGCCAGGTGGAGCGCGGGACGGGCGCCCTGCTCGCCGAGGCGGTGCTCGGCTGGGGCGCCCGCCGCTATCTGGACTCCCGCCCCGGCAGGACCCCGTGCCGGGCGCGGACCAGGGGCGCCGCCCGGCACGGCGCCGGCCGGCCGCCCGGCACCGGCCGCCACCGGGTGCTGTCCCGCTTCCCGGCCGCCGCGCGGTTCCTGCCCGCCGGTCCTTGGTCGTCCCGGGCGCTGCGCACCGGCGTCGGGCTGGCCTCTGCCGGACTGCTGGCCACCGTGCTCGGCGTCAGCCTGTGGTCGCACGACGACGGCGGCGCCCCGGCTCCGGGGGTGACCGGCGCACGGGGCACGGCACCCGGCCCCGGCTCCCCGACTCCGACCGCCGGTTCCCCGGCGCGGCCCGGCACGGCGGGGTTGCCCACCGCCGCCCGGCAGACGCGGTTGCGCAATGCCGCCGCCGGCCTGTGCCTCGACATCCGGGGCGAGCCGAAGGCCGGGGCGGACGTCCGACTCGCCCCGTGCTCCCCGGCGTGGACCCAGCTGTGGTCGCTGGAGAACGACGGGCTGCTGCGCAGCTTCGCCGATCCCGGCCTGTGCCTGGACTCGCACGCGGACGCCGGTGTCGTCATCCTCGGCACCTGCGCGGACGCGGACGCGCGGCGCGGCCCCGACGTGCGCTACGACCTCACCGTGCGGGGCGAGTTGCTCGCCCGGTGGGACGAGCGGCTCGCGCTCGCCCCCACCACCCGCACACAGGGCGCCGACATCGTCGTCAAGGTCCGCGACGGCTCCGACGACCAGCGCTGGCTGACCGACTCGCCGTCGGCGAGCCCCGGTTCGCTGTCGATCGCGGGGACGGGCGCGCCGTTCACCCACCCGGTGGAACTCTCCCGCACCACCACATGAACGGCCGTGGCCGCCTCCCGCGTCATGGGAGGCGGCCACGCGGAACCCGGACGGTGGTCAGGCGGCGTCCTCGACCAGGTCGCCGGGGCCCACAGTGTCCGGTCCCGCGTGCCCCGCCAGGGCGAGGGTGAGGTCGAACTCCGCGAGCAGGCAGCGGATCACGTGCTCCACGCCCGCCCGGCCGTCGAGGCCGAGCCCGTACACGTACGGCCGCCCCAGCAGCACGGCGGACGCACCGAGGGCGAGCGCCTTGAAGACGTCGTCGCCGGTGCGGACGCCGCTGTCGAACAGCACGGTCAGCCGGTCGCCGACCGCCCGCGCCACCCGGGGCAGCGCGTCGGCCGCCGCGACCGACCCGGCCACCTGGCGGCCGCCGTGGTTGGAGACGACCACTCCGTCCATCCCGGCGTCGGCTGCGAGACGGGCGTCGTCCGGGTGCAGGATGCCCTTGAGGACGATCGGCCCGTCCCAGTTCTCCCGCAGGAACGCCAGGTCGGGCCACGTCTTGCCGGGGTCGGCGAACATGCCGACGAAGCGCATCACCGCCGCGTTCGGGTCCTCGTGCACCGGCTTGGCCAGACCTGCCTGGAAGGCCGGGTCGGAGAAGTAGTTGGCGGTGCCCACGCCGTGCAGGAACGGCAGGTACGCCTGGTCGAGGTCGCGCGGCCGCCACGCCAGCAGCGGCGTGTCCAGCGTGACGACCAGGACGGAGAAGCCCGACGCCTTCGCCCGGTTCAGGAAACTCCGCGTCACCTCGCGGTCCTTGGCCCAGTAGAGCTGGAACCACCGCTCGGCGTCGCCCATCGCCTCCGCGACCTGCTCCATGGGCGTGCTGGACGCCGAGGACAGGATGTACGGCACGCCCTGCGCAGCGGCGGCCCGCGCGGCCGCCGGCTCGGCCTCCGGATGCATGATCGACAGCACCCCGACCGGGGCCAGCGCCAGCGGCGCGGGCAGGTCACGCCCCAGCACCCGCACCGACAGGTCACGTTCGTGCACGTCGCGGAGCATCCGCGGGACGATCCGGCGCCGGTCCAGGGCCGCCCGGTTGGCGCGCGCCGTGCTGCCGCTGCCCGCACTGCCCGCGACGTAGCCGACCGGGCCGGGGCCGAGCCGCTGCTCGGTCAGCTCTTCAAGACGGGTCAGATCGGTGGGCAGCCGGGGTACGGCGCCCGTCATCCCGTTGAGATAGATCTCGTACTGGAAGTCCGCCCAGTGCCGCGCCATCCGTCCGTCCCGCCTCTCGTCGCTGAGCCCGCGTAGCACCCCGACGATACTGGCGGGTAGGAGCCGTCCGGAGGTCAGCCCCCGGCCGCCGTGAGGAGGACCGCGGCCAGCTCGCGCGGCCGGGAGAACATCGGCCAGTGGCCGGTGTCCAGCTCGGCCGACTCCCACCGCTCGTCGCTGAGCAGCGCGGCCACGGCGGGCGGCGGTTCGGGGCCGTCCAGCAGGCACTTGACGTAGGTGGCAGGCAGCTCGCCGAGCGGACGGTTGAGCACGGCGGGCTCGGTGAGGG
This sequence comes from Streptomyces sp. NPDC014864, assembly GCF_043081525.1. NCBI lineage: Bacteria > Bacillati > Actinomycetota > Actinomycetes > Kitasatosporales > Streptomycetaceae > Streptomyces > Streptomyces sp. NPDC014864. The sequence continues at coordinate 66,575 of NZ_JBIBWT010000003.1, forward strand.
TGCCGCCCGGGTGGGGCGTGCCCTCGGTGACGATGCGGTCGATCTGCGGGCCGGTCAGTTCCTGTCCCGCGTAGTCCTCCGGGCCGAGGGGCGGCCAGACGCCGTCGTGCGCCGCGAGTGCCTGCCGGACGTGCTCGCTCGGGAAGCTCGCGAGGAACGACATCCCGTCGACCGGGACGTTGGCGTCGACGAACACCACGCGCCGGAGCCGGTCGCCGATCCGCTCGGCGGCCTGGCCCACCGGGATTCCGGAGTAGCTGTGCCCCACCAGCACGACGTCCCACAGCTCGAGGCGCTCGACGTGGTCGACGATGTCCCGCACATGGGTCTGCTGTCCGGCCGGCGCGCCCTTCTTCTCGGCCAGTCCGGTGAGGGTGAGGGGATGCGCGCCGTGCCCCGCCTCGCGCAGGACGGGGACGACATCGTCCCACGCCCACCCGCCGAGCCACGCGCCTGCCACCAGTACGAAGTCCGTCATGGCCCCAACGTAGCGGCCGGGTACGACAACGGGGCTCTGCGGCGGACCGGTCGTCCAAGGGCGCGCGCTCGGCGGCCGGGTCCCTCGGCCGTGCGCGGTTCCGGTATACGGCCGACGACGGGGATCTCCTCGCGCCCCACCGTCACGCCCACATGAACACAAGAGGTCGCGAAGCGGTCCGCCGAGAGCGCAACCGGAATGTTTCAGGACGATTAACGAACGTAAGGAATCGAGCCATCCGACCTGATTCGGCGATCCAAGGCCCCGCAGTTTGGGGGTTGGAACGTTCGAACTCTGTGACTTCACGCCACTGCTTCAACACGCAAGGTTACTGAAACACATGCCTTCGATGTGAGTTTCGGCGGCGGACTCGGCAGACTCCGGGGCGCCGGTCAGGCACCGACCGTGCCGGCTCCGGTATCTCTCATCGACAAAATCTCGAGCGGAAGGAAGCACACAATGCGGAACACCGCGCGCTGGGCAGCGACTCTCGGCCTGACGGCCACCGCCGTCTGCGGACCCCTCACCGGGGCCGCGCTTGCCACCCCGTCCAGCGCCCCCGCCTCGCTCTACGCCCCCTCGGCCCTGGTACTCACCGTGGGCCACGGCGAGAGCGCGGCGGCCGCGACCCCCGAGCGTGCCGTCACCCTGGGCTGCGCCCCCACGTCCTCGGGCACCCATCCGGCGCCGGCCCTGGCCTGCGCGGAACTGCGCGCCACCGGCGGGGACTTCGACGCCCTGACGGCCAAGCGGGACGTGCTGTGCACCAAGGAGTACAACCCGGTGGTCGTCACGGCCGCCGGCGTCTGGCAGGGCAAGCGCGTCTCCTACGAGCGCACCTTCGCCAACACGTGCGTGAAGGACGCCACCATGTCGAGCGTCTTCGCGTTCTAGAGACCGGGATCGCGCCGTCCTCGTGAAACAACTGAAGGGTCCCGTAGCTGGGGAGTGCGAGCCCCTGTCGCGGGGACCACGGCGATCTCGCACCAGGGGTCGGCCGGGCGGAGTGGGGCCGCCCGCCGACCCCTGGTATCACCTTCGCTCCGTATCCCGCCGGTCCACCGGCCGGACGCGGAGCGTTCTCGTTCCCGACGGCTCAGGCCCGGTCGCGGTGGCTGGTGTCGCACCACGGGTAGCGACGGCTGCGGCGGCAGGTGCACAGGGCGACCCGGAAGCGGTCGGAGGAGACGGTGGTGCCGTCCTCCAGTTCGACCTCTACGGGGCCGTCCACGAGGATCGGCCCGCGCCGCCGCATGGTGATCCGGCGGGGCTGGTCCGGACGGGGCGGCTCCGGGCGGGGGTCGTCAGAGGGGGCGTTCGGCACGGATGACCACCAACTCTTCCCTCTCGTCGGCCGCGGAGAGCAGACCGCGCTCCCGCAGCCAGCCCCGCCGGGCCCGCAGGACGGGCCCGAGGGCGATCCATCGGCGGCGCACCACGGCGGCCTTGAGCCCGGCCGCACGCAGCCGGTCCAGGGTGTGGCCGGGCCCGCTCAGCGCGGAATGGACGATCAGCAGGACGCCTCCGGGCCGCAGCAGGGCGGGCGCGTCCCGGCAGAGCCGGTCCAGCACGAGCCGTCCGTCGTGCCCCGCGTCCCAGGCACGGGACCTGCCCCGCGGCTCGCCTCGTGCGCCGGGCGCCGGCACATAGGGCGGGTTGGCGAGGATGAGGTCGAACGATCCGCCGCGCACCGGCCCGAAGAGGTTGCCGCGCCGGATGTGGACCGGCAGTCGGGCCAGCCACGCGTTGAGCCGCGCCGTCCACACCGCCCGGCGGGAGACGTCGACGGCGGTCACCTCGGCGCCCCGCCGGGCGGCCTCGAGTGCCAGCGCACCGCTGCCGGTGCCCACGTCGAGCACCCGCGCGCCCGGCGGGAGGGTTTCGCCGGCCAGCGCCTCGGCCAGCAGGGCGGTGTCGTCCTGAGGGGCGTAGACGCCCGGGAGTACCAGTGGATGCACAGAGCGCGGGTACCCAGACAATCAGGAAATATGGCTCAGAGGGGTGGGAAGCGGGGTGCGCAGCGAGGACCGGCCCGCCCGCCAGTCGGCGAGCAGCCGGGCGGCGAAGCGGCCCTCCAGGTGTTCGGTCGCGTCGATGCCGAACGCGATGTCGGCCGCCAGATGCGGCTCCTCGGCCAGCAGCCCGCCGATGACGTCGTGGCGCACCACCTGCTCGTGCACCGCGTCCGCCTCGACGTGCTCGTCGTAGAAGAACTCCGCGGCCGGTCCGGCGCCGGTGCGGCGCATCGCCTCGGCCAGCCGCCGCGAGCCGGGGGAGGAGGTGATCTCCACCGCGGCGAAGTGGCCGACCAGGGCACCCCGCAGTTCCCGGTGCAGGCCGAACAGGGACATCATGTTCACGATGGCCAGCAGTTCCGCCGAGGCCGCGTCCAGGTGGCGGCCGTACGCCGTGTCCAGGTCCAGGTCGCTCATCAGGTCCGCGAACAGGCGGGCGTGCACCCGGTCCGCGCGGCCACCGCCGAACTCGTCGTACTCCACCGCCGCCATCGCCGCCTTGGCCCGTCCCCACAGCCGCGGCAGCACCCAGGCGTGCGGGTCGGCCTCCTTGAGGTGGTACAGGGAGCGCTGGGCCGCGTACTCGCGCAGCTGCCACAGCTCGCCCTCGTCCCGCAGGTAGTGGGAGACGCCCGTGCCCTCGACCGGTTCGACGAGGAGCGCGGCGAGCGCGTCGTCGAGGCTGGCGTGCGCGGGCGTGTCGGCGCGCAGGGCGGACAGGAAGCGCTGTTCCAGCGCCGCCCGCACCCGCAGCAGGTCCGGGTCCCATTCGCGCTCCGGGGCGACGCCCGCGAACCCGCGGTAGTGCAGCTCGTAGCAGAGGTACAGGGCGAGCTGCAGGTCGTCACCGTACGCGTCCGCGCCGCCGGTCTCCTCGGCGCCGGGCAGCGGCCCGCGACCGAGCAGATACGCGACGACGGCGGCGGAGACCGGACCCCGCGCCGGAGGCAGCTCGGGTCCTCGGAGATCGTGGTTCATGGGGCTCGTGTACCCGGGAGGCGCGGGTGACACCCGGGGCGGGATGAGACGGGGCGTCCGGCGCTTCGGTCATGGGTGGCCGTTGGGGGCCCCGGCATGGGATCGGGTCCCCGGGACGGGGCGGGGCCCGGCGTGGAGGCCCCGGCGTGGGGGCCCCGGCATGGGCCCGAGCCCCCGAGCGAGGGGGCGGGCGCGGTGGCCGTGCGGGACGCTGGTGGCGTCGGAGCCGGTCGGGGGGCGGGGGCTCCCCGGCCCGGCATGGGGTCGAGTCCCCTGAGTGAGGGCGGGTCTCCGGCGTGGGGGTTGCCCGGTGTGGGGGTTGCCCGGTGTGGGGTCGAGCCCCCGGCGTGGGGTCGAGTCCCCTGAGTGAGGGTGGGTCTCCGGAGTGAGGGCGGGTCTCCGGCGTGGGGGTCGCCCGGTGTGGGGTCGAGCCCCCCGGCATGGGGCCGCCCCGGCGAGGGGCGGGTGCCGGTGGCCGTGCCGGACGCTGGTGGCGTCGGAGCCGGTCGGGGCGGACGCCTCCCCGGCGTGTCCCCTCTCAGTTCCTGGCGGTGGCGACGCGCAGGGGAAGCGGGTCGGGCGGGCCGACCTCCTCGCTGCGGCGGGACATCTCCGCCCACCAGCCCGGGCCGTCCTCGATGTGCCGCAGCAGCACCCCCTCGCGGATGGCCCAGGGACAGATGGTGACCGCCGAGATGCCGGTGAGCTTCATCGCCGTGTGCGCGACCACCGCGCCGGCCAGGCTCTGCGCGGCGCGCGGCGCGGAGATGCCCGGGAGCGCGGCGCGGGCGGTGGCGGGCAGGGCGGCCAGCCGGTCGATCGCGTCTCTCAGGTCCGCGCGGCGCAACGGACGCTCCACGAAGGGGCCGTAACGTCCGGGCGCGGCCCCGCACAGCCGCCCGAGCTGCTGGAAGGTGCGCGAGGTCGCCACCGCGGTGCGCGGCCCCTCCCAGCGGATCCGGGCAGCCGCGTCCCGCAGCTGATGCCGGACCTCGCGCCGCAGCGCCTTGAGCCGCTCCGGGGACGGCGGGTCCTCGGGTGCGAGGAACTGATGGGTCAGCCGCCCCGCGCCCAGCGGCAGCGAGGCCACGAAGTCCGGCAGCCGGCCACGTCCGAAGGCGACTTCGAGGGAACCGCCGCCGATGTCCAGCAGGGCGAGCGGACCCGAGCGCCAGCCCATCCAGCGCCGCGCCCCGAGGAACGTGAGCTCGGCCTCGACCTCTCCGGGCAGTGTGCACAGCGCGACCCCGGTCCGCGTCCGGACCGCCCGCAGCACCTCCAGCCGGTTCGGCGCGCCGCGCACCACGGCGGTGGCGAAGGCCAGCGGGCCGGACGCGCCCCACCGGGACGCCGTCGCACTCGCCTCGGCGACCGCCTCGACCAGCCGCTCCACGGCCTCCTTCGGGATGCGCTCCCCGGGCCTGACCTGTTCGGACAGGCGAAGACGCCACTTGGCGGTGTGGACGGGCAACGGCACCCCGCCCTCCGCGTCCGCCACCATCAGCCGGACGGTGTTCGACCCCACATCCACCACGCTTGTCCGCATGGGCCGGTGGCTACCCAGTCCAGGGGATTCGTACGCCGCTCCGGGGCGGACGACGCTTCTTGCGCCCGCATCTCGCCTGATCGGGTCCCGACGGAGGCCTCCGGGCCGGTGGGCCGCGTCTGTCGGGGGTGCCCGCGGCGCCCTGACGCGCGCCGCGGGTGTCGTAGCTCCGGGCGTCGCCGCCCTACAAGCCTGGCGGCAGCGCCGAGTACGGCCGAGGTGGCGCGCTCGTGGGCGGCGGGCCCGGCTGGTACGAGGCGAGCGACCGGCCCATCACACCCTCGAGCTCGCGGTGTATGTGCAGGGCCGCGTCACGGACTCGGGCGGGCACGTCGCCGCGCTCGGCGACCAGCCGGTGGTAGATGGGGGCGTCTTGGAACACGTTGCCTGGACCTTCCTGTCTGTGCTGTGGCTGCGTTGTGTCTGCGGTTTTCACGCCGTATGGCAGCGGGTGCCCACTGTAAGGGCAGACGCGGACATCGCCCACCGCGACCGGAAGTTGACGGACCGTCGCCCCCCGCTCGGTCCTCCTCCCCTCCGGGTTCGCCGCGTGACCGAGATCGCCGAACTCGTACGGGCCGCCGGCGAGGGGGCGGCCGCGGACCTGGTCCGCGGGCCCGCCAAGGTGACGGCGCATGCGGCCGGACTCGGGATGCGGGCCCTCGGCGGCGACGTCTCGCTCACGCCAGCTGGCGGCGGACCAGTTCGTGGAGACGTCCGCCGGTTTCGGCGAGCAGTTCGGCCGGTGCCCCCTGCTGGGCGACCCTGCCGTCCTCCATCACGATGACCCGGTCGGCGTCCAGCACCGTCGACAGGCGGTGCGCGATGACGATCCGCGTCGCGTTGAGCTTGCGGGTGCTCTCGATCACCGTGCGCTGCGTGTCGTTGTCCAGGGCGCTGGTCGCCTCGTCGAAGAAGAGGATCCGCGGGCGCCGCACCAGGGCCTGGGCGATCATCAGACGCTGCCGCTGCCCGCCGGAGACCGCCCCGCTGCCCGCGACGATGGTGTGCAGCCCCATCGGCATCCGCTTGATGTCCTCGGCGAGCCCCGCCATCTCGGCCGCCGCCATGGCCTCCTCCGGCGTGCACGGCTCGGTGCCCCGGATGACGTCCAGGATCGAGCCGTTGAAGGGCTGGGCGTGCTGGAGGACCACTCCGCACTGCCGCCGCACCGCCGACTGGTCGAGGGCCGCGAGGTCCTGGCCGTCGTACAGCACCCCGCCGGACACCGGACGGTCGAAGCCGATCAGCAGGCGCAGCAGAGTGGACTTGCCGCAGCCGCTCGGGCCGACGATCGCCACGAACTCGCCCGGCCGCACCTCGAACGACACGTCGTCCAGCACCAGCGGCCCGTCGTCGGCGTACCGGAACGACAGCCGACGCGCCTCGATCGCGCCGGACAGCGGCCCGGGCCGGGTGCTCGCCTCCCGCACCTCCGGCACAGCGTCCAGCACCGGCTTGATCTCCTCGTACAGCGGCAGCGCGGCCACGGCCGAGACGAAGGCTCCGGTCAACTGGGTGACGGACGTCAGCAGCATCGTCACCGACGTGTTGAAGGTGAGGAACGCGGCCGCCGACATCGACCCGCGCGCCGGGCCCGCCAGCAGCATGAACATCAGCAGGGTGCACACCGGCAGGTAGACCGCGCCCATCACCGTGGTGAGGTTCTTGATGCGGCCCACCTTCTGCTGCAGCTCACGGCTGCGCGCGAACTCCGACGCCCAGGCCGCGTACGCGTAGTTCTCCGCCGCCGCCACCCGCAGCTTCGGCAGCCCGCGCAGCGTCTGGAAGGCCCGGTTGTTCAGCTTGTTGCCGAGCGCCACCAGCCGCCGCTGCCAGCGCACCTGCCACAGCCCGAGCCCCAGGAACACGGCGGCGATGACGACGAGCATGCCGATCGCCGCCAGAGCCATGGACGCGCTGAACCAGAACAGCAGCACCAGGTTCATCACGCCCACGGTCACCGACTGGGCGACGACCGGGCCGACGCCCGCCAGCAGACGGCGGATCGCACTGATGCCCATGGCCGCGCTCGCCAGCTCGCCCGTGGAGCGCTCGGTGAAGAACTTCGTCGGAAGCCGCAACAGCCGGTCCCAGACCGCCGGTTGCAGCGTGGCCTCGATCCGGCCCTCCAGCCGCAGGATGGTCAGGTTCTCCAGCAGCATGAAGGCCGCCGCCACCACACTGCTGATCATCACCGCCAGGCAGACCTGCACGATGAGCCCCTGCTGGGCCTTCGGCACGTACTGCCCCAGCACCTTTCCGGTGGCGACCGGCACCAGGGCGCCGATGGCGACCGTCACCAGGCCGCTGAGCAGGAGGTTGAGCACATCGCTGCCGGTGCCGCGCAGGGTGAACCGCAGCAACCCGGCCGGGCTGAGCCCGCGGTCGGGCAGCGGGCGGTAGAACATCACCGCCCGCGGCTCGAACTCCTCCGCGTTCGCCTTCTCGATCGGCGTCTCCCGGCCGGTGGCCGGATGCACCGCGACGTACCCGCCGCGCCGCCACAGCAGGGCGACCGGCGCGCCCGACAGCGCCCGGTGCCCCACCAGCGGCCCGACGTTCTCCCGCCACCAGCGGCCGTACAGGCGTACGGCACGGGTGCGCACCCGGGAGGCCAGGGCGACCTGTTCGACGGGGTCGAGACGGTCGCTCTCCGTGCCGCTCTGCGCGGGTTCGGCGAGGGTGATCCCCGCCGCGCGCGCGACCAGCCTGCAGGCGGCGTAGGTGGCGTCGGCATCGGCGGCCGTGGTCCGCTGCGCCGAGGAGCGGCCGATGGACGCCAGCAGCGTCCGGTCGGCCTGCGCGCGGACCGCCTCGCCGGCCTTGATGCCCTCCGCCGTGCGGTTCTCGTGGGTGCGCTCCAGCTGCTCGATCCAGCGGTCAAGCGCGGTCAGCAGCCGGTACTGCTGGTCGACCATGCTCTGCCACAGCGCCGGGTCCATCAGCAGGTCCGCGGCCGCCTCCGCGCCGTACAGCGCCCCGTACTGGACACTGCCCGGCGGCACCTGCATCCAGAAGACGTCGTCGTCGGTGGGCGCGGCCACCCGCTCCTCGGCCATCGGCGCCTGGAACAGGACGGACAGGCTGCGGCCGACGCCGAGCGCGACGGCGTACTCCAGCGGGCTGGTCGCCGGCGGCACGTACTGCGGGTTGCCGTACTCGTCGTACGACCAGGTCTGCGTGTTGGCCGGCTGGTACAGCTCGCGCAGCTCGACGCGGCGCACCACGCAGTCCCGCAGGGGGCGCGCGATCAGCGTGTGCTGCGGGCCGGCGACCGGGCCGAGCAGCAGCGAGCCCGCCTCCAGACGGCCCAGGTGGTGCCAGTGGCCCTGCTGCACCTCGTCGACCGCGAACAGGTCCACCGCGCCGGCCGCGACCAGCCACAGCACCTGCGGGCCCTCCAGATCGAGCCGGTTGAACCCTGCGCAGTCGACCGGCGTGCCCAGGGACCCGAGCGCGCCCAGAACCAGGTCGCCCTGGTGACCCTCGTGAAGGGACGTCATCTCATCGCTCCCTGACCAGCGCGGCGTACGCTCCGCCGCGCGCCACCAGCTCCTCGTGCCGCCCGCGTTCGACGACCGTGCCGTGCTGGAGCACGACGATCTCGTCGCTGTCGCGCACGGTGCTGAGCCGGTGCGCGATCACCACGCAGGCGCAGCCGCGCCGCCGCAGGTTGTCCATCACCAGCTGCTCGGTCTCGGCGTCCAGGGCGCTGGTCACCTCGTCGAGCACGAGGATGCTCGGCCGGCGCACCAGCGCCCGGGCGATCTCCAGGCGCTGGCGCTGCCCGCCGGAGAAGTTGCGGCCGTCCTGCTCGACCCGGCTGTGGATGCCGCCGGGCCGTCGCACGACCACGTCGTACAGTGCCGCGTCCCTGAGCGCCTCCGTCACCGCGTCGTCCGGGATGGAGGGGTCCCACAGCGCCACGTTGTCGCGGACCGTACCCTCGAACAGGAACACCTCCTGGTCGACGAAGGACACCGAGGCCGCGAGCGCGCCGCGCGGGATGTCCTCCAGTCGCTGCCCGTCGATGCGGATCACGCCCTCCCAGGGCGCGTACAGGCCCGAGATCAGGCGGGAGACCGTGGACTTGCCGCTGCCGGAGCCGCCGACCAGGGCCACCTGCTGCCCCGGCCCCACGATCAGGTCGAAACCGGTGAGCAGCGGCTTGTCCAGGGGGCTGTAGCCGAAGGTGATGTTCTCCAGCTCCACATGGCCGTGCAGCCGGCGGGTGGACTCGCCGGTGCCGGCGCGGGCGTAGAGCGGGTCCGCCTGGAAGTTCTCCACGTCCTTGAGCCGGGCCACGTCCGCCGCGAAGTCCTGGATGCGGCCGGCGACCCCGTTGAGGCGGGTGAGGGGGGCGGTGAACCGGGTCACCAGCGCCTGGAAGGCGACCAGCAGACCGACCGAGATGTGGCCCTCGACCGCGCGCATCCCGCCGATCCACAGAATCAGCGCGCTGTTGAGCGTCGCCAGGGTCGGCGCGACCACGCCCAGCCAGGCGCTCGGCACGCCGAGGCGCTGCTGCTCCTCCAGGGTGGTGGCGTGCTGCCCCGCCCACTTGCGGAAGTAGCCGTCCTCCCCGCCGGTCGCCTTCATCGTCTCGATCAACTGCAGCCCGCTGTAGGCGGTGTTGGTGAGCCGGGCGGTGTCCGCGCGCAGCTTCGCCGTCCGCGTCGCGCGCAGCCGTACGACGAACCGCATCGCCACGACGTTCAGCAGCGCGACGCCGATGCCGACGAACGTCAGCTGCGGGTCGTAGGTGTAGAGCAGGATCGCGTACAGCACCACCACGACCGCGTCCACGCCCGCCGCCGCGAGGTCGCGGGCCAGGGTCTCGGCCACCTGGTCGTTGGACTGCAGACGCTGCACCAGGTCGGCGGGGCTGCGCTGGGCGAAGAACGTCACCGGCAGGCGCAGCAGATGGCGCAGGAAGCGGGCGCTGGAGAGGGTGGAGGAGATGATCCGGCCGTGCAGCAGGTTCGCCTGCTGCAGCCAGGTCAGCACCACCGTGAGCAGCACGCACGCGCCCATCGACGCGAACAGCACGCCCAGCAGCGAGGTCTGGCCGCCGATCAGGAACATGTCGATGTAGGTGCGGCTGAGCGCGGGCACCGCCGCGCCGACCGCCACCAGCAGCAGGCTCGCCAGCACGGCGGCGGGCATCGTGCCCGCGGTGCCGCGAAGCCGGGCCGGCATGGCGCCCAGGACCCCCGGCTTGCGGCCCCCGCGCTCGAAGTCCCGGCCCGGCTCCATGACCAGCACCACGCCGGTGAAGCTGCTGTCGAAGTCCTCCATGGGGACGAAACGGCGGCCCTTCGCGGGGTCGTTGATGTACACCCCGCGCCGGCCCAGGCGGCGGCCCATGCCGTCGTAGACGACGTAGTGGTTGAACTCCCAGAACAGGACGGCCGGTGCCTTCACCTCGGCGAGGGCGGCGGTGTCCATCTGCATGCCCTTGGCGGTCAGGCCGTAACTGCGCGCCGCCTTCAGCAGGTTGCTGGCGCGCGAGCCGTCCCGCGAGACACCGCAGGCGATGCGCAGCTCCTCCAGTGGGACATGGCGGCCGTAGTGGCCGAGCACCATCGCGAGCGAGGCGGCGCCGCACTCCACGGCCTCCATCTGGAGCACGCTGGGGGTACGGACGGTCTTCCCCCGGCCCTTGGGGACCGGGCGGCGCTTGGGCGGGGCGGCGCGGCGGCGGCCGCGGGTCTCCTGGGCGGTGGTCACGGCAGCAGCCAATCGAGCGGACGCTGGTCGGCCAGGCGGATGGAGGCCGTGGCCAGGGTCATGGAGTCCAGCCGGTACGGGGGGCCGTCCGCGGAGGACCAGCGGTAGCCGCTCTTCGTGGCGGACGACGGATCGAGCCGGACGAGGACGGCGACCGGACGGCCCTTCCTCGTGAACTGCTCGCCCAGCTGGGCGTCGCCGAGGAACGCGGCGATCCGCTGGGCCGACTCGGCGGTGCGGTCGACCGACTTCACATGGCCGCGCAGCACTCCGTACCGCTGTGTGGGCACCGAGGCGACGGTCAGGTCGACGGAGGCGTCGGCGGGGATGGCGGCGGCGTTCTCGGCGGGGACGTACACGGTCGCGTACAGCGGGTCCGAGGCGTGGGCGACCTTCTCGACGGCGGCGATGTTCGCGCCGGTCCGGACGATCTGGCCGATGGTGGCGGCGAGTGCGGTGACCCGGCCCGCGGCGACCGTGCGGACGATCTGGTCGCCCCGGCCCGTACGGACCTTCACCACGGGCGCGCCTGCGGGCAACGGTTGGCCCTCCTCGGCGAGGACCGCGGTGACCTGGCCGGCGACCGGGCTCTGCAGGAGGTAACTGCCCTGCCCGTGCGTGAGGATGGCCTGCGCGCCGACCGTGGAGGCCACGGAGCCCGTCACGGCCCAGACGGAGGCGGCGGCCATGGCGACCAGCGCGACGGACAGCACGAGCCACCCCTGGGGGCGGGCGAGCCGCACCGGAAGGTCGAGTTCCTCCGGCGACTGGAGCTTGGCGAGGGCCTGTTGGCGGAACTGCACGGAACTTCCCTCACCTGTGGGGACGTGCGGGACGGATCTATCACGGCACCCGAGAGTCCCGGAACCGGCATACGGCTCCGGGACTCAACGGCAACGAGGCGCGATCAGAGACCGGCGACCAGGTTGGCGGCGGGGGCCACGTTCAGGCCGGTGACACCCTGGACGGTGCCGACGGCCGTGTCGGCCAGGCCGGAGACCGGGGCGACGCTGTCCACCACGCCGGTGGCGGTGCCCAGGGCGTTCAGGGCCAGACCGCCGGAGACGTTGTCGAGCTCGGCGTCGGAGATCTCGACGGTCTCGACCTGGGGGGTGGAGTTCATGATGGAACTTCCCTTCGTATGGATATCTCTCACAAGGGGGAGCGGCCCCCTCTGGGGACAGACGGACGCCGCCTGCGCGGGTACCGCGGGCCCGTTCCCCGAGCCCGTTGCGATTCCCGCGATGTGAGGGATCAAAGCACGCGGCGGCGCGTCGCTTCCAATCAACCAGCCCTCTCACCTGGCGACTTGTTGCCGCGCGGCGGTCATCGGTGAGGGCGTCGGCACGAGTTGTCGGCGACTTCTTCACACGCGGCACCGCATCGGCGCGCCCGGATACTTGCGAGTGCGACGGCGAATCCGGCACTCCGCGCCAAAGGACTCGCCGGGGGCGCGCGGTTGTGCAGAACCGACGAGTCCGATGACTTCGTTGAGTATTCAATGTGCAGATTCGCTGAAGCCGGGATTCCGCGCGCCGTGGACGACTCAGAGAGATCGGCCGGTCGCGGAGCGTGTCAGCCGAGCAGGGCGTACACCGTGCTCGCCCGCGCCGCGAGCGCACCGGCGCCCTCGTCCGTGAGGGTGATGTCCGCGAACGCCATCCGGCGGCCCAGCTTGGTCAGGACCGCTTCGATCAGGACATCCGAGCCGGTCACCGCCCGCTGGAACGACGTCGACTGCTGCACCGTCGTCATCGGCACGTAGCAGCCGCGCCCGGCCGAGACCGCGATCACGGTCGCCGTGTCGGCGGCGGCCATCAGCGCCTGCCCGGACAGCGCCCCGCCCTCGCGGGCCAGCCGCGCCGACCAGGGCAGTCGCAGGATCGCGCGGTCCGGGCCCAACGCCTCCACGCCCAGGCCCAGTTCCAGGACCCAGGGGGCGAAGTTGTCGTCGAGGATCTTGCCGGCTTCGGCGGTGGTCATCGTCATGAGGGGATTGTTCCCGGCACCGCCGGGCCGGGCGCGGGAGTTGGCCGATTCGGCGTGCCGCCGGGAGGGGCCGACGAGCGGAGTTGAACGCCCCGCGTGCCCCCTGCGTACCAACAGCCATCCAGGCGCCCCCCAGCAGCTGCCGAACGGCGGCACAGACCCCGTCCCTTGGAGGTCGAGAAGTTTGAGTCACAAGCGAATTCCGAAGCGCAAGGCCGCGATAGCGGCAGGCAGCGTGGCGGCGCTCGGAGCGGCGGCTCTGCTGCTCCCGAACGCCAACGCGTCTCAGGACGGCGCGGCGGACAACGCCACCCCCAAGACGCTCAAGGCGACGGACGCCTCGGACCTCGCCTCGCAGCTCGCCAAGGCGCTCGGCGACTCCATCGCCGGGTCCTACTACGACGCCGACAAGCAGCAACTCGTCGTCAACGTGGTGAGCGGCGACAAGAACGTGATCGTCCAGGCGAAGAAGGCCGGGGCCGCCGTCCGCCAGGTGCAGAACACCACCGCCGAACTCAAGTCCGCCGCGCGGACCCTGAAGGCGAAGGCCACCATCCCCGGTACGGCCTGGGCCGTCGACCCGCGCACGAACAAGGTCGTCGTCACCGCCGACAAGACCGTCACCGGCGCCAAGTGGGACAGACTGCAGTCCACCGTCCAGGGCCTCGGCTCCGGGACGGCGACCCTGAAGAAGTCCGCCGGGGCCTTCAAGACCTTCGTCTCGGGCGGCGACGCCATCTTCGCCCAGGCGCAGGGCGGCGGGGTCCGCTGCTCGCTCGGCTTCAACGTCACGGCGAGCGACGGCAGTCCCGCGTTCCTGACGGCCGGTCACTGCGGCGTCGCGGCCAAGCAGTGGTCCGACTCCCAGAACGGCCAGCCGATCGCCACGGTGGACCAGGCCACCTTCCCCGGCAGCGACTTCTCCCTCGTCAAGTACGACGACCCCGCCACCCAGGCCCCGAGCGAGGTCAACGTCGGCAACGGGCAGACCGTGCAGATCGCGAAGGCGGCCGACGCCACCGTCGGCCAGCAGGTGTTCCGGATGGGCAGCACCACCGGCCTGCACAACGGCTCGGTCACCGGTCTCGACGCCACCGTCAACTTCCAGAGCGAGACCAACCCGGGCGGCGTCGACACCGTCAACGGCCTGATCCAGACCGACGTCTGCGCCGAGGCCGGCGACAGCGGCGGCTCCCTGTTCACCCAGGACGGCAGCGCGGTCGGCCTCACCTCGGGCGGCAGCGGCGACTGCACCGCGGGTGGCGAGACCTTCTTCCAGCCGGTCACCGCCGCCCTGCAGGCGACGGGCGCGACACTCGGCGCGGGCAACGGCGCGGGCGCGGGTGGCCAGGCGGACGGTGGCCAGCAGGCGGGCGGAGGCCAGCAGGCCGGTGGAGACCAGTCCGGAACGGCCGCCCCGGGCGACCAGTCGGGCACGGCCAACCCCGGTGACCAGTCGGGCACGGCCAACCCCGGTGACCAGTCGGGGACGGCCGCCCCGGGTGATCAGTCGGGGACGGCCGACCCCGGCGGCCAGTCCGGGACGGCGAACCCGGGTGATCAGTCGGGCGCGGCGAACCCGGGTGATCAGTCGGGCGCGGCGAACCCGGGCGACCAGTCCGGCGCCGGCGACGGCTCCGGCATCGCCCAGAGCCAGTGACCGGCCGCCCGGCCCGCTGATCGCCGGGCGGGACGACCCGGCGCCAAGCACCCCCCACAGGCCACTGACCGGCCTGCCCAGCGGTTCCGGTCGGCCAGTGGACCGGTCCGGCCCTCCGGCGGGAGGGTCGGACCGTTCGCGTGTCACCGCCGTTGCACGCCACCGGTCGCGGCCGGCCGCCCGCGTCTTCCCCCCCGGTCGTCGGCCCCCCGGAGGTCACCCCGCGTGCGCCCGCAGCAGCAGCAGCGCCACGTCGTCGATCCGCTCCCGCTCCGCCGCGCCGTGCAGGATCAGGAGGTCGGCCAGATCGTCCAGGGGCGCGTCCCCGGCCTCGGCGAGCCGCTGCCCCAGTTCCACGAGCGAGTCCTCGATGTCGGCACCCGGCGACTCGACCAGTCCGTCGGTGTAGAGGGCGAGCACCGAGCCGGGGGCGAAGTCGATCAGCGTCGTCGGATACGTCGCCGACGCGTCGATGCCCAGCAGCGGGCCCACCGCCAGGTCCAGCACGCGCACCCGGCCGTCCGGCCGCCGGATCAGCGGTGGCGGATGTCCCGCGCGTGACATCACGGCGCACCCGTTCGCCGGATCGAGCCGCAGGTACAGGCAGCTGGCGAACAGTTCCACGCCGAGGTCGATCAGCAGCCGGTTGGTGCTGCGCATGACCTCCTGCGGTTCCTGCCCCACCGTCGTGTACGCCCGGACCGCGGTGCGGATCTGCCCCATCAGCCCGGCCGCGGTCACGTTGTGCCCCTGCACGTCCCCGATCACGGCGGCCGCCAGCGGGCGCCTCGGCACCAGGTCGTAGAAGTCGCCGCCGATGTCCATGCCCTGCGTCGCGGGCAGATAACGCGCGGCCGCCTCGATGCCCGGCAGGCGCGGCAGCGAGTGGGGCAGCAGCGCCTGCTGCAGACCGTGCGCCAGCCGGTGCTTGGCGTCGTACAGCCGGGCCCGCTCCAGTGCCTGTGCGATCAGCCCGCCCAGGCTCGTCAGCACCGCCCGCTCGTCCGCCGGGAACGGATGCGGCTCGGCGTACGCGAGCACACAGGTGCCGACCGGGCGGCCCGAGGCGATGAGCGGCAGGTAGGCCCAGGCCTCGAAACCGTCCGGCGTCGCGGGTTGCGCCGGATACAGCCGCTCCAGCTGCTGCAGGGAGTCGAAGAAGGCGGGCACCCCGGTGCTCAGCACGTGCGCGCCCGGTGTCGGCGCGGTCAGCGGCATGCCGTGGAACCGCTCCACGGTGTGCGGATCCTCGTACCCGCGGTGCCCCAGCACGTGCAGCCGCCCGGACTGCGAACCGAGGACCACCAGGGCCTGGCTGCCGACCGCCGGGGCGATCTCGTCCGCGACCAGCTGGACCACGTCCTGCACCCCGACGGCCTCGGTCAGCGCGCCCGCCAGGCTCAGCACGTGCGAGATGGTCACCAGGCTGGAGGGCCCGTCGCCGGGCTCCGGCGCGGACCGGCCCATCTCCGCCACCGCCCGGGCCCGGCTGATCCGCACGCTCAGACCGGTGGTGCTCGGATACAGCCGGAACGACAGCCAGTCGCCGGGCGGGCGCAGCGCCACGAAGGAGGTGACGTGCTGGCTGATCAGCGCGGCCCGGTAACGGTCCTCGTACATCGGGTCGTTCAGCCACGGCACCGACGCCCACAGGCGGGTGCCGAGCAGTTCCCGGGTGGGCAGGCCGAGCAGGTCGGCGGCCGCGGCGTTCAGGTAGGAGATCCGGCCGTGCAGATCGAGCGAGGCGAGACCGTAGGGCAGCCGCGCCACCATGCGCACCGCCTCCACCGTGCCGAGCGTGCCGGCCGCCCCGCCGGCCGGGGGCACGGCGAGCAGATCGGGCTCCGGGCCCACCGGGTGCCGCTGCGCGGCGGCCCGCTCCAGCCGCAGCGCCAGCCGGTCGCAGGCAGCGGTCAGATGCTCGCGCTCCCAGTCGGACAGCATGGGAGGGTGCGAGGCCGGCCAGGTGACGAAGACGGCGCCGTACACGGTGGTCCGGGTCGCCACCGGCAGGGCGGCGAGCGCGAACGGGTACGGCAGGACCACCGCGATCCGCGGATAGCGCCGGGCCATCTCCTCCTCGCCGCCGACCCAGACCAGCCGCCGCTCGCGCACCGCCTGGGCGACAGGGATGGGGGCGCTCAGCCCCACCCGCTCCCAGGGGGCGACGAACGCCCGCGGCATCCCCCCCGCCACCGCCATCTCCAGCACCGGCTGGTTCGGCGACAGCAGGTACACCGCACCGGAATGCGCGTGGACCTCGTCCAGCAGGGAGGCCAGGGCCAGGGAGAGCAGTGGCCGGTCGACCCCGCGGCCACCGGCCGTCGGCCCCCGTCCGGGCGTCCGACCGTCGGGCACGCCGACCACCTCCTCGCACGGCCGCGCGACGGATCCCCGGATCAAGGCTCCCCCCGCGCGACCCCCGGCGCACGGCGAGCGGTCCCCTCCCAGTTGCATACCGGACGGACTGGTTCCGGAGTGTTGGCGCGCAGGAGTACCCGCGGCGCGGTCGAGGCGGCCGGGTACCCCCTCGCCCCCGCCCCATGCCCCCACACCCGAAGCACGGGGCGGGACGCCGGCGCCCCGCGTGCGCCCCCGCGCACCCTGATGGCCGATTCTTCGCGCCCGGGGACGGTGGGAGCCCCCAACAATGGGGCACGCGCTCAACACCATCGGGGGAATCCCCACCGAGGAAGACCACCGGCGAGGAAAAGCGCCACCGACGAAAACGTGCACGGCGAGCTGAAGGGGTGGCAGTGATCCGGGTACTTCTGGTGCACGACGCGTGTCTGGTGAGATCGGTGCTGGCGGAGTGGCTCCGGCGGGAGCCCGGCCTCGGGGTGTACGACACCCCGTGGCGCACCGCGCCGGGGCGGGTGCGCACCGTGCGCCCGGACATCTGCGCGGTCGACCTCGACTGCTCCGACACCTACGGGCTGCCACCGCTGGGTGAGCTGTGCCCCCGCGGACCGGGCGCCCCGCGCCCGCGATTACTCGTACTGGCGACGGCCGGCCGCCCCGGTCTGCTGAAGCGGGCCATCGAGGCCGGAGCCCTCGGCTACGTCGACAAGGCGAGCCCGCCGGACCGGCTGGTGCGCGGCATACGGCACGTCGCCGCTGGAGAGCGTTTCGTCGACGACTCCCTGGGCTTCGGCTTCCTCAAGGCCGCCGAGATGCCCCTCACCAGGCGCGAGCTGAGCGTGCTGTCACTGGCCGCCGAGGGCGCCTCCGTCGCGGAGATCGCGGGGAGCCTGCACCTGTCCCACGGGACCGTGCGCAACTACATGGCGGCCATCACCCGCAAGACCGGCGCCCGCAACCGCATCGACGCCATCCGCATCTCGCAGGGCGAGGGGTGGCTGTGACGCCGGACCGGCCCAGCCGCCGGCCAGATCGCGATAGAGCGGGGAGCCGCGCAGCAACTCCTCGTGCGTGCCGTACGCCGTCTCCCGGCCGTCCATGACCAGGATCCGGTCCGCGCGGCGGGCGGAGCTGATGCGGTGCGCCACGACCACCAGGGTGCCGCCGGGCCGTGCGGCGAAGGCGCGCTCCGCGCGGGCCTCCGCGTCCGGGTCCAGATGACAGGTCGCCTCGTCCAGTAGGGCGAGGGGGGCGGGCGACAGGTAGGCGCGGGTCAGCGCGATCAGCTGGCGTTCCCCGGCGGACAGTGCCGCCGGATCCACCAACGCCCGCGGCCCGCCGAGCGCGCGCAGCAGCGGGGCGAGCCCGACGGCCTCCGCGGCGGCGCACAGTTCCGGCTCCGGTACGGGGTCGGGGCGCAGGAGGGCGAGATTCTCGGCGAGGGTGCCGGTGACGACGTAGGCCTCCTGCGGAATCAGCACACGCCGCGCTACGGCCCGGCGGTCCCGCGCGGGCAGCCCGCACACCCGGATCTCGCCGCGCGCGGGCACCAGCAACCCGGCCACCAGGGCGGTGAGCGTCGACTTGCCGATCCCGCTCGGCCCGACCACCGCCAGGTGGGCCCCGTGCGGCAGGGCGAGGTCGAGATCGCGCAGGACGGGGTCGCTGTGAGGGCCGTAGGCGAAGGTCACGGAGGTGAGGGTCAGGGCGGCCGAGGGGGACGGATGCGGGGATGGGGGAGGAGAGGGAGAAGGGGCCGGGGAGGGCCGGGGGAACGCCGGCTTCTCATCGGGCGTCTCCGCCCTTGTCTGATCCTGCTCCTCAGGCGGGTTGAGGCGGCGCAGGACCACCGTGAGGCGGGAGCCGCTGGTGCCGAGGCCGTGGACGAGGTTCTGGAGGGCGGGCAGGAGCGCCTGGGTGACGTAGGCGAGGGCGCCGACCAGGGCGCCCGGGGTGACGTCGTGGGCCAGGAGCCACGGCGCGGCCGCGAGCAGCAGGACGACCGGCAGGTGGCCGCCGAGCGCGAGGGAGGCCACCCGGGCGACGCCCCACCGGGCCAGGGAATCCGCCGCGCGCCGCTCGGCGTCGACGCACTCGCCGACGTCGGCGGCGACCCGGGCCTCCGCACCGGCCGCCGTGACGTCCCGCAGGCCCGGACACACCGCGCCCAGCCGCTCGGCGAGCGCCTCGTCGGCGGCGAGATACGCCTCCTGGCGCCGCGCGAGCGGCCGCAGCGTCGCCGCGAACAGTCCCACCCCGGCGACCAGCGGGGGCGCGACCACCAGCAGGAGCAGGGGCGCCAGCGAGAAGAGGCCGAGCAGGGCGCCCGCGGCGGTGAACAGGAAGGAACGCGAGACCATCACCAGCCCGGCGAAGGTGTCGCGGGCGATCTCCACCTGCTGGGTGAGCCCGGACAGGGCGCCGCTGTCCGCCTCCCGCACCCCGCGCGCGACCACCCGCCGCACCAGCCGGTCCCTGAGCGGCTCCACCAGGGCCGCGACCGCCCGGTACACCCGCCCCGTCCCGTACGCGCCGACCAGCACCCCCACCCCTGCGACCGCCAGCCACCCGAGCCCGGCCCGCGCCCGCCCGGCCAGGAACCCCGCGTCCAGGGCGCGCGCCAGCGCGTGGCCGAGCAGAAAGGCCTGCCCCGCTTCCAGCAGCGACCATCCCCCCAGCCGCGCGACGTCCCGTCCCCACGCCCGCGGAGACCCCGGCCCCCACCGTCCCGGCGTCACGACACCACCGCCCGCGGCGTGCCACCCGTGCCCGGACGGTCCTCGTCCGGCCCCTCCTGCGCACCGTCCCCGACTGCGAACACCCGCCGGTAGCAGGCGTCCCGCCACAGTTCCGCGTGCGGGGCCACCGCGCGTACGCGCCCCTCGTCCAGCCAGGCCACGGCGTCCGCGTGGGCGGCCGTCGCGGCGCGGTGGGCGACGAGGAGGCGGGTGGTGGCGGTGGTGCCGGTGGTGAGGGCGCGGGTGATGTGGTGCTCCGTGACCGTGTCCAGGCTGGAGAGTGCGTCGTCGAGGATGAGCAGACGGCCGTCGTGCGCGAAGGCGCGGGCCAGGCCGAGGCGCTGTGACTCGCCGCCGGAGCGGGGCGCGTCGGCGCAGGCGGTGGCGTAGCCGTCGGGCAGGCGGCGTACGAAGGCGTCCGCGCGGGCCGTGCGCGCGGCCTGCCGGACGCGCTCGGGGGAGGGCGTGACCAGGCCGAAGCCGATCGCGTCCTCGACGGTCGTGCCCAGCAGGGCGGGCCGTGCGAAGGCGTGGCCGACCGCGCGCCGCAGGTCGTCGTGGGTCAGCTCGCGCAGCGGCACCCCGTCGAGCAGCACCTCTCCGGTGTCCGGGTCGGCCAGCCGTCCGGCCACGGCGGCCAGTAGCGACTTGCCGGAGCCGGACCGGCCGACCACGGCGAGCGTGGTGCCGCCGGGCACGACCAGGTCCACGCCGTCGAGGACGGTCCGGCCGCCGCGCCGGGCGGTCACCGCGCGCAGCTCCAGCCGCCCGGGGCCCGGCGGCAGCCGCCGGGTGCCGTGACCGGGCGCGGGCTCGGCCAGCACCTCGCCGAGGCGTCCGGCCGCGGCCCGGGCGCGCACCAGGGACGCGAGCTGCCCGACCAGCACACCGACGCCGGTCGCGAGCACCGCGTACCGGGACGCGGCGAGCACCTCGCCCACCGTGAGCCGGTGCCGGGTCAGCAGCAGGCCCGCCACCGCGACGACGCCCAGGTGCAGCAGCGGCCCTACGGCGACGGTCTGCGCGGCGGCCCGTCCCTGGGCGCGCCACATGAGGTGACCGGCCCGGGACAGTTCGGGCAGGGGTCGCAGGATCCGCGCCGTCTCCCGGTCCGCCGTGCCCGCCGCCCTGATCGTGCGGGCGCCCCCGACGGCCTCCGCGAGTGCCGAGGCGAGGTGCCCCTGGACCTGCTGGTAACGGGCGACGCAGTCCGAGGAGTCGCGCGCGAAGACCCGCAGCACCAGGACGAGGACCGGGGCACCGGCCAGGAGGACGACCGCGAGCAGGGGGTCGATCAGGCCGAGCGCGACCACGCCGCCCACCGGGCCGGCGAGGGCGGCGAGGCAGGCGGCGAGGGCCGTGGGCGCCGTCCCGGCCTGGGTGGCACTGCCGACGAGCCGGGCGACGAGGTCGCCGGAGCCGAAACGGGCGGTGGCCCGTGGGCCGAGGGCCAGGACGTGACCGGTGAGCCGCCGGCGCAGCCGGGCGGTGGTACGGGCGTTGGTGGTGCCGTCGAGCACGGTCTCGGTGCCCTCCAGCACCGCGAGCAGCAGGACCAGCCCCGCGGAGCAGAGGATCCAGCGGGCGGCCGGCGCGTGGGCGAGCAGCAGGTCCAGGGTCCGGCCCAGCACGGCCGGCAGCAGCAGCCCGGCGCCGGTCGCGGCGGTACCGGCCACACAGAGGACGGCACAACGCGCCCCACCGAACCGCACGGCCTCCCGGAGCACGCCCCGCGCCCGGGACACCCCGCTCTCGGCTTCGGCGCCGGTACCGGATCCGGCCTCGGTTCCGGCGCCCGCCACTGCGGCCCCGGCGGTCCCGGTCACCCCCTCGGCGCCGTTCCCGGCGGCCCCCGCCCCGGTCCCGGCGTCCTCGTCAGTGTCTCCGTCCCCGCCCCGGCCCCCGGAGAAGTCGTCGATCATGCGGCTGCGCCCTCGCATCCTGCCGTGATGGCGAGGCCCCGGACGGCCCCTCCCCGTGCAGGGGAGGAAGCCGCCCGGGGCCGTGGACTCGCGGTGTCGGTCAGAGGCAGAGCGTGACGCTCGCCGCGCTGAGGCAGGAGAGCAGGCTGAGCGTGCTGGCCCCACCACCTCCGGTGTGCTCGTCGGACTCCATCGTCTGCAGGTCGAGCAGTGCCATGTCATGTCCTTTTCGTTGATGGGACGGGTCCCTCGATGGGGACGGGGGTTGGGTCACGGCTCCGTCAGTTCGCGGGGCCGCGTTCGTGGGGCCGCCTGGGCGGCGTGAGGAACGGCAGTCCGGCGGCGCTCTCGCCGTCCAGGGCCGCCGCGAGCGCGAGCAGGCACCCTGCCGTTCCGGTGGCGAGGTCCATGGAAAGCCGCATCATCTGGTGTCCGGGGAAGGCCAGTTGACCCTCGTACGCCATCGCGTACCAGCCGAGCGCGCCCACCTGTTCGGCGAGCCGCCGCTCGGTCGGGCCCGGTGTGGTGGTCCGGCTGAGGTGCAGGATCATCCCGGCGCGCCCCTGGAACAGGCCGGGCTGCGCGTAGAAGCGGGAGGCGGCGGCGGTGAGGATGTCGGCGCGGGCCCGCTCGAACCGCTCGTCGTCCGCGTGCGCGAGGAAGTCGTCGAGGACCATGCCCACGCCCACGCTGCCGTCGCCCAGGTAGGGCAGGGTCCGCCAGCCCTCGTCGACCGCCAGGCCGCCGCCGTTGGGCTGGACGACGCAGCGGTCCAGGTCCCGGCGCAGCGCGGCGGCGGCCGCCTCGAGCAGTTCGCGCTCGCCGGTCCGCTCGTACTGCCGCAGCAGGAAGAGCGCGGGCCCACTGGCGCCCCGCAGTAGCCCCGCACGCCGGCGCGAGGTGTCCGGGGCGGGCTCGGCGAGCCGCTCCACCAGGAGGTGCGCGGCCTCGGCGGCCCGGTCCCGGAGCTCTCCCTCGCCGGTCGTGCGGGCCAGCTCGCCGAGGACCAGCCCCACCCCGGCCAGCCCGCCGTGCAGGTCGGAGGAGAGCCGCTGCCAGCGCTCCCGGAGGATCCCGTCGGCCAGGTCGAGCGCGCGCTGCCGGTGCCCGAGCCGGTCCAGGACGTGGGCGATGCCCGCGAGACCGTCGTACAGGCCGAGCGGGGTCCCGACCGGTGGCGGGGCGGTACGGGCGAGCAGCCAGCGTTCGCCCTCCTCGTACCGGTCGGCGCCCGTCCCGGCCAGCGCGTACAGCACCCCGGCCGCGCCGTGCGCCAGTCCCAGTCCGCCGCCGTCGGAGAACTGTGCGATGTCGCCGGGGAAGAGCCGGTCGTCGCGCTCGGGGGTGGCCGAGGCGAGGATCGCCTTGACCATCGAGTCGCGGCTGTAGGGCCAGTCGGCCGGATCGACGAGCGAGGCGGCGGCCGGGACCCGTGCGGCCCCGCCGGTCCCGGCCCCCACCGGCCGCGCCGCCTCGCGCGTGATCTCCGCGACCGCCTCGTCGAGGAAGTCCCGCGGCACGTCGGGGAACTGCCCGGCGATCACGTCCGCCAGATGCGCGGCCTTGCCGCGGTCGACCACGAACAGGGTGGTCACCGGCAGGAACAGGGCGAGCCGCAGACAGGCCAGCGCGTACCGGTCGACGTCGGCGCCGCGGCGGTCCGGCGGAGCGAAGAACCCGGGGTGGGCCACGACCTGCCGGCCGTCTTCCGAGGCCGGTGCCGCGGCCTCGAAGTCGATCAGGACGACCGACTCCTCGTCGGGCGCGACCATGATGTTGAAGACATGCAGGTCGTTGAAGACGATCCCGCGGGCGTGCACCGCTTCGACCGCCCGCTCCACCGCCCGGTGGATGCGCAGCGCCCATTCCGTGTAGGCGGCCACCGCCCCCGGCTCGGGGTCCGGGGTGAGCAGCGGGTGCTTTTCGGCGAAGAACGAGTTCAGCGGGCGTCCCTCGACGAAGTCCATGACCAGGAACCGGTGGTCGCCCAGGGTGAACCAGTCCCGCACCTCCGGTACGACCCCGGTCCCGGCGACCCGCTCCAGCGCCTGCCGCTCCCGCTCCAGCCGGGAGATCGCGTCCGCGCCGTCGGCCGCCAGGCCCGCGTGCGGCCGCCCTTCCTTGAGGACGACCTTGCGCCCGTCGCGGGTGTCGGTGCCCGCGTAGACCCCGCCGCCGTTGGAGAAGTGCAGGGCCTTCTCGATGCGGTACGGCAGCTCGCCGACCGTCGTGGTGTTGCGGGCCGCCAGATGCGGTTCCAGGAAGGACGGCAGGGTGACCCAGTCGGGGACCTGGAAGGACGGCGCCCGCCGGTCCGGCACGGCGCGGCCCGCCCCGTCGCGCACCGCCGGAACCAGCGTGCCGCGCTCGTCGACGACGAAGGCACGGGCGAAGGCGCCGTAGCGGACGTAGAGCGGGCCGGCGCCCCACCGCAGGTCGGTCAGGATGTACGGCCCCTCGAAACCCTCCAGCAGCGCGCCCAGCTCCCGCAGCACGAGGTGGAGCTGCTCCTCGTCGGCCGGGTAGACCGTGACGAACTTGCCGCTGGTGTCGCGGGCGGCGTACTTGGTGTTCCGCAGGTGCAGCAGATGCGGTCCGGGGACGAACTTGAAGGGGATGCGACGGGGCACGCAGTAGTCCCAGACGATCGCGGCGATCCGCTCGGCGTTCGCCCGGGTGGCGGAGGCGTGGATCTTCCAGCCCTGCGCAGGCCCCGGTGCCGGCCGTCCGTCGGCGCCGAGCGGCGTCAGGTTCAGCCAGTCGCCGATCCGGGCCGCCTCCCACCCCTCGGGCACCGCGCGCCGGGCCGCGGCGTACGCCGGTGCCGCCTCCGGCGCGCCCGCCGACAGCCGGTCGGGCGCGTCGTAGAAGTGCCGGTCGGTGAGCGCGTACACCTCGTAGCGCTGGTCCATGACGGTCCCCCTCCCTGATCGGCACCGAGCCTTCCAGCCGGGCCGGCCGCGCCGACAGTCACGCCTGTCACGAGACCACCGTGCGGAACGCACGGGTCAAGAAGTGTTCGGCCTGTTTCGAGCGGCGCCTCCTCGCTATGCCCACAGAACCGTCACAGGGGCTGCGCGAGCGGCCGATACGCGCTGTAATGGCCAACGTGGTCAGTGAGGGCGCTACGGCACGCAGAACGCGAAGTCCGCGGGTCGAACTTGCCCTTAAAACGATCACAACCGATCCCGCTTCCCGCGACCGGCTCCGCCGTGTCCTGGAACAGGCCCTGGTCTTCACCGGCTCCGCGTTCGCCGCCGTCTACGCCTTCGGCGGCGACGAGGGCGAGCTGCTGTGCCTGACCGAGTCCGCCGGCGTGCCGCGGAGCCTGTACGGGCTGCGCGACTCCTACCCCCTGGAGGGCCGGTCCCCGGCGGCCGAGGCCCGCCGCACCGGGCGGCCCGTGTGGCTCGGCCCCGAGGAACTCGCCGAGTGCGCCGACGCCCGGCGGATGCCGGCCGGGGACGTCTTCCTGGCGGTGCTGCCCCTGCGCGAGCAGGGCAGCGGCATCCTGCTGGCCGTCACCGAGAGCCCCGGCGGCTTCGACTCCGAGGACCGCGCGTGCCTGGAGCTGATCGCCGAGGCGGTCGCCTGCCCGTCCCCCGTCGAGGCCGCCCGCGCCGGGGAGCTCCCGGCCGGCGCGTTCAGCCTGGCGATGGACTCCGGCCGGGTCGAGGTCGGCGACGACATCCTCGGCCTGTTCGGCCTCGGCCGCACCGACTTCGACGGCAAGGTCGAGACACTGCTGGCACTGACCGTGCCCGAGGACCTGCCCTCCCTGATGTCCGTGGTCGAGGCAGACCACATGTCCATCGGCGAGCGGGAGCTGGAGTTCCGCGTCCTGCAGCCCACCGGCCCGCCGAAGTGGCTGCGGCTGCGCGGCCGGCTGCTGGCCGGGGGAGAGGGCCGCCCGGCCCGCCTGGTCGGCACCGTCGCCGACGCCTCCACCCTGCGTCCCGGGATCACCGACGTCGCCCGCGTCCAGCGGCTCGCCGCCGCCCTGGCCACCGCCGGCACCGTGAAGGACGTCAGCCAGGCCGTGGTCTCCGCGCTGTGCAAACCCCTGCAGGCCGACCGGATCGCCCTCGCCGAACTGGAGAACGACCGTCTGGTCGTCACCGTCCTCGACCCGCCCGAACCGGAGGCCTGGCCGGAGCTGTGGCGCCTGGAGTGGCGCACCGAGTGGCCCGACGCGCCGGTGCGTGCCATGCCCACCCTCGCCTCCGCCCTGCGCGAGGGCCGCCCCCAGATCTGGCCCGCCGGCACCGAACTGGAGCCCGCCCTCGCCGAGGTCGGCCCCGGCGGCCTGGCCGTGCTGCCGCTGCCCGGCGGCAGCCGGATGGTCGGCGCCTGCCTGATCGGCTGGGACGCCCCCCACGAGTTCGGCCCCGACGAGCGGGCCCTGCTGACCGCCTCGGCGACCCTGGCGGGCCAGGCCCTGATGCGGGCCCGCTCCTTCGACGCCGAGCACGAACTGGTCGGGATGCTGCAGCGCACCCTGCTGCCGCGCCGGCTGCCCAGGCTGCCCGGCGCTGAGGCGGTGGCCCGCTACCTGCCCGCCACGGCCGGCCTGGAGGTCGGCGGCGACTGGTACGACGTCATCCCGCTGGCCGACAACCACGTTGCCCTCGTCATCGGTGACGTGCAGGGCCACAGCACGGGAGCGGCCACGCTGATGGGCCAGATGCGCACCGCGCTGCGCGCCTACGCCGCCGAGGGCCATCCCCCGGACGTCGTCGTCTCGCACGCCAACCGCCTCCTGCTGGAGATGGAGACGGACCTGTTCGCCACCTGCGCCTACGTCGACGTCGACATGGAGGCGGGCTCCGCCTGGTGCGTCCGCGCCGGCCATCTGCCCCCCGTGCTGCGCCACCTCGACGGCGGCGTGGAGGTCGTGGAGTCGGAGGGCGGGCCCCCGCTCGGGGTGGTGACGCAGGCCGACTTCCCGATGACCCCGCTGCGGCTCCAGCCCGGCACCGTGCTCGCGCTGACCACGGACGGCCTGGTGGAGGCCGCCGGCACCGACATCGACGACGGCGTGGAACGCCTCGCCCACCACCTCTCCGCCTCCGACCCCGCCCACCTCGGGCTGATGGCCGACGCCCTGCTCGGGAACGCCGGGCGCAGCGACGACATCGCGCTCCTGCTCATGCGCTACGACGGCCTGGCCGTGCGCCCGCTGCGGGAGAGCTGGACGGTGTGGCGGGTGCCCGAGGCGGTCCGGCACGCCCGCCGCTTCACCCGGCGCACCCTGCGCGCCTGGGGGGTCACCGAGGAGACCGACGCCGCGCTCCTCGTCGTCTCCGAACTCGTCACCAACGCCCTGGTGCACACCGACGGCCAGGTCCGCATGGACCTCAGCCTCGTCAACAAGCGGCTGCGCGTCGCCGTCGCCGACGGTTCGCCCCGCTCCCCGGTCAAGCCGACCAGCATCGGCTGGGAGGCCACCGGCGGCCGCGGCATCCTCTTGGTCGAGGCCGTGTCGGCGGCCTGGGGGACGCTGCCGGTCAGCGGCGGCAAACAGGTGTGGAGCGAAATCGTGCTGGGGGAGTAAGACGTCCCCCGGGCACGTCCCGCGGGCGGGCGGCGAGGGTGCCGGTGGCGTCCCGCGTCCCGCCACACGGGTGCGCCGCGCACCGGTCCCGGCAGGTCGCAGCCGCCGCCCGCCGCCGGGGTGCTTAGGGTCCTGGGCTGTGTCACACACCTTCGAAGAGCTCGTGGAGAAGCAGCGCGCGGCCGGCCAGGCGCACGCCAGGGTCGTCGAGCTGCGGGAGAACTACGGGCCGCCCGCGCATGCGCGGTGGACCGGGAAGCAGACCGAGACCTACGAGACCGCGTGGCGGGCCTGGCGGGACCTGGCCCGTGATCTGCAGGCCGCGGTGAACGAGTACGCGAGCGTCGAGGGAAGGCCGCGGACCGAGGTCGAGGCGGACGTCGAACGTGCCGCCGGAATCGGGGGGGCCGGACCGGAGCACCCGCCGGACGGCGCGTGACCCGCCCCCGGCACGGTCGCCGACCGCGCCGTGGTGCCCGATCACCGTGCCCGGATTCGACGTGCTCGCCCGGGTTTGACATGCCCGATTCCGGTTACGCGGAGACTTCAGGGCGACGGCGGTTCGACGCAGAACCACCGGACGGTAGCCCACACAGACAGAAGGAAGATGAGGCGTCGTGACCGCGCGCACCAGTGACAAGCCCGTCATACCCCACTCCGAGACGGGGTGGGCGACCGCCCGCCGGCTGCGGAAGAGAGGCGTGCGCACCTGCATGCCGGCGGTCGAGGACCGGCCCGCCCGGCAGGTGGACCGCAGCCGACCGGAGTGGAACATCGTCCGCGGCGAGGACTGACCCCTACCGCCGGGGCGGCCGGCCGCGAGGTGCACGGCGGTACCGGAACATCGGTCCATGAACATCCTCGTCACCGGCGGCGCCGGCTTCGTCGGTTCCGCATACGTCCGCACGCTGCTCGCCACCGGCGCGCCCGACGCGCCGCACGTCACCGTGCTGGACAAGCTCACGTACGCCGGGACACCGGCGAACCTCGAACTCGGCCACCCGCGCCTGGAGTTCGTCCACGGCGACATCTGCGACGCCGGTCTGGTCGACACGCTGACGGCCGGGGCGGACCAAGTGGTGCACTTCGCGGCGGAGTCCCACGTGGACCGTTCCATCGCCGGGGCCGCCGAGTTCGTCCGCACCAACGTGCTGGGCACCGAGACCCTGCTGGACGCGGCCGTGCGCCACGGCGTCGGCCCGTTCGTGCACATCTCCACCGACGAGGTCTACGGCTCCCTCGCGTCCGGTTCCTGGGGGGAGGACCGCCCGCTCGCGCCCAACTCCCCCTACTCCGCGTCCAAGGCGTCCGCCGACCTGCTCGCCCTGGCCCACCACCGCACCCACGGCCTGGACGTCCGTATCACCCGCTGCTCCAACAACTACGGCCCGCGCCAGTTCCCGGAGAAGATCGTCCCGCTGTTCGTGACCAGCCTCCTCGACGGCGGGACGGTCCCGCTGTACGGCGACGGGCGCAACGTCCGCGACTGGCTGCACGTCGACGACCACTGCCACGGCGTCGAACTCGTTCGCACCCAGGGGCGGCCCGGCCGGGTGTACAACATCGGCGGCGGCACGGAACTGAGCAACCGCGAGCTCACCGGTCTGCTCCTCGACGCCTGCGGCGCCGGCTGGGACCGGGTCGAGTACGTCGAGGACCGCAAGGGCCACGACCTGCGCTACAGCGTCGACTGGAGCAGGGCCCGCGACGAACTGGGCTACCGTCCGCGCCGCGAGTTCACCGCCGGCCTCGCCGAGACCGTCGCCTGGTACCGCGACAACCGCGCCTGGTGGGAACCGCTGAAGCGGCGCGCCGGACTACCCGTGCCGGGCACAGCCTGAGGCGGCCGGCCGCCCCCCTTCACAACCCCCGTCAGCCGTGGGTCTTCTCCGGAACGCGGCCCGCCGGCGCGCGGGCCGCCGGGCACGGTGCCGGTGTGCCTCGGTATCACTGCCGGGGCAGCCGTTCCAGCAGGGCGAACGCCTCGACGAGTGTCTGCCGCTCGTCCTCGGTGTACCGGTCCGCCAGGGCCTGGTCCAGCCACTCCTCGCGCACCTGCCGGTGGTCCTCGATGCGCTCGCGGCCGGACTCGGTCAGGGCGACGAGCAGGCGCCGCCCGTCGGTGGGGTCGGGGCTGCGCCGGATGAGTCCGTGCTGTTCGAGCGCCGCGAGGACGGTGGCCATCGACTGGGGACGCACGCCCTCGGCGGAGGCCAGGGCGCTGGCCGTGGCGGCGCCGTGCTTGCCGACCAGGGGCAGCGCCGACACCTGCGACGGGGTGAGGTCCTCGTCCCGCGCCACGTCACGGATCCGGCGCCGCAGCCGGCTGAACACGACCCGCAGATCGCGCGCGGCCCGCGCGGCGGAGGCGATGCCGTCGGGCACCCCGGCGGGACAGGAGCCGGGGTCGCGGTCCATGGCGCCACGCCAGAACCGTCAGCCGAGACTGTCCAGTTTCAACTGAACAGTTTGGGCTGGTGATCTCGTCACATCGCCTCGGGGGGCCCGGCAGTACGCTGCCCCCGTGCGACTGCTCCTGATGTCCGACACCCATCTGCCCCGGCGCGCCAGGGAGCTGCCCCCGCCCCTCCTCGCCGAACTGCCGCGCGCCGACGTGGTGTTCCACGCCGGGGACTGGGTCGACGTCGCCACTCTCGACCTGCTGGAGAGCCGCAGCCGCCGGCTGGTCGGCGTGTACGGCAACAACGACGGGCCCGAGCTGCGCGCCCGCCTCCCCGAGGTGGCGTACGCCGAACTGGGCGGTCTGCGGTTCGGCGTGGTCCACGAGACCGGCCCCGCGCAGGGGCGCGAGGCCCGCTGTGCCGCCCGCTTCCCGGACCTCGACGTACTGGTCTTCGGTCACAGTCACATCCCCTGGGACACCACCGCCCCCTCCGGACTGCGCCTGCTCAACCCGGGCTCCCCGACGGACCGCCGCCGCCAGCCGTACTGCACCTATCTCACGGCCACCGTGGCCGGCGGCACCCTGGCCGACGTGGAGCTGCACCGGCTGCCGCCGCGCCGGGGCAGGTCCTGATCCCGTTTCGGCACTCCGTGCCCCGGGCACCCGGAACGCTCGAACAGCCGCGATGCCCCCGGCCACCACGACGGCCTCCTCGACCGCCGGGCCACCGGCATCGAAGCCGCGAAACCGCTAGGTGGGTGTGAGCCATGCAGCACGACGCATTCATCGGCCAGGTGCAGGCCCGGGCCCGGCTCGACAGCCGGGGCGCGGCCGAACGGGTCACCCGGGCCAGTCTGGAAACCCTCGGGGAGCGGGTGCCGTCCCCCGTCGCCGAGAAGGCCGCGGCCCAGCTCCCGCACGAGATCGGCGAACATCTGCGCCGGGTGGCCCACGCGCCCGACCACCGGCCGAGCGGCGAGCACATGACCCAGCACGACTTCTTCGCCCGCGTCGCCGAACGCGCCGGCGCCAAGTACCCCAAGGCCATATTCGAGGCCCGTTGCGTGGTCGAGATCGCCAACGAGGCCACGCACGGCGCCTTCGCCCACGACATCCGCCCCTCGCTCGACAGCGACCTCGAACGCATCCTGTTCGAGATCGGCGACCAGCGGAGCTGACCCTCGAGGCTCGGGGATGAGGGCTTTCGCGGTAGCCCACAGAGAAGGGCGGCCCGTTTCGAGGGGCCGCCCCGGGGTCACTCTTCCCTTTCTCGATCTCTCGAGGAGAGCCGAGCCGCTCCGTGCGTGGAAGCGGCCCGGACGCTGCGAGTGTGCGCTGTCACGGACCTCCTTCCAGAGGAGATGAGCTGCACATGTGCTGCGGAGGCCATGCATGCCTCATCCGTTGCTCCCGCGCGTACCCGTCTCCGCGCCCTCCACACCGTCCTTTTCGGTAAACCCCTGGCAAAGTCCGCGGTGGTGTGGTTCACCGGCGCCGGCGCCGGAGCCGCCGTACGCCCGCGATCGCCAGGACCACCACGGCCACCGCCCCGGCCACCACGGCGGCGCGCTTGGCGACGGGCGCCCCGGCCGTGCGCAGCAGGTCGAGCGGTTCCGCCTCCGGCTCCGTCGTCCGCCGCCCGGGCGCCTTCTCACCCGGCGCGCCCTCCCCGGTGGCCTCCTCACCGGGCGCCTCCGGCGTCGTCTCGGTGAGCCTGCGCGACAGGCACTGCGCGAACTGGCCCACCAGCCGGTCACCCACCTCCGCCAGCACCCCGCGCCCGAACTGCGCCGGACGGCCGGTCACCGTCAGATCGGTCCGCACCGACACCGTCGTACCGCCGTCCCTCTCCTCCAGCGTGCTCGTCACGGTGGCCCGGGCGGTGCCCGGCCCACGGGTCTCCCGCCCGTTCGCCAGCAGCACGATGCGGCGGTCCGCCTCGTCCTGCTCCTCGAACACGGCGGTCCCCTTGTACGTCACCGTCACCGGGCCGACCTTGACCTTCACCGTGCCGTTCACGGTCTTGCCGTCGTACGACTCCACGGTGGCGCCCGGCAGGCACGGGGCGATGCCCTCGATGTCGAGGAGCGCCCGCCAGGCGTCGTCGACCGGCACGGGGACGGTGAACTCGTGGTGCAGCTCCATGTCTTCCTCCTCGCTCAGGCGGAACCGGCCGCGTGGATGGCTCCGGAGGTCGCGGTCAGCGGCACCCCGCTGCCGCCCCAGCGCAGCGCGACGATCTCGGCGGCGACGGACACGGCCACCTCCTCCGGGGTACGGGCCCCGAGGTCGAGCCCGAGCGGGGAACGCAGCCGGGACAGCTCGGTCTCGTCGAGACCGGCCTCGACCAGCCGTTTCCTGCGGTCGTCGTGGGTACGGCGGCTGCCCATCGCCCCGATGTACGCGGCCGGCCGGCGCAGCGCCTCCTCCAGCAGCGGCACGTCGAACTTGGGGTCGTGGGTGAGGACGCAGATCACCGTCCGCTCGTCGGTCTCCGTGCCCCGCAGGTACCGGTGCGGCCAGTCCGCGACCACCTCGACGCCCTCGGGGAACCGCTTCGGCGTGGCGAACACCGGGCGGGCGTCGCAGACCGTGACCCGGTAGCCGAGGAAGGCGCCGATCCGGGCCACCGCGGCCGCGTAGTCGATCGCGCCGAACACCAGCATCCGCGGTGGCGGGGCGAACGAGTGCAGGAACACGCTG
Source organism: Streptomyces sp. NPDC014864 (assembly GCF_043081525.1). Taxonomy (NCBI): domain Bacteria; kingdom Bacillati; phylum Actinomycetota; class Actinomycetes; order Kitasatosporales; family Streptomycetaceae; genus Streptomyces; species Streptomyces sp. NPDC014864. The sequence continues at coordinate 98,656 of NZ_JBIBWT010000003.1, forward strand.
ACGGAGTCCTCCCGCCGCTCCCCGTGCGGCCCGTAGTGCCGCAGGCCGGTGGCGCCGAGCGCGAGTTCGCCGCGCGCGTCGGCGGTGACCGCCACGTCCAGTCCGGGGTCGCCGAGCGAGCCCGCCACCGCCTCGGGCCACACCGCGAGGGCCGCCCCGCGCCGCGCGGGCCCGTCGACGACCGTGGCCACGGTCACCGGCTCGCCCGCGCCGACCGAGGCCGCGGCCGCGCCGAACGCGGGATCCGTCTCGGGCGTCACGGGGCGGACCAGCACGGTGATCTCACCGCCGCAGGTGAGCCCGACCGCGAACGCGTCCTCGTCGCTGTAGCCGAAGGTCGCGAGGCGGGCCTCGGACTCGGCCACGACCTCCTGGGCGAGGTCGAAGACCGCCCCCTCCACACAGCCGCCGGACACACTGCCGACGACCTCGTCGTCCGGTCCCACGGCCATGGCCGCCCCCGGTCCGCGCGGCGCGCTGCGGCTGACCGACACGACGGTGGCCAGACCGAACGGCACGCGCGCCGCATACCAGCGCTCCAGCACCGGAAGAAGATCACGCACGCTCCGCTCCTCTCCTCTCCCACGTCCCGAGGGCCCCGGTTGCCCCGCCGGGCGGGGTTTCGCCGGCGGCGGTCCCCGCCTGGTTCCCCGTTCCGGCGATTCCCGTCCGGCTTCCGGTTCCCCTGCCGGGCGGGGCCTCGCTCATGGTCCCCGCCTGGTTCCCCGTTCCGGCGGTTCCCGTCCGGCTTCCGGTTCCCCTGCCGGGCGGGGCCTCGCTCATGGTCCCCGCCTGGTTCCCCGTTCCGGCGGTCCCCGTCCGGCTTCCGGTCCCTCTGCCGGGCGGGGCCTCGCTGGCGGCGGTCCCTCTCTCGCTCCCCGCTCCGGCGGCCGTCGTCTCGCTCCCGTCTCCGGTGGTCCCCGCCGGACTCCCCGCTCCGGCGGCCGGGTCGTCGCCGCGCACGACCGCCGCCAGATGCTCCAGCGCGGCCAGACTGTGGCCCTCCACGAAGGCGTCCACGCTCGGCAGCGCCGCCGCCATCCCGGCGGCGAGCGGTGCGTAACCGGGCCGGGCCTTGCGGGGGTTGGCCCAGATCACCCGATGCGCCAGCCGGTGCAGGCGCCGCATCTGGGCGGCGAGCAGCTCGGGGTCGCCGCGCTCCCAGCCGTCGGACAGCAGCACCACGACCGCGCCGCGGGCCATGCCCCGCTGTCCCCAGCGGTCGAGGAACTCCCGCAGCAGCTCCCCGAGGCGGGTACCCCCGCGCCAGTCCGGCACCGCCTCGGCGACCGCGGCCATCGCCAGGTCCGGGTCGCGGTGCGACAGTTCACGGGTCACCCGCGTGAGCCGCGTGCCGACGGTGAACACCTCCGCGCGGCCGCCCCGGGCGGCCGCGTGCGCGAACCGCAGCAACGCGTCCGCGTACGGTGCCATGGAGCCGCTGATGTCGACGAGCAGCACCACCCGGCGCGGCCGTTCGGCCCGTGCCTGCCGCCGCAGCCGCGCGGGCTCACCGCCGCGCCGCAGCAACTCCCGCACGGTGCGGTGAGGATCGACGTCTCCGCGCCGGGCCGGGCGCCGCCTTGCGGTGCGCCGCGGCCGCCCGCTCAGCGCGAACGCGGCGAGCAGCCGCCGCACCTGCGCGCGCTCGGCGTCGTCGAGGCCGGCCACGTCCCGGTGCCGCAGCACCTCCGCGGTGCCGGCCAGCGTCGCGGTGGGCGGGCCCTGCCGGGTTCCGTCCGGCGGTCCGGTACGGGCTCCGGTGGGAGCGTCCCGCAGCACCGGCCGCAGCCGGGGCGGGGGAGCGGAGCTCGGGGCCCGGGCCGTGGCCTCGCCGGCGCCGAAGTACGCGGCGAACACCCGCTCGTACCGCTCCAGGTCGTCCCGGTCGCCGCAGAGCGTCAGCCGGCCCGCCCAGTACACGTCCGACCGTGCCGCCGGCCCCAGGACGTCGACCGCCCGCAGGAAGGCGTGCACCCGCTCCGAGCTCGCCGCCACACCGGCCGCCCGCAGCGCCCGCGCGAACCCGAGCAGCGCGGCGTCCGCACCGGGCGGCCCCGCCGTCCCACCGTCCGGCCGGACGCTCCCGGACCCCCGGGCGCCGGACGGGGCCCCCGCTGGTACGGCGCGTTCGCGGTCGGCGTCCGGCACGGTCGTCACGCTCCCCGGGCCGCGAGGACGGCGGTGAAGTCCAGGGTGCGGGCCCGTTCCGCGTCCTCGCGGTACTTCAGCACCGAGCCGAGGGTGGCGACCGCCAGTTCCGCGTTCACCTCGTCCGCGCCGAGCGCGTCCAGGGCGCGGGCCCAGTCGATCGTCTCGGCCACCCCCGGAGGTTTGACCAGGTCCTCGGCGCGCAGGGCCTGCACCAGGGTCGTCACCTGTTCCGTCAGCCGCGCGGACACCTCCGGCAACCGCCGCCGTACGATGGCGAGTTCACGGGCGAAGCCGGGATGGTCGAACCAGTGGTAGAGGCAGCGCCGTTTCAGCGCGTCGTGCACCTCGCGGGTCCGGTTCGAGGTCAGGACGACCACCGGCGGAACCTCGGCCCGCAGCGTGCCCAGCTCCGGAATGGTCACCTGGAACTCCGACAGCACCTCCAGCAGGAACGCCTCGAACTCGTCGTCCGCCCGGTCGATCTCGTCGACGAGCAGCACCGACGGCTGTGTCTGCAACGCCCGCAGCAGCGGCCGCGCCACCAGGAACCGCCGGTCGTACAGCTCCCGTTCGAGACGGTCGGCGTCCTTGACCCCGGCCGCCTCGGCGGCCCGCAGATGCAGCAGCTGACGGGGGAAGTCCCAGTCGTACAGCGCCTGCGATGCGTCGATGCCCTCGTGGCACTGCAGCCGGATCAGCGGGGCGTGCAGGGCCTCGGCGAGGGCGGAGGCGAGCGCGGTCTTGCCGACGCCCGCGTCACCCTCGCAGAAGATCGGCCGGTGCAGCCGCAGCGCCAGGAAGCAGGCGATCGCCAGCCCCTCGTCGACGAGGTACCCCGTCTCCTCCAGGCGGGCCCGCACCTGCTCCGGGCTGTCCATGGGCACGATCGGCGCTCACCCCATTCCGGCTGCGGCCAGCACGGCCCGCCTGGTCAGCACCCGCGCCAGATGCGCCCGGTACTCCGGCGAGGCCGAGGCGTCCCGCGACGGCCGGGTGCCCTCGGCGGCGGACTCCGCCGCCCGCGCCACGGCCCCGGGACCGCCGGCACCGGTCAGCGCGTCCTCGGCCGCGGCGGCCCGCAGCGGGGTCGCCCCCATGTTGGTCAGCCCCAGGCGCGCCTCGGCGACCCGCCCGTTCTCGCGCCGAACCAGTGCTGCCACGCCGACGATCGCCCACGACTGGGCCACCCGGTGGAACTTCTCGTAGTGGAATCCCCAGCCGTCCGTCTTCGGCACCCGCACCTCCACGAGGAGTTCGTCGGGCGCGAGCGAGGACTGGAGGTAGTCGACGAAGAACTCGCGCGCCGGGATCGTGCGCCGTCCGCCCGGCCCGGCGGCGACCAGTTCGCCGTCCAGGGCCAGCAGCACCGCGGGCAGGTCTCCGGCGGGATCGGCGTGCGCGAGGGAGCCGCCGAGGGTTCCCCGGTGCCGTACGGCCGGATCGGCCACCGTCCCGGTCGCCGCCGCCAGCAGCCCCGCGTACCGCCGCACCAGCGGGTCGCGCACCACGTCGTGGTGGGTGGTCAGCGCCCCGACGACGAGCGTGCCGCCCTCTTCGCGGACACCGCGCAGCTCCGGGATCCTCCCGACGTCGACGACGAGTTCCGGGAAGGCCAGCCGCAGCCTGAGCAGCGGCAGCAGGCTCTGCCCGCCGGCCAGCACCTTCGCCTCCTCGCCCGCGCCGGCCAGTGCGCGCACCGCCTCCTCGACGGTCGCCGGCCGGGTGTAGTCGAATGCCGGAGGAATCATGCCGAGGTCTCCTTCCGGGCCGAGCGCACCGCCTCCCACACCCGTTCGGGTGTGCAGGGCATCCGGACGTCGTGGACCCCCAGCGGACGCAGCGCGTCCACGACCGCGTTGACCACGGCCGGCGTCGAGGCGATCGTGCCCGCCTCGCCGACCCCCTTGGCCCCCAGCGGGTTGGAGACGGCGGGCGTCTCCGTCCGGTCCGTCACGAACTCGGGCAGGTCCGGCGCCGCCGGCACGAGGTAGTCGGCCATCGAGCCGGACAGCAGGTTGCCCTCGTCGTCGTACACGGCCTCCTCGTACAGCGCCTGCGCGATGCCCTGCGCGAGCCCGCCGTGCACCTGACCCTCCACGATCAGCGGGTTGATCACCCGGCCGACGTCGTCGACGCAGACGTAGGACCGGATCCGGGTGAAGCCGGTCTCGGTGTCCACCTCGACCGCGCACAGGTGGGTGCCGTGCGGATAGGAGAAGTTCTCCGGGTCGAGCAGGTACTCGGCGTTGATGGTGGGCTCCATGCCCTCGGGCACGTCGTGCGAGAGGAAGGTCTCGAAGGCGACCTCCTGGATGGTCTTGCGCGCCTCGGGCGATCCCTTGACGGAGAACACGCCGTGCGCGAAGTCCAGGTCGTCCTCGCTCGCCTCGAGCAGGTGCGCGGCGACCCTGCGCGCCTTCTCCACCACCTTCTCCGCCGCCCGGTGCACGGCCGCCCCGCCGACGACCAGGGACCGCGAGCCGTAGGTGTCCATGCCCTGCGGCGCGGTCAGCGTGTCGCCGTGGACCACCTCGACGTCGTCGAACGGCACGCCGAGCACGTCGGACGCGATCTGGCTCCAGCAGGTCACATGGCCCTGCCCGTGCGGGCTGGTGCCGGTGACCACCTCGACCTTGCCGGTCGGCAGCATCCGGATGCTCGCCGCCTCCCAGCCGCCCGCCGCGTACCTGAGGTCCCGCAGCACCCGGCTCGGCGCCAGGCCGCACATCTCCGTGAAGGTCGACACGCCGACGCCGAGCCGGACCCGGTCGCCCCGTTCGTTCCGCTTGTGCTGCTCGGCGCGGAGGTCGTCGTAGCCGAACAGGGCGAGGGCCCTGTCGGTCGCGGCCGCGTAGTCGCCGCTGTCGTAGGTGAGGCCCGCGACCGTGGTGTACGGGAACTCCTCGTGCCCGATCCAGTTCCGGCGCCGCAGCTCCACCGGGTCCACACCGAGCTCGGCCGCCAGCTCGTCCATGATCCGTTCGATCGCGAACGTCGCCTCCGGGCGTCCGGCGCCACGGTAGGCGTCGGTGGGGGTCCGGGTGGTGAACACACCGGTGCAGGTGAAGTCGTAGGCGTCCATCTTGTAGATCCCCGGGTACATGAACGCGCCCAGGATCGGGATGCCGGGGGTGACCAGCATCAGGTAGGCGCCCATGTCGGCCAGCAGGTCCACCTTCAGGCCGAGGAGCCGGCCGTCCCGGGTGGCCGCCATCTCGACGTCCTGGATCATGCCGCGGCCGTGATGGGTCGCCAGGTAGCCCTCGGAGCGGGACTCGGTCCACTTCACCGGCCGGCCCAGCCGCCGCGCGACGGCGAGGGCGAGGGCCTCCTCGCCGTACACCTGGAGCTTGGAGCCGAAGCCGCCGCCCACGTCCGGGGCGATCACGCGGAGCTTGTGCTCGGGGACGCCGGTGACGGCGGAGAGCATGATCCGCAGGATGTGCGGGATCTGGGTCGCCGAGTACACCGTGTACTCGCCGGATGCGGGGAGCGGAGTGACGACGACCGCGCGGGGCTCCATCGCGTTGGGGATCAGGCGCTGCTGGTGGAAGCGGCGCCGGACGACCACGTCGGCGCGCTCCCTCACCGCCGCGTAGTCCTCGCCCGTCTTCAGCGGCCAGACGTAGCAGCGGTTGGTGCCCTGGTCGGCGTGGACCAGCGGGGCGTCGTCGGCGAGCGCGGCCTCCAGGTCCAGGACCGGGGGCAGCGGCTCGTAGTCGACCTCGATCGCCTCCAGCGCGTCGGCGGCCGTGTACCGGTCGCGGGCCACCACGACCGCCACCGGGTCACCGGCGTGACGCACCTCGTCGACGGCGATGGGCGGGTGGTCCGGCAGCATGATGTCCTCGGTGACGGGCCAGCCGCAGGGCAGCGAGGCGAGGCCGTCGGCGAGGTCGCGGCCGCTGAAGGCGGCCACCACGCCGGGGCGTTCGAGCGCCGGGGAGACGTCGACACGCTCGATACGGGCGTGCGCCATGGGGCTGCGGAGGACGGCGAGGTGCAGCAGCCCGGTGACGGTGATGTTGTCGGTCCAGTTGGTCTGCCCGGTGATCAGACGGGCGTCCTCCTTGCGGAGCCGGGACCGGCCCACCTCACGTCCGACGGCCTGGTCGGTCATGCCGTGACCTCCTCGGACGGCGCGACGGCGGCCTTCCGGGCGGCGCCGTTCTCCTCGGCGGCGGCGAGCACCGCGCGGACGATGTTCTGGTAGCCGGTGCAGCGGCACAGATTGCCCTCGAGTGCCTGGCGGACCTCGTCCGAGGTGGGGTGGGGGTTCTCGCGCAGCAGATCGCGCGCGGCCATGATCATCCCGGGGGTGCAGTACCCGCACTGCAGGGCGTGCCGCTCGTGGAAGGCGCGCTGCAGAGGAGTCCACTCGCCGTCCCGGGCCAGTCCCTGGACGGTGGTCACCTCGCCGCCGTCCGCCTGTACGGCCAGCACCGAGCAGCTCTTGACGCTCGCGCCGTCCAGCTCGACGGTGCACGCCCCGCAGCTGGAGGTGTCGCACCCGATCGGGGTGCCGGTCAGGCCGAGGCGGTCGCGCAGGTAGTGGACCAGGAGAAGGCGGGGTTCCACGTCGTCCTCGTAGGCCGTGCCGTCCACCTTCACCGAGATACGGGTCATGTGCCCTCCCTGAGACCGTGCGGGCAGAAGTGAGGATCAGCTACCTTGCGTGATGCAAGTCACTCTATGGCCGGTCCCGAGGGGCGGCGAGTGCTGTGACACGCTTTTGTTGAGCGTTAATCCACTGCTGTCGGCGTCGGGCTCACCCCGCCGTCTCCGCAGCCCTGCGCGCCCCGCGACCGGCTCTCCTCGACGGTCGTCACGCACCGGCCGCCCGGGTGCCGCCGGCCGCCCGGCTCGCGGTCCCCGGGCGGCCGCGCACCGGTCTCAGCCCGAGGACGGGCCCGTCCAGTCCGACCGCACATGCCCCAGCCGCACGCGCTGCGGATGGTCGCCGACCGCGACGGACGTGACCTTCCGCCCGGTCGCGAAGTCCACGGCCGTGACCCGGTCGGCGCCGCTCTCGGAGACGACGCAGTCCCTTCCGTCGCCGCTGACCGTGGCCCAGTAGGGCTTGGACGCGGGGACGAGCGGGCCCTCCTCGAGGGTGGCGCGGTCGACCACCGTGGCGTAGTCGTCCATGGTGCCCGCGACACACAGCTTCGTGCCCGCGGGGTTCATCGAGAGGCCGTGGTGGCGCGAGTCGTTGACCCAGGTGGTGCGGTCCTCGCTGGTCGCCGGGTTCTTCGGCAGGGTCTTCAGCCGGGTGATCCGGTCGCCGACGACGTCGTACTCCAGGAAGCCGTTGAGGAACGAGACCTGGAAGTAGAGCTTGGACTCGTCGGGGGAGAAGACCGCGGGGCGGACGGCGTCGGAGAAGTCCCCGAGGCCGAAGGCGTCCAGCCGTTCCCGCATGTCGAGGGTCCTGACCCGCTTGTACGTCGTCGCGTCCACGACCGTGATGTGCCGGTCGCCCTTGGTCCAGTCCCAGGCCGGGTCGTCGAGGGCGGTGTTGACGTCCCCGATGGACATGTTCCAGATGTACTTGCCGTCCCGGGTGAAGATGTTCTCGTGCGGCTTGTCGCCGGTCGTGAACGAGCCGAGCTGCCTGCCGGTGCCGATGTCCAGCACGTGCACGGTGTCCGCGGTGGAGGCGGAGACCGCGACGCGGGTGCCGTCGGGTGAGACGGCCATGTGGTCCGCGCGGTAACCGGACACCGCGAAACGCCAGTTGATCCGTCCCGTGGCCAGGTCGATCGAGACCACGTCGGCGAAGCTCGGCCGGGAGACCACCACGGACGTCCCGTCCGGAGTGGAGTACATGTCGTCCACGAACTGGTCGTGTCCCTCGCCGACGCTGTCGCGGATGCCCAGGAAGTAGATCCACTTGATCGGGTCGGCGTGGATCTCCGCCATGCGCGCGTCCTTGTCGGGGACGACGTCGATCCGGCCGACCTTCGCGAAGTCGCCGGTGGACCTGATCACGTCCGCCGTGCCGTCCCAGTTGTTGCCGACGAACAGCACCTCGCGCAGGGCGGCGGAGCCGGTCGCGGTGTCGGCGGCGGTCGTGGCGGCGGCGAGGGTTGCGGTCGTGGCGGTGGCGGCGGTCGCGGGGGCGGCGACGGTCAGGGCGAGGGCGGCGGCCACGGAGCAAAGGTGCCTGGGTCCGAAGGCAGGCATGACTGCTCTCTCCTCTGTGAGGGGGGTCCCCGCGCGGGCATCGTGGGGGCAGGCCCGCGCGGGTCGGGAAATCTGAACACACGTGCTTTCACAGTGAACTTACTGCAAAGTAAGGAAGGGGCCGCCTTCTCCACAAGACTGCGTACACGACAAAATTGGCCGTCAGGTGGCGGAAGGAGGGGACGTGACGGGCAGACTGAGGGCGCCGACCGGCCGCTACGGCGGCAGGTCCGCCGCCGAGCGACAGGCCGAGCGGCGGCAGCGCTTCCTCGCCGCCGCGCTGCGGTTGTTCGGGGGCACGCCCGGCTTCCGCTCCACGACCGTCGCGGCACTCAGCGAGGCCGCCGGGTTGTCCACCCGCCAGTTCTACGAGGAGTTCCGCACTCTGGAGGACGTCCTCGCCGCCCTCCACCTCCAGGTCAACGACTGGGCCGAACAGGCCGTCCTGGACGCGCTCGCCGGCGCCGGTGACCTGCCGCTGCCCGAACGGGCCGCCGCCCTCTTCCACGCCTACGCCGCGAGCGTCACCGCCGACCCGCGCCGGATCCGCATCACCTTCGTCGAGATCATCGGCGTCAGCCCGCGCCTGGAGGAACAGCGCCTGGCCCGCCGGTCCCGCTGGGTGGACCTCATCTGCGCCGAGGCGCGGGCCGCCGCCGCCCGGGGGGACGCCGCGCCCCGGGACTACCGCCTCGCCGCCACGGCCTTCATCGGCAGCGTCAACGGCCTGCTCCACGACTGGAGCGCCGGATGGGTGGACGCGACCCTGGACGAGGTCGTCGACGAACTCGTCCGGCAACTGCTGGGCATTCTGAGACCGGCGGACCGGGGCGCGGCCGGGACGTAGCGGGAGGCCGCCGTCCGCTCGGGCCGGGCCGCCGGACAGGTCCTAGCCCGCGAGCCGGTCGAGTGCCGTCAGGACCGGGGTGACGCCGTCCTCCGCGCGAATGAGGGCGCCCAGGGACCTGGCACGCTCGCGGTGGACGGGCTCGCGGGTGGCCCGGACGAGAGCCTCGGCCAGCATCCCGGCGGTGAGGCCGCGCAGCGGGACCGCGCACGGGGCCACGCCCAGGCCGACGAGCCGGTCCGCCCAGAAACCCTCGTCGAACTGGACCGGCACCGGCACGGCGGGCACACCGGCGCGCAGCCCCGCCCCGGTCGTTCCCGCCCCGGCGTGGTGCACCACGGCGGCCGTGCGCCCGAACAGCGCGGAGTGCGGGACCTCGTCGACGGTCAGCATGTCCTCGCCGGTCGCCTCCAGCCCGCTCCAGCCCCGCTGGATCACCCCGCGAAGCCCGGCCCGGCGCAGCGCCCGCACGATCACCTCGCTGAGCCCCCCGGGGTCGGGCACCGTGGCGCTGCCGAGCCCGACGAACACCGGCGCGGGACCGGCGTCCAGGAACTCCTCCAGCGCGGTCGGGAGCCGGCCGTCACGGTCGTACGGCCACCAGTAGCCGCACACCTCAAGGCCCGGCCGCCAGTCGCGCGGCCGGGGCACCACCAGCGGGCTGAAACCGTGCTGCACCGGCCGGCGCAGCCCCGCACGGATGCGCCGGCCGGTGCCCGCGCGGGCGGACGCCAGCCCGAGCCGGGTCCGTACGGCGGGGACGGCCGCCGAGAAGACCCGCTCCACGGCCAGGTTCACACCGTGCCCGGCGAGACGGTTCGCGGCCGCCCCCCAGTGGCCGCCGCCCAGGAGAGGAGGCGCGAACTCACGGGTGGGGAAGAGCGGTTGAAGGTGGGCGCCCATGCTCGGCAGCGACAGGGCCTCCGCGATGGCGTGTCCCACCGGACTCAGCGAACCGGAGAGCAGCAGCGCGTCGCTCTTCTCGGCGGCCGCGATCAGGTCGTCGGTCATCCGCGCGATCGCCGCCCGCGCCATCCCGACCGCCCGCGTCATCTTGCCCACGCCGGTCGCGCTGCGGTGCAGACCCCGCCCGCGCGAGGACTCCAACTCGGCCCGCGGGTCGACCGGCAGCGGATGGAAGGCCAGGCCCGAGCCCACGACCAGCGGCGCGAAGCACCCGTGCGTCACCAGGGTGACCTCGTGCCCCGCCCGGGCCAGGCCGTCCCCGAGTCCGGTGAAAGGGGCCACGTCACCCCGGGATCCCGCCGTCATGATCGCAACGCGCACGACGGTCAGTATCACCTCGCTCCAGGTCGCAGCCCCGGAGCGACCCGGCCGGGCAGGCGGCCTTCACCCGCGCCGCGAACGCGGACGGCACCGTCCCGGCCAGCCGGCCAGCCGGCCAGCCGGCCGGACGCGCCCGCGGACAGGGCGCATCCACGGCCCGAACCCGCCCGCGGACCGGACGCGCCCGCGGACAGGGCCCGCCCACGGCCCGAGCCCGCCCGCGGACAGGGCGCGGCCATGGCCCCCTGTGGAGCGGCCCCTCTACGGGCGATGCGGCCTGCCTGCGGAGAGGCGCGTCCAGGGGATCGGCTACGGTGCGGCCGGTCTGCACGGCCCGGCGCAGCTACGGGTCGGCGGGCCTACGGGGCGGCGCGCCTATGGATCGGGTCTGCCTGTCCAGGACCGTCGGGTCTGCCTGTCCAGGACCGGGCTGCCTGCGGACGGAGCCTGCCTAAGGACGGGATCTGCCTGGGGACGGGGCCTGCCTGCGGACGGGGCCTGCCCAGGGTCGGGATCTGCTTGCGGACCGGGCGGGCTCGCCCACGGGCCTGGACGCCGGTGGTGCGGCTCACCTGTGCCGGGCGTGCCGCATCGGCAGCGGCCGGGGGACGCGTTGTCGCCGAAGGCGCTGGCCCGGCCGCGCCCCGCGGCGCGCGGCGCGGGGCACGGCGGCGGAGACCAGTCGCCGTGCCGCCGAGGCCCTGTGCCGCCGCCGGAGCGCAAGGCGCGGCCGGCCCAGCGCCGCGCGGGCCGAGAAGGTCCAGGTCAGCCGGGAACCGACCTGGACCTTCGCCGCTCTCCTCCCTATTCGTCCCATGCCTGGATCATGATCTGCTCGGCGATCTTGCCGTCGCGCAGCGAGATCATGGACTCGGCGAGGACACGGACCCCGTCCGCGTACTCGCAGGACTCCACGTAAGCGGCCCGGTCGCCCTGGACGACGCACTGTTCGAGCCTGTGCGTCATGTCGCGGCTGTAGACGTCGTCGAGCATCGCCCCGATCTCCTCGCGGCCGTGCAGGATCTTGGGGTGACTGGGCTGTGCGCTGTGGTCCACGATGCGTATCTCCGCGTCGTCCGCGTAGAGCGACAGCAGCGTGGACGCCGTCTGTCCTTCGATGCCCCGGCGCAGTGCCGCGGTGTCGAAGGCGGGGTTTGCCGTGGTTGCCATGCCGACCTCCTCCGGGGACACGGCCCGGCGGGTGGCGGGCCGGGGCGCGCCTCACCTTCGAGGCTCCTCCGCCCCGGCGGACCCGGCAAGCGCAAACGGGGCGCTCGACCTGAAGGGCGAGCGGTGGTGCGAGTCCGCGTCCGGGCGGGCCGCGAAGCCGTTGCGCAGGACATGATCTCCACTCGACGTGTCGTCGCCGTCGGCCCTCCCGCACCCCTCCGCCCGCCCGGCCCCAGGACCCTTCCCGCATCGGGCGGGCACGCCCTCCGCGCCCCGGCGCGGCACAGACGTACGAACCAGGCGCGCCCACCGAGCCGTTGGCGCCAGACCGCGGGCCCGCGACGGCCGCGCCGGCCGCACGCCCACGCCGGCCGTGCCGGTCCGCTCCCGTTCCGTTTCATTTCGCCTCGCGCCGGTCCGTGCCCGTTCCCCCCAGCGGTCGTTGCTCCCCGGGCCGCCCCGCCCCGCGGCCGTACCGCCCGGCCCCGCGCCACACCCCTGCCCCCGAGGCCTTCCACCCCGTTACGGATCAGTTACGCGTAGGGTCGGAGGGACGGACACCGGTCGACGGAAGGACCAGCACCATGGCGCAGGAAGTGCGCGGCGTGATCGCACCCGGGAAGAACGAGCCCGTGCGGGTCGAGACGATCGTCGTGCCGGACCCGGGACCCGGCGAGGCCGTGGTCCGTGTCCAGGCCTGCGGCGTCTGCCACACCGACCTGCACTACAAGCAGGGGGGCATCAACGACGAGTTCCCCTTCCTGCTCGGCCACGAGGCCGCCGGCGTGGTCGAGTCGGTGGGCGAGGGCGTCGACGACGTAGCACCCGGTGACTTCGTGATCCTCAACTGGCGTGCCGTGTGCGGGAAGTGCCGCGCCTGTCTGCGCGGACGGCCCTGGTACTGCTTCGACACCCACAACGCCCGGCAGAAGATGACCCTGACCGACGGCACCGAACTCTCCCCGGCCCTCGGCATCGGCGCCTTCGCGGAGAAGACGCTGGTCGCGGCCGGCCAGTGCACCAAGGTCGACCCGGCGGTCTCCCCGGCCGCGGCCGGGCTGCTCGGCTGCGGCGTGATGGCCGGCCTCGGCGCCGCGATCAACACCGGGAACGTGGGCCGCGGAGACTCGGTCGCCGTCATCGGCTGCGGCGGCGTCGGTGACGCGGCCGTCGCGGGGGCCCACCTGGCCGGTGCCGCGAAGATCATCGCGGTCGACATCGACGACCGCAAGCTGCGGACCGCCCGCACGATGGGCGCCACCCACACCGTCAACTCCCGTGAGACCGACCCGGTCGAGGCGATCCGCGAGCTGACCGGCGGCTTCGGCGCCGACGTCGTCATCGACGCCGTCGGCCGCCCGGAGACGTACCAGCAGGCGTTCTACGCCCGCGACCTGGCCGGCACGGTCGTCCTGGTCGGCGTGCCCACCCCGGAGATGAAGCTCGAGATGCCCCTGCTCGACTTCTTCGGCCGGGGCGGCGCGCTGAAGTCCTCCTGGTACGGCGACTGCCTGCCCTCGCGGGACTTCCCGATGCTGGTCGACCTGCATCTGCAAGGGCGGCTTCCGCTGGACAAGTTCGTCAGCGAGACCATCCAACTCGACGAGGTGGAGAAGGCCTTCGAGCGGATGCACCACGGCGACGTGCTGCGCTCGGTGGTGGTGTTCTGATGACCGCCCGCATCGAACGCCTCGTCACCTCCGGTCAGTTCACCCTGGACGGCGGCACCTGGGACGTGGACAACAACGTCTGGATCGTCGGCGACGACCACGAGGCGATCGTCATCGACGCCGCCCACGACGCCGAGGCCATCGCCGCGGCCGTCGGCGACCGGCGCCTGACCGCCATCGTGTGCACCCACGCCCACAACGACCACGTCAACGCCGCCCCCGCGCTCGCGGACCTGACCGGCGCGACGATCTGGCTGCACCCCGACGACCTGGGCCTGTGGAAGATGACCCACCCGGACCGGGACCCCGACGAGCATCTGGCCGACGGCCAGGTGATCGAGGCGGCGGGCGCCGACCTGACCGTCATCCACACCCCCGGCCACGCGCCCGGCGCGGTCTGCCTCTACGACCCGGGGCTCGCCACCGTCTTCACCGGCGACACCCTCTTCCAGGGCGGCCCGGGCGCCACCGGCCGCTCCTACTCCCACTTCCCGACGATCATCGACTCGATCCGCGGCCGGCTCCTGACGCTGCCGCCCGAGACCAAGGTCTTCACCGGTCATGGCGACTCGACCACGATCGGCGCGGAGGCCCCGCACCTGGAGGAGTGGATCGCCCGCGGGCACTGACACCCCGGGCGACGACGCCGACCCGGCGCCGAAAAAGGACGACAGACGATGTCCGGCTTCCACCGCACCCCCGATGACTACATCGACGCGATGACGGCATCGACGGGGCCCGCACGGGGGGCCGGACATGCCGGGACCGCTGGAAGGCAAGGTCGCGCAGGTCGCGGGCGCGACACGGGGCGCGGGGCGGGGTGTCGCCGTGGAACTCGGCACGGCCCGCGCCACCCCTCGGCCGACACGGCCGGTCACCGGTGACCCTCACACCGGCGGCGGGGAAGGCAGCGGCCACCGCGACGAGTGGCCCGGCGGCAGTGCCAGATCCGTGCGTACGGCCGTGCAGTAGCCCTCGCGGGCGGCACGCTGCCGCTCCAGCAGCGTCCGCCATGCCTCCGGGTCCCGCCGCCCCTCGCGCAGGAACCGCTCCATCTCCATGACCGCGACGACCCACTCCCGGGCCTTCTCCACCACCTCCGTACTGCCCAGCATGATCAGTGCCTCCCCGGACGGGTCCCGGGCGACGGCCGCGTCGGCCAGCGCCGGCTCCGCCTCCGCGAGGCTCAGGGGATGCGGATTCGGGTCGTTGCCCAGGTGGGCGGCGACCCGGTAGGTCAGCGTGACCGACTTCTTCGGCGAGCGCGCGTAGTCGGCGTACACCGCGAGCCGCCGCTCGTCCCAGCGCGCCGCCCGCTCCCGCCGGAACCGGGCCCGGTCGCCCCGCACGACGGCGAGATACGAACCGAGGGCGCCGATCACGACGCCTGTGAGCGCGGGGAGTTGCTGGAGGAATGCGGACATGGGCGCACGCTGTCCGCCCGGCCGGTCGTTCCGGCACCGGGTTTCGGCGGACGGCTCGGCTCACAGCAGGGGTCCGCACCGACCAGGGTGGTGAGGGCACCTTCACACGTCCGCCGCCGCGTGCCACCGTTCTTGTCACCGTTTCGTCTCAGGCCGGCCGGACCTACAACCACCGCCGCCCGGCGGTTGTCCAGTAATCGGAGAGCAGTGGGCCGCACGAAGGGGGATCAGGAACATGAGGGGCATGTCCAGGCGGGGAGTCGTCGCGCTCGGCGTGACGGGGCTCGTCGCGCCGCTCGGTCTGGCGCTCGGCGCCGCGCCGGCGCAGGCCGCGAGCTGCACGACGCGGACCGGGCCGTACCAGAAGCAGGTGGAGAAGTTCCTCGGCCGGCCGGTCGACGGCCGCCAGTCGGCCGCGGACTGCAAGGCCATCCAGGCGTTCCAGACCAAGCACGGCATCACGCCGAACATCGGGTATGCCGGGCCCATCACCTGGGGCGTGATGGACCTGATGAACAAGCAGAAGGCGGTCGGCAGCAACCCGAACAGGGACGGCAAGTGCCCGGTCAACAAGGGCCGTATCGCCTGCGTCAACCTCACCCTCCAGCTCAGCTGGATCCAGGACGGCAGCCGGCTCGTGTACGGTCCGGTCCCGGTGCGCACCGGCCGTGACGGGTACGAGACCCGCACCGGCCTGAAGAAGATCTACTGGCGGGACATCGACCACGTGTCGACGATCTACCACGTGCCGATGCCCTACAGCCAGTTCTTCGACGGCGGTCAGGCCTTCCACTCGGTCGGCCTGAGCATGTGGAACCCGCCGGGCTCGCACGGCTGCGTCAACATGACGACGACGGACGCCAAGAAGTACTGGTCGCTGCTGAAGCAGGGCGACGACGTCTTCGTCTACGGCCGCAAGCCGGGCACCTGACGGAGAGCCGGACGTGAGGTGTTCCTCACACGCGTCGGGAGGCGAACTCGCGTTTTCCTCCCGGCGGATGGACGTGATGAGGGACACGGTCCGATATGTCCGTATGGCTAGCACTTACTCACGGCGCCTTCACGTCGATCGGCATATGCTTCACAACATGTCCACCACTGTTGAACCCGTCTCCGAGCGATCGGCCGCGGAGGTCAACGAGGAGATCCGGGCCCTGTGGCTCCGGTCGGGCGGGACACTGACCACCGAGCAGCGCGAGGAGTACCAGCGGCTCGTGCTGGAGTGGGCTGCGGCCGCTCCAGACCCGGTCAGGGCGGCCTGAGCGCCACCGCCGGCAACGGACCACACCCTCCGGGGCACCCCTGAGCGCACGGGTGCCCGTTCCACACCCTCCTCGGCCGTCCCTCCCACGGCGCCCGTCCCGCGGCCCTCGGCCGCCCGTCCCACGGCCCGGTTGTGCGCCCCTCTCAGCCCCAGGTCGCCGAGTAGTACCGCTGGTAGGCCTTGCGGTCCTGTTCCGCGCGGATGTAGCGCGTGGCGACCAGCGCGATCAGACTGCCCGCGATGACCAGCAGTCCCGGGCCGACGTTGCGCGGGTCGGTCAGCCTGGCCACCAGCGTGGAGCCGTTCGCGCCGCCCGCCACCGGCGCCGAGGACCCCGGCGAGACGGCACCGGGCGCGATGGCGCTGTGGGTGGCCGACGCGGACGGAGCGGCGGAGGGCGCCGCACCCCCGCCCTGGGGCGCCGAGACGATCAGCCGCACACCGAGCGCGGACAGCGCCTTGGTCACCGGCTGGAAGAACGTGGTACCGCCCGTCTTGCAGTCGCCGCTGCCGCCCGAGGTCACCCCCAGCGCGACCCCCTCGGAGAACAGCGGCCCGCCGCTGTCGCCCGGCTCGGCGCACACCGTGGTCTGGATCAGTCCGGTCACGGTGCCCTCCGGGTAGTTCACCGTCGCGTTCAGCCCCGTCACCTGGCCGTCGCGCAGCCCGCTCGTGCTGCCGCTGCGGAACACCCGCTGCCCCACGGCCGGATCGGCCGCGCCCGTGATCCGCACGCCCTTGTTGCCGCCGATCGCCACGACGTCGGCGCCGTCACCGGCGCGGCCGGAGGCGTACTGCACCAGGGAGAAGTCGCTGCCGGGGAAGGAACCGGCGACCGTCCGGCCCAGCTGCTGGTTGCCCTGGTTGTCGGCGAACCAGGTCGACCCCGTGGGCCCGCAGTGCCCTGCCGTCAGGATGAAGTCGCCGCGTCCGTCCGTGACGTTGAATCCCGCCGAGCAGCGGCCGCTGGTCGACAAAATGGGCTGCGCCCCGTTGAGCCGGGTGGTGAACCTGCCCTGGGCGCGTTCCATGTGCACGAAAGTGCCGAGGCGGCCGGCGACGCGGGTGAGCCGGGCCCAGTCGCCGGAGGAGACCGAGCTGTCGCCCTGGACGACGACCCGGTTGGTCCGGTAGTCCAGCGCCCACGCCGTGCCGGCCACCCGGGGCGCGGCCCGCAGGCCGGCCGCGGCCGCCTTCAGCTCGTTCATGCTGTGCCGGACGACCTTCGGCTCGGCCCCCGCCCGCCGCACCTCGGCGGCGGCCCCCTCGTCGGTGACGGCGACGACCGGGCGTCCGTCGGCGCCGATCCAGCTGCCCGCCGTACGTGCGGTGCCGAGCCGTGACGCCAGGTCCGCGCCCATGCCGGCGGCCGACGGCGCGGCGGCCCGGAGCGGGACGGCGGACGTGCCGGGAGCCTCACTGGCCATCGCCGCCTGCGTGACCATCGCTCCTCCCAGGAGCAGTCCCGCGACGGCCGTCAGCCGTGTCACTCGCCGGACGACCCTTCGTCGTGCGTGCCTCATGCGTGGCTCCCGAACCCCGAACACACGGTTGCAACACCGCCGGGACGCTCCGGTAGTTGAGCGGCCCTCCTCTCCATACGGGGCGCGGGACACGGGCGTTCAGCACCCCGGCGAGATCGGGAAGACAGGCCCTAGACTGCGCGTATGAACGACACCGTGGTGGAGCGGCTCGCGGCCGGCAAGTACGTGCTGATCACTAGCTACCGCAAGAACGGCACCCCGGTCGCCACCCCGGTGTGGGTGGTCAGGGACGGCGACGCGCTCGGCGTGTGGACGGCCGCCGACTCCTGGAAGGTCAAGCGGATCCGCAACCGGCCCGATGTGCTGGTCGGCCCGTGCGACGTGCGCGGCAATCCGACCGGCGACCAGCGCCCGGCGACCGCGGAGATCTGCGATCCGGCCACCAGCGCCCGCTACCGCGGCCTGGTCGCCCGCAAGTACGGCCTGCTCGGCCGGCTCACCCTGCTCGGCAGCCGGCTGCGCCGGGGCGAGCAGGGCTCGGTCGGCATCCGGGTGATTCCGAAGGCCACCACCTGACGGCACCTCAAGAGCCGTTGGGGTCACGCACGTCGGCCGCGCGGCCCCATGAGGGAGCCGCGCGGCCTGCCGCTCCGGCCCGCGAGACCGCCACGGCCGCGCGGACCGGCTACGACGCGTCGAGCACCGTGCCGGTCAGCTCCGGCCCGCCGTCCTGCGGCCGGCCCTCGTCGTCGGTCAGCCGGAAGCGGACCGACTCGGCGGGCTCCGCGACCCGGTCCCTCACCGTCGGCACCGTGACCTCCGCGCTCAGCCGGCCCGCCGGGACGGACGCCCACAGGGACAGGCCCTTCACCCGGGACAGGGGCCGCTCCGGGTCGGGTGACGCGCCGGTGCTCTCCCGGAGCCATCGCGGATCGACGTCCTTGGTGGACAACTCCGGCCCCCGCTCCACCGGTTGTACGGCGAACAGCGCGGACATCTCCGTATCGGCGGCCGCGGACAGGGTCAGCCGCCACTTCAGCGGCTGTCCCTCGGTGACCCGGCCGGCGAGCGGAGTGACCCTGAACGTGGGCCTCGGGTCGTCGTTCCCGACCGTCACCCCGCCCCGGTAGGAGCCGATCACGGAGGTGTGCACCGCCTTCACCAGCACGTCGTGGGACACGTCCTGCCCGAACCGGGTGTTGCCCTCCACCTTTACCGGTACGTCGATGTCGTGGCCGCCCGGCCGCACGGTCACCAGCCGGTCCGTGGCCCCGCCGGTCGCCGGGTCCACGACGTACAGGCGCACCTGCCCGTTGCCGTGCCCGGAGACCCGCACCGGCACCCGGTAGGTGCGCACGCCCGAGTCGCCCTCCTCGACGGTCAGCCGCCCGATGTCGATCCGGGGCAGCGCGGCCGCACGGACCGCGGGGGTGCCCGGGCGCCGGCCCCAGGCGTCGATCAGCCAGGCGCGGCCGGAGCGGGTGCGCGGGGTCAGTTCGAGAGTCGTGACCCGGCGCAGGTCGACACCGGCGCGGGTGGCGGGGGTGAGCGGGACGCGCAGTTCGCGCGCCCAGTAGGACGCGGTCCGCTCGGTGCCGGGCAGTCCGTCGACGCGGACCCGGCCGAGCGTCGCACGGCGTCCGGAGGCGTCGGTGACGGACACGTCCAGCCGGGTGCCGACGGTGTTCGGCGGCACGATCACGCGCAGCGCCAGGCCCTCGGCGCCGCCGAGGGAGACCGGGGCGGCGGGCCGCACCCGCACCGGGCTCCCGGCGGCGGACCAGCGCAGCGCCACCGCGCGGCGGCCGGTCTCCCGGGTGGTCTCCCACGGCGCGAAGTGCGGGGACGCCCCCCTCGCGCCGGGGCCGAGGCAGGCGACGGACGGGCTGGGGTCGACCGCCGAACACAGCCGGCCGCCGGTCACCGACACCGGGCCGTCCGGCAGGAAGGCGCCGGTGCGGCCGGCGCCGACGGCATGGGTGAGCACCCGGGCCGGGTCCGCCGACGGCGCCCGCACGCCCGAGCCGTCGAGCAGCGGGCGCACCCGGTCGTCACCGGCGACGAACAGGCGGGCCGCGGCGGCGATGTAGGTGGTGCCGGCCCGGTGCTGCCGGTCCGCGGTCAGCCGGGTGTTGGTGCCCGGCGAGCACACCGGGTCGCGGTGGCCGGGGTCGTTCCAGAAGTCGTCTTCGGCGGGCGCCTGCGCCGTGCCCGGCGTCCACTCGGTGTTGAAGAAGTTGTGGTTGGCGCCGACGACGTAGACGGCGCTGTGCAGCGCGGCGCCCCGGCTGACGCCTCGGGTCCCGTCGACGTAGAGCTCGCCCTGCAGGTCGGAGACGTCGCCGTCGCAGCCCGGCAGAATCGTGGCCGACGGCACGTCGGCGACGGGATTCTGGCCGAAGGCCGTCGGTCCGATGAGGACCGTGCCGCGGATGTGCCAGCGGACCGGGCCGTGGTAGCCGTCCTGGCCGGCGGGCGGCGGGTAGAGGCTGTCCATGGCGGCGCGGTTGACGCCCTCGCCGCCGCGGGAGTGCCCGACCAGCAGCACCCGGGAGAGGTCGGCCCGGGGCGCGTCGCGTACGACGTCCGGCGCCGAGGACGGACGGGCGGCCCAGCCGGCCCAGCGGGCCAGGTGCAGGCGCACCAGTGAGGAGCGGGCCTGCGCCCCGCCGTCCTCCGCCGCCCAGTCCTGGCCGTTGATGCCGTCGGCCGCGATCGACACCGTCACGTAGCCCTGCGAGGCCAGCAGCCTCTGGTCCCGCAGATAGCCCCGGTGGCTGGGGATCGGCCTGGTCCCGGACGGGCAGGGCCAGTCGCCGGTGACGGCGCCGTGCGGCTTGTAGCAGGTGGCGTGGCGGCCGTGCAGGAACAGGGCCAGCGGCCGGCGGCCGGTGGCGCCCCGGGGAGCGACCACCACGGCCCGCATCTCGACCGGCGCCGGAAGGCCGGGCAGCCGGACGGAGTCGAGGCGGTACTCGCCGGTGGCGGTGCGATAGGGACCCGGCCTGCCCGGGTCGACGCCGTTCGCCGGGAGGCGCGCGGGCGGAGCGGCCGCGGCCACGGAGTTCCGGCCCGGCGCGGGCGCGGTGGTGCCCGGCCCGTCCAACCGCCTTCCGGACGCGCGTACGTGCAGCCCGTTCAGGCTGCCGGCGCGCGCCCGGTCCAGGGCGAGCCGGAACGTGTGCCCGTCCCGGTCGGGCTGCGGCCGGCCGAGCAGCCTGCCGCCCGCGTAGAACTCCACACGCGCGTCACCCATGGGTACCGGGGTGTTCGACCGCCACACCAACTGCCGGGCGGCCCCCTCGCCGGTGACGCGCCAGCCCGGCGGAAGCCCGCCGTCGCCGTCGGCCGTGATGGCCGACGCCCGGGGGCCGGAGGGCGGCGGGGCGGCCTGCGCCGACACGGGCGCGGCCGAGAGCAGGGCGAGCACCGCCACGGCGGTCACCCCTGTGCGCCGGACACGGATCAATGGTTCCTCCTGGCAACCGATGCGCGGGCGCCCCGTCGGTCCCGGGGGCCTCTCGCGCTCCGGAGGACGGGAGGCGAGTGCGGCGGGTTGCCTGCGCCAAGCGGAGGGCTGAATCCCAACGGCGCTATCCAGCCGCCCGGTTGATAGCTCTTCGGCCCAGGTGCAGCCTCGGTGACGGGGACCCGGTCCGGCGGGCCCCGGCCGGCCCGGCTCTTGGGCATCGGCCGTGAGGAAAGGCGTGCTGAACGGTCGTCGTCCGCGTGGTGGTGATCGGGCCCGCTGCGCGCTGGGCTAGGCTGCGGTCCGCGTGCATATGACGGGGCTGGTGCGGGTGAGAACGATCGGGACCGGGTGCCGGAGGATCGGCGAGTGGCTCACCCGGCATGCCGGCTGGTGCCTGGCCATCTCACTGACGGCGCACGTCCTGGCCGTCGTCACGCATCCGACCGAGCCGCTGGACCTGCGCGTCTACCACGGGGCCGCGCCGCACGTGCTCTCCGGCGGCCTGTACGACTTCGCGGTGCACACCGGGCCGCCCATCCCGTTGCTGCCCTTCACCTACCCGCCTTTCGCGGCGCTGGTGTTCCTCCCGCTGTCCCGCCTGCCCTGGACGGCGACGGTCGTACTCTGGCAGGCGGTCTCGGTCGCCGCTCTGCTGGTGATCGTGGCGTGCGCCCTCCGGCTGCTCCCCGCGCGCGCCGACGGGCGCGGCAGGGCGCGTGTCCTGCTGTGGACCGCCGTGGGGCTGTGGCTGGAACCGGTGCGACACACCCTGGACCAGGGGCAGGTGAACCTGCTGCTGGGCGCCGTGGTGCTGGCCGGTCTGGCGTCCCCCTGGGGAGCGGGGCGCCGGGGAGCGGGACCCGAGCCGGGAGACGCCGGGGGAGGAGCCTCTGGGGCAGGAGCGTCCGGGGCAGGGGAGTCCACGCGAGGAGCGGTGTGGCGGGGCGCGGCCGTGGGTCTGGCGGCGGCGGTGAAACTGACCCCGGCCGTGGGCGGGTTGTACCTGCTGGCGACCCGGCAGTGGCGCGCGGCGCTGTGGGCCGTCGTCGCCGGGGCCACGGCCACGGCGGTGGCCTGGGGCGTGGCTCCGGAGGAGTCGGCGCGTTACTGGTCGGTGCTCGTGACGCGGACCCAGCGCGTCGGCCCGCTCTGGTCGGTGCGCAACCAGTCCCTGCGCGGGGCGGTCGCCCGGCTGGTCGGCCAGGACGGGGCCGCCGTCGCCCCGGTCTGGTGGACGGCGCTCGCCCTGGCGACGGGGGCGGCTGCCTGGGCGCTGTGGGCGGCGGTGCGGCGAGGCGACCGGCTCGGCATCCTGGTCGCCGTGGAGCTGTACGGGCTGCTGGTGTGCCCCGTCTCCTGGAGCCACCACTGGATCTGGTGCCTGCCCGCCATGATCTGGCTGGCCCACGGTCCGCTCCGGCGGCGCCCGTTCGCCCGGCTCGCGCTCGCCGTGTGGGCACTGGCGGCCGGTGCCCGACTCGTCCCGCTGCTCATCCGGGCGGAGGACCACCTGGCGCACCCCAGCCCCTACCCGGCCCTGCTCGCCTGGCCCGGTTGCGTCTACGCCGTGTGCGCCCTGCTGACCTTCCTGGCCCTCGCCGTCGGCCCCGCCGAGGGCCGGGCGCGCTCCGGCGCGTCCGGGGCGGGGCGGCCGGGGGAGCGGACGGGACGGCCGGCGCAGGAGGCTCAGGGGGCCCCACCGTCCCGCCGGTGAGCTGACGGACCGCGGCAGCCCGTCAGACCTCCGTCCGTCAGGTCCAGGCTCGGTACTCGTCCAGCAGCTGGAAGACCGGCTCGCCGCGCACGGGGTCCTTCGCCGTGGACAGCCGGACCCGGTCGCCGCTGTGGATGCCGATGGGCGGGCCCATCACACGCCCCCGGACGACGAAGCCCTCGGCCATCTCGATCAGCGACACATTGCGCGCGGCCGGGGTGTTGCGGTGCACCACCGTCGAGTGGCGGACGGTGCCGCTGCCCTCGCTGCGCTCCGTCCGCAGTTCGCTGCCCCGGCAGACCGGACACAGCAGCCGGTGGTACATGGCGCTGCCGCACCAGACGCAGCGCTGGAAGTAGAGCGCCTCCGGCTCGCGGGCCCCGGGTTCCAGGAGACCCGTGGCGGAGCCGGTTGCCAAATGAGCGACATTTCCTGAGGGGTGGTACACGCTGGTCAGCTCCCTGCGCTCGGCCGGAATCCCGCGTGCCGGGTCGCCCGCGCACGCCCGTGCGCGGCCGCCCGTGCCACCGTGCACGGGCACAGCGTATGGCACTCAGTGCCACTCGTAAAGGCACTGCGTACCCTCAATCTGCGGAACCGGGGCTCAGCTCCGGCCGAGCGCCGACTCGATCTCCTGCACGACCCGCCACAGCGGCGCCCCCCGCCGCGAGACGACCACGACCACGTCCTCCCGCTCCTCCTGGGCGCGGTGGCCGGCCGCGGCGGCGGCGGGCGCGTCGCCGAAGGCGGACTGCACGTAGCCGAGCGCGTGGTCCACGGCCTCGCCCGCGTCGCCCTGCCCGTCGGAACGCAGCCAGGAGCGCAGCGCGTTGTTGTGCGCGGCGACCACGGCGGCCGCGACCACGTCGGCCCGCAGCGTCCCGTCGCGCCGTCCTGCGAACCGGGTGCGCAGGTAGTCGGCGAGCGCGCGCTCGTAGCGCCACACCACCGACAGCTCGTACGCCCGCAGCCCGGGCACCTGCTTGGTGAGCCGGTAGCGCTGCACGGAGAACGTCGGGTTCTCGGCGTACATCCGCAGCACCAGCCGGGCCGCGTCGCACACCCGCTGCACCGGCTCGTCCTCGTCGCCGCCGGCGGCCAGGAACGCCGTCATGTCGGCCAGGCAGCGCTCGTGGTCGGGGAAGACCACGTCCTCCTTCGAGGGGAAGTAGCGGAAGAAGGACCGCCGCCCGACCCCTGCGAGCGCCACGATGTCGTCGATGGTGGTCTGCTCGTACCCCCGCTCCAGGAACAGCCGGAACGCCGCCGCCACCAGGGCGTCCCGCATGGGCGGCTTCGCGGCGGCCGCCTCCGTCCTCTCGCCGCGACGGGCGGCCGCGCTGCTGGAGCTCATGGACGGGAACGTAGCATCCGGCCGGGCAGGAATGGCACTCAGTGCGCTCTCCGGAGGGAACTGAGTGCCCAAGCGGGGGTGCCGAGCAGGGGAAGTAACCTTTCTCCGCCCCCGCCCGCCCCGCGTCACGCCCGAGCGCAGGCCCGCTCGGCCCCCCGCCCCACCCAGGAGCCCCGTATGCCGTCCGCCCGACCCCGCCTCCTCTACGTCACCGACCTGGCGTACCCGGCCCGCGGGCGCCGCTACTGCGACGAGGACATCCACCTGACCTCGCGTCTGCGCGAGGACTTCGACCTGGCCCTGTGCCATCCGCGGGAGGCGACCGCGCTGATGGACGCCTTCGACGCCGTCGTGGTCCGCAACAGCGGGCCCGTCCTGGAGTACCCGGCGGCCTACGAGGACTTCCGGGCGAGGGCGCTCGCCCGCGGGACCCGGGTCTACAACCCGCTCACCGGCAGGGCGGACATGGCGGGCAAGCAGTACCTGCTCGAGCTGACCGCCGCGGGATTCCCGGTCATCCCCACCGTCGACCGGCTCGACGACCTGCACCGGCTGCCCGCCGCGGACCGCTACGTGGTGAAGCCGAGGCTGGGCGCCGACTCCATAGGACTCAGGACCGTCCCCGCCGACGTGCTGCCCGGCCTGGTCGACGGCGGCGTCCTCGTCCAGCCGCACATCGACTTCGTGTACGAGGTCTCGTTCTACTTCGTCGACGACGACCTCCAGTACGCCCTGTACGCGCCGGACCCCGCGCGGCGCTGGGACCTGCGGCCGTACCGGCCCAGCCGCGAGGACCTGGAGTTCGCCCGGCGCTTCGTCGACTGGAACGCGCTCGGCCACGGCATTCAGCGGGTGGACGCCTGCCGCGCGCCGGGCGGCGGACTGCTCCTGGTGGAGCTGGAGGACCTCAACCCGTACCTGTCCCTGGACGTTCTCGACGACCCGGGCAGGGACGCGTTCGTCACCGCGATGAAGACCTCCCTGCACCGATTTCTCGCCGCCGCCGGCTGAACCGGGCCGGCCGTGTGAACCCACGGGGCGGCGGCCACGTATCACTCCTCGGGATGGGGTCCGTGCGCAGGGACGGAAGGAGTGCAGTGTGTCGACACCGCGCGGAGGCGGGCAGCCGCACGGCGGGCCGCCCCTCGAACCGGTCCGCGTCATACGGCCCCGGCGGACCGACGCCCTCGCGGAGCTCATGCGGGAGTTCCAGGAACGTCGAACCGGGAACCTCGCCGGCGAGGGCGTCCGGCCCGGGGGCGGCGGAGCGGAGCGTGGCCGCAGCGGGGACGGGAGCGTCGAGGACGCCGCCGTCGTCGAGGACGCCACGGAGGAACTGCCGCCGGTACCGGCCGGCGGACCCGCGCCCCGCGGCGCGCCGCGCACCCGCCCGACCGCGGGGGAGGCCGGCTGGTTCACCCGGGACAGCGGCCCAGCCGCCCGGGAGACAGGTGCAGCCGTCCGAGACGCGGGCCCGAGTGCCCATGGCTCCGGGCCGGGCGCTCGTGACACCGGCCCGGTCAGGCCGAAGAAGGCGGCCCCCGTCGGGCGGGACGCGGTCCCCGGTGCGCCGGGGCGTGGATTGCGTCGCGCCGCCGTCGTGGTCGCCGTCGCCGCGGCCGCCCTGACCGGCTTCGGGTGCGCCCTGGTGCTGCCCGGCAGGGGTGGGGCCGCCGGTGCCGCAGCGGCCCCGTCACCCCACCCGTCCGCGAGCGTCTCCACCGCCCCCGCTCCCGTTCCCACGGCCGCGACCGGCCCGCACGGTGGGACCGACCCCGACGGCCCCGGGACCCTGCGCGAGGGCGACAGCGGCCCGGAGGTCGCCGAGCTGCAGGAGCGCCTGCTGCGCATCCCGGACGTGTACCGCGACGGCTCCATCGGCGGCACCTACGACGCCGTGCTCAGGGAGGCCGTGGCCCGCTTCCAGCTCTGGTACGGCATCAGCGGCGACGAGACCGGCGTCTACGGCGACGACACCCGCCGGTCGCTGGAGTCCCGTACGGCGGTTGACGGCGGGTGAGGCGGGCAGACGCCGACGTGAAGAGGTGAGCCGGCGCGCCGCGCGCGGGCGTACGGGCGGGGCGTACGCAGGGCGGCGGCGCACGGCGCGCGCGGCGGTACGGAGCGGCAGGAGCACGGCGGACATGGCAGGCACGGACGCATTCACCCAGCGGCTGGATCCCGACATGTACCTGGTCACGGCCGCTGCCGACGGGGAGCGGGCCGGCTGCCTGGTCGGCTTCGCCGCCCAGTGCTCCATCCGGCCCACGCGGTTCATGGTGTGGCTCTCCAAGGCCAACCGGACCTTCCGGGTCGCCGAGCGGGCCGACCGTCTCGGCGTGCACCTGTTGACCCGGGAACAGCACGCGCTGGCCGCCCTGTTCGGCGGCCGCACCGCCGACGACGGAGTGGACAAGTTCGCCGAGGCCGACTGGACGCGGGCGGGGAGCGGTGCCGTCGTCCTGCCGGACACGCCGGCGTGGTTCGTCGGCCGGATGGTGCGCCGCCTCGACGCGGGGGATCACGTGGGCTTCGAGCTCGACCCGGTGGAGTCGGGCGGCCGGGAGGACCTCGGCGGCCCGTTGCTGCGGCTCTCTGACTGCCTCGACATCACGCCCGGCCACCCGGCGGACTGACCCCCGACGGCCCGACCGGCACGCTCGACGGGCCCGACCGGGCCGACGAGGCGGGCTAGGCCGGTTCCGTCGGCACCCGGACGTCCACCACGCAGACGTCGTCGCGCCGCTCGCCCGCCAGCATCGAGCCCAGCAGCGGACCGAGGGAGCCGAACCCGTCCGCGCGGTGCGCGGCGGCCGACCGGGCGAGCCGGTCCAGACCCAGTTCGATGCACTCGCCGGGGCGTTCGACCAGGCCGTCGGTGTAGAACAGCAGCCGGTCGCCGGGCTCCAGAAGGTACTCCGCCTCCTCGTAGACGGGAGAGCGGGTGGCTCCCAGCAGGATCCCGCGCGGGCGCTCCAGGAAGCGGGGCTCGCCCCCGCGCAGCAGCAGCGGCGGCGGATGACCCGCCTGGGCCCACCTCAGACACCGCTCGCGCGGGTCATAGCGGGCCAGCACCATCGTGGCGGTGCCGTGCTGGTCGCCGGAGTGCAGCAGCAGGGTGTTGAGCCGGGTGAGCGCCCCGGTCAGCGAGGAACCCGTGATGATCATGCCCTTGGCGGTGAAGCGCAGCTGGGCCATGGTGGCCACCGCGTCGAGGCCGTGCCCGGCGACGTCACCGACCACGAACAGGGCGTCCTCGTTGGGCAGTTCGATCGCGCTGAACCAGTCGCCGCCGACGTGGAGCCCGGACTGGGCGGGCAGATAGGCGACGTCCACCAGCAGCCCGGCCAGCTGCACCGGCCGCCGCGGCAGGGGCAGCAGCGCGTGCTGGAGCCGTCCCGCCACGGTCCGCTCGGTGCGCAGCACCCCGTGCTGGGCCAGGATCGCCCGCTCGCTCTCGACCAGGGCCAGCTCCGCGCTGCGCTGCGCGGTGAGGTCCTGCACGAAGCCGTGGACCTGGACGGGCGTACCAGCGGCGTCCGGCATTGCCTCGGCGACGGCCCGCAGATGGCGCACCCCGCTCGCCGTCCTGATCCGGAACGAGACGTCGAACGGCTTGCCCTCGGCGGTGAGCTCGCGCACGGCGCGGGCGAGCACGGGGCCGTCCTCGGGCAGCGCGAGGTCCGGCAGTTCGCCCAGCCGGACCGCTCCGCGCGCCGGGTCGCGGTCGAACAGGGCGAAGACCTGGGACGACCAGGCCGCCTCCTGGGTGACCAGGTTCCAGGTGGCCCAGCCGAGCCTGCCGAGCCGCTGCAGGTCGGCCAGGCGCAGTTCCTGCCGGTCCGAGGAGTCGTGCCGCAGCCAGGTGACCATCAAGCCGTGTCCCAGGCGGGCGGCGCGCACCGAGTACGTGGACAACTCCTGGCGCCCCGCCACGAGTTCCTGCTGCGCGAACGGCTCACCCACATACGGCTCCCCGGTGGCGAGCGTGCTCTGCCAGCCCTGCCACAGCGGCTCCTCGGCCACGGTCGGCCAGCACTCGAGGACCCGCAGGCCCACCAGCTCGCGTCCGCCGCGGCCGATCACGTCGACGGTGCCGGAGGTGGCCGCGGCGATCCGGTAGTCCTCGACGTCCCCCGAGGCGGACCGCAGCGGAGTCAGCAGTACGGTCATGCCGGGCAGGGCGTCGAACAGGGGCTGCACGGCGTCCTCGGGCCCGTCCGCGCCGTGCTCCGGGCGGTCGTCGAAGGCGCGCAGCCGGCCCGCGCACAGCCGGGCGACGCCGCGCAGCAGTTCCCGGGTGCGCGGGGCGAACGGTCCTTCGCGGTCGCGCAGCACACCGATGACCACCTCCGCCGTGCCGCCGCTCACCACGGGCAGCCAGGCGCGCGAGCGCCACCGGTCCGGGGCGTCGTCGATCAGGGAGTACCGCTTGCGGTCCTCGGCGACGTCCTCCAGCCAGCGCGCCTCCCGGGCGGTGAGGGCGTCCAGCGCGGCGATGCCGCGCAGCGGGGGGACGTGACGCCACTGCCCGGCCGTCGTGTCGCCGATGCCGGCGTGGCCGACCAGCTCCAGCCCGCCGCCGGTCAGCCGCCGGTAGATCATCACCGCGTCGGCGCCCACGGGCGCGGCGAGCTTCTCCCGCAGGCGCCGGGCCAGGTCCTGAGGGGTTTCGACCCGGACCAGGTCCCGGCCGAGACCGGCGAGGACGGCGGCGTCGGCGGCCCGGTCCGCGGCGGTCGTCCGGGCGCGCTCGGGAAGCGGCCCGGCGGACGTCTCCGCGCCGACGGCAGCGGAATCGGCGGGCGCGGGCTCGGCGGCAGCGGAATCGGGGACCGCGGACGCGGTGGCGGAGGGCAGCGGGGGCGTCTGGCCGGCGACGTGGGCCGAGGGGGGCATCAGGGTGCCCAGCGTGATCCAGCACTCTTCCATCAGCGTGCGGTCCGCCGCCTCGGCCCGCTGGAGCAGCTCCTCGTGCGCGGACTCCGGGGAGCAGCCGGTCAGCGCCATCAGCGCCCCCTTGGCCCGCTCCACGACGGCCGAGGTGGCCGCCAGGTTCTGCAGCCGGTCCATCTCGGCCCGCTGCCGGGCCACGACCTTGGCCAACGCCACCATGTCGGGTACGGCGTCGGACTCCCCGGGGAAGGCGGGCTCGCTGCTCACGCGATGAGCATCGCACATGCCACCCGGTCCGATCACAGGGTTGTACGTCCGGATTCTCGCCGGGGCCCTCCGTCTCCCCGAGCGGATCGCCGCGGACGCGCGGCGGGGCGGCTTGTGCCGCCGGGTGCCGCGGGGGCGTCCCGGCCGGTGGCCCGGCGATGTCTCGGCGGCGTCCCCGTCCTCCCAGCGGTGTCCCAGCGGTGGCGACGGTGTATCAGCGGGTGGTGCCGCGCTCCACCAGTGCCTCGGTCACCGCCCGCACGCTGCGCGCGATGTGCTGCAACTGCATGACCTCCGCCGCGTACAGCTTGATCGTGTGCTCGATGACCGACTCGGGCATGCCCAGCCGTGGCAGGTCGGCGCGCGCGGTCTGCAGGGCGGTCCGGGCCACCCGTATCTCCTGCTGGACCTGGAGCTGGGCGTGACGGGCGAGCAGCACGGGGTGGCGGATCAGCGCGGGGTAGCTGGCGTAGCGCGCGGGCACCAGTTCGCGCAGCCACTTGGCCGCCGAGCGCTCCCAGTCGTAGGTGCCGGGCGTCTTGACCTGGCAGGGCCAGTCCGTGCTGATGCGCGAGGTCGTCAGGGGCATGATCTTCGCTTCCGGGTGTGCGGCGTCGTGAAGGGTGGTCCGACGAGGGTGAGGCGGCCCCGGCCTAGGGGATGACCGGGGCCGCCGCGACGGGCGCTCGCGCAGGCGAGGCCCGATCGAACATCCCGTGCGCCGACGCGGGTAGGAGACGGCGGCGCGGGATGCCCGTGCGGGAGCCCGGGAGGCGGACGGTGCCCGTGCGAGGGGTGGTGCGGGGTGCGCATGGACGGTCCGTCGGCTTTCTCGGGCGTGCGGGTGGTGAGTTCTGGGGTGCGGAACGTGCCTGGAGTGGGCCGGGCAGCGATCCGTGAGCAGTATTTATATATGCCGTTCGCTTTGCAAGACGTATGAAAACATTCATGCCTGCTTTGAATGTATGACTCCCGTCCCCGCACTACGGGAGATACGGGCCGGGGGAGCGGCCGTGCTCAGTCCTTGAGGAAGAACTGGTGCTGGTCGGCGATCTGCTCGTAGTCCTCCAGGCGGCCCTGGGTCCGCTCGGGGTCTGCGTCGGTCATCGCCTGAAGCAGCGCCGCGCACATCACGTTGGAGGCCGCGTAGGAGTCGAACACCAGGCGGGAGCCGGTGCCGGTGGCGAAGGTGACGTCGGCCTCGTCGGCCACCGGGCCGAGCGCCAGATCGGTGATCAGGGCGACCTTCAGCCCGGCGCTGCGCGCCACCCGGACCGCCGTGAGCGTCTCGTGCGCGTGCCGGGGCATGGAGAACGCCAGCACCCAGGTGCCCCCGGCCTCCCGGGACTGCAGCAGCGCGTCGTAGGCGACGCTGCCGCCGAGCGTGACCAGCCGCACGTCCGGGTGGATGCGCCGGGCGGCGTACGCGAAGTACTCGGCGAGCGACACCGAGATGCGCAGCCCCAGCACCGTCAGCGGGGTGGAGGCGGACAGCTTGCGGCCGATGTCGATCACACGGTCGGGGTCGGCGAAGTCGCGGCGCAGGTTCTCCAGGTTGGCGATCTCGGCGTCCACGGCGGCCTGGAGCTCGTTGCTCCGGTCTTCCTCCGCCGCGCCCGGACCGCCCGCGAGGGTGCGCAGCGCGATGGACTGGAGCTTCTCGCGCAGGGCGGGATAGCCGGTGAAGCCCATCGCGGCGGCGAAGCGCGTCACCGACGGCTGGCTGACGCCGACCCGTTCCGCGAGGTCCGTGATGGACAGGAACGCCGCCTCGGCGATGTTCTCGATGAGGTACTGGGCGATGCGGCGCTGGCCGGGAGACAGGTGGGGTCCGTCGAAGAGTGCCCTGAGCTGGGACGTCGGCGCGGCCTCCGCCTCGGGAACCGTCTTGCCCGAAGTGATCGCTGATGCCTGTGCACGGGCCTGCTGCGGCGATGACACCGAAGCGCCTCCTTTGTCTCCCACAGGGGTTCAACATAGCTCACTCACCGTTGTGACCAGGGCTTGTACGGGGGCATCGGGCCGGCGGCCGGGGGACACGGCCCGTCGTGCGGGGGCAGGCCGCCGGGCGGCCGGAGGGATAGGCGCGTGCCGTGCGGGCACCCGCCCGGTCCGACCCCGACGACTTTCGGCAGGTGGACATCCTCATGAGCACCCTGAGCGCGCTGGAACAGGCCCTGGAGAACCGGTGGGGGGCGCTCTGGGCCCGGATCGCCGGCAAGGAGCCGGTGGAGCTCCTCGACGCGCTGCGCCGCGAGTGCGACGCCCACGCCGTCGTGTGCAGCGACCAACTGGTCATCGTGCCCAACGCCTTCGACGTCGAACTCGCCGACACGGTGCACGACGAGCTGACCCGCCGCGGCAGCCGCGTCGGACAGGTGCTCACCGACAGTCTCGCCCGGCACGCCGAACGGCGCGGCTACGCGTGGGCCGGCCCGCTGACGGTCCACATCGTCCGCTCCGACCGCGTGCCCAACGGCCGCTACCGGGTGGCCAGCCGGGTCATGCAGCACGTCAGCGCCGCGGGGTTCCAGCAGCAGCCGAACCCGGCCTGAGCGCCGCCCGTCCCGCGCGGCGCCCGGCCGCTTGCCCGGGTCGGCGGGTCAGCGCCGGTACAGCGTGATCGAGTGGCCCACCTCGTCGACCGGCCGGCTGCTGTCGATCAGCGCGGCCAGCCGTCCCGTCGCCTTGGCCGCCGCCGAGTCGGACACCACGAGCAGCCCGCGCACCCGCCGCGGAGGCACCTTGCGCGGATCGGCCGCGTGGATGCCGTAGTACGCCGGGACGCCGCTGCCCTTGTAGACCAGCCAGATCCGCTCGCGCGGATACCGGGAGCGCAGCCGCTCGGCCAGTCGGCCCAGGTCCTGCCCCCAGTCGACATTGGCGTCGTGCAGCAGCTCGTGGGTCCGGGCCGGACCGCCGAAAGCCTCGTTGGCGTACGGCAGGTAGTACGGGTACGTCCGCAGGGAACTGACCGCGACGAACGCCAGCAGCGCCCCGGCCGCGCCCCGCACCCACCCGCGCCGCACCACGGCCACGCAGGCCGCGGCCACCGCCAGGAACATCGGCAGGAACAGGGCGTACCGGGTGCCGAAGTCCCGGGAGGAGTGCATCGCCGCGGCCAGCAGCACCGCCGGGGGCACGAGCACGTACGGCGCCGCCGCCCGCAGTCGCCGCACCGCGACCAGAAGGGCGGCCCCGGCCACCCACAGGGCGATCATGCCGAGCGGGGTCTTCACCGCCAGCGCCACCGGCAGGTAGTACCAGCGCGCGCCCGTGTACACCTGCCCGAACAGGAAGCCCTGCCACGGACGGCCCTCCAGCCCGAACTGGATCCGCATGCCGTCGCGGTACGCCTCGGGCAGGGGCAGCAGACCGGTGAGCGTCCCGCGCAGCCCGTGCACCGCGGGCACCGGCTCCACGGACGTCCAGCGCAGCCGCGGGTCCACCGCCAGGTACGCGGCCCAGACGACGGCGATCGCGGCCGCGGCCGTGGCGGCGGCCCAGCCGGTGCCCAGCGCGAGCGCCCGGGCCCGCGCGGCGCGGCCAGCGGGGCGCCGGGCCGCCCACACCGACAGCACGGCGAGCGCCCCGACCACCGGCGCCGCGGGCAGCGTGCTCATCTTGGTCGCCAGGGCCGCGCCGAGCGCCGCACCGGCGGGCGGCAGATACAGCCTGGGCCTTCGCCGGGCCCGCCACAGCAGCCATACCGAGGTGAGCACGAAGCCGGCCGCGGGCACGTCCAGCGTGGCCAGGGAGCCGTGCGCGATCAGGTCGGGCGAGAAGGCGTACAGGGCCAGGGCCGCGAGGCCGCCCGCGGTGCCCGCAAGGTCCCGGGCGAACGCGAACGCCACCAGCCCGAAGAGCAGCGTCAGCACGATCACCGGCAGCCGGGCCCACCGCATCAGCCGCCACGGGTCGTTGCCGGACTCGTACAGCAGGTGCCGCCCGAGCCGCCCCTGGTCGCCGGTGAACGAAGGATCGACGTGCGGATCGGCGACGGCGACCCCGGCGGCGATCAACAGCTTGCCCAGCGGCGGGTGTTCGGGGTTGTAGGCCAGGCTGTGCTCGCGCAGGTAGACGGCCGCCGTGCCCACGTACACGGGCTCGTCGATGGTCGGCGTCTGCTCGGCCGCGGCGGTGACCATGGCGGCGGTCATCTGGGCGAGCAGCAGCACCACGACGAGCGGCACCAGCCATCGCCGGTGCCGCCGCAGCCGGCCGCCCCCCGGTCCCGCCGCGTCGTGCCCGTCGCCCGGCTCCCCGGCCCGCGACTCGTCGTTTCCCGGCCTTCCGGACGCCGTCTCCCCGGCTCCCGGCTCCCCGGGCATGGTGCCGGGGCCGGGAGCCGGAACCGTGTGCTGTTCGCGCGTCATCATCCGCCCCGCGGCGCCGTTCCGCGGAGGTGAGGCGGCGGCGAGCGGGAGCCCCTTCGTGCCCGCCCCGCCGTCGTTCCGGCTCCCCCGCGCGGGCGGCACCGCTGCACGCGTCGTACCGGCGGACCCTCCGCCGTGCCCAGGGGTACGGCTCGCGGGCGCGGGGAGTTCAGCGAGGGCCGGGCGCGGCGGGCGGGTTCGGTGCCGGGACCGGCACTACCGTTGCGGGCACGATCAGGTCCGCCCGGTCCCGGGTGGCGGCGATCAGGTCGGCGTTGCGCCGGTCGGTGCCCAGCACCCAGGCGACCGCCTCCTCGTGGCCCTTGCCGAACTCCTCGTGCCGGGCGACGAGACGGCGGACCCGCTCCGGCTCGTCCAGTTCGCAGAACCACACCTCGTCCAGCCGGGCCCGGACCCGCGCCCAGGGGCCGGTGTCCAGCAGCAGGTAGTTGCCCTCGGTCACCACCAGACGGGCCGACGGCGGCACGGGGATCGCGCCCGCCAGCGGCTGCTCCAAAACCCGTTCGAAGCCGGGCGCGTACACCGTCTCGCCGTCGTGCTCCTCCCGCAGACGTCCGAGCAGCGCCGCGTAACCCGTCGCGTCGAAGGTGTCCGGCGCCCCCTTGCGGTCCCGGCGGCCGAGCCGGTCCAGCTCGGCGTCGGCGAGGTGGAAACCGTCCATCGGGACGTGCGCCGCCCATGGCTCCCCCGATCCGTTCAGCTCCCGCACCAGGTGCGCGGCCAGGGTCGACTTGCCCGTGCCGGGACTGCCCGCGATGCCGAGCAGCGCGCGGTGCCCGCCCCGGGCCAGGCGGCGGGCGCGGGCGAGAAGGTCGTCGAAGGTCGGCGGCACACCGGACAGTGTGTCACCCGCGGGGCGGCATCGAATGCTCCCATGTGGCACTCGACACTCTCTCGACACCGCCGCACGGGGAAAGGTGCCTGTATGACAGAGCTCGGTCTGCCCGAAGAAATCGTGGCCTGCCTCTTCGACCTCGACGGGGTCGTCACCAAGACGGCCGTGGTGCACGCGGCCGCCTGGAAGGAGACGTTCGACGCGTTCCTGCGCGAGCGGGACGGCGCGCACTTCACTCCGTTCGACCCGGCCGCCGACTACGACGAGTACGTCGACGGACGGCCGCGCGCCGACGGAGTGCGCACCTTCCTGGCCTCCCGCGGCATCGAACTGCCCGAGGGGTCCCCGGACGACCCGCCGGACGCGGCGACCGTCAACGGCGTCGGCAACCGCAAGAACGAACTTCTGCTGCGCAGGATCCGCACCGAGGGCGTGGAGGCGTACGACGGCACGCTGCGCTACATCGACGCGGTCCGCGCCAAGGGCCTGCGCACGGCGATCGTCTCCTCCAGCGCCAACACCCTCGACGTGCTGCGCTCGATCGACGCCGAGCACCTCTTCGACGTCCGTATCGACGGCGTGGTGGCCCGCGAGCGGGGGCTGCCCGGCAAGCCCCGCCCCGACACCTTCGAGGCCGCCGCCCGGGACCTCGGCGTCGGCGTCGGGCAGGCCGCCGTCTTCGAGGACGCGCTGGCCGGCATGGAGGCGGGCCGCGCGGGCCGCTTCGGATACGTCGTGGGCGTCGATCGCGTCGGCCAGCGCGAGGCCCTCTACGCGCACGGCGCCAGCGTCGTCGTGAAGGACCTCGCCGACCTCCTCGACGGCCGGGGAGGCGCCGCGTGATCACCCACCGTTCGTACGCCGTCGAGCCCTGGACGGTGCGCGAGACCGAACTCAGCCTGGACGTCCTGGCCCAGAGCGAGTCCGTCTTCGCCCTGTCCAACGGCCATGTCGGCTGGCGCGGCAACCTCGACGAGGGCGAACCCCACGGCCTGCCCGGCTCCTACCTCAACGGCGTCCACGAGGTGCACCCGCTGCCGTACGCGGAGGCCGGTTACGGCTACCCGGAGTCGGGTCAGACCGTCATCAACGTCACCAACGGCAAGATCCTGCGGCTGCTCGTCGACGACGAGCCGTTCGACCTGCGTTACGGCCGTCTCGTCTCCCACGAGCGCACCCTCGACCTGCGCACCGGCCTCATGGAGCGCGTCTGCGAGTGGGTCTCCCCGGCCGGCTCCACGGTCCGGGTGCGCTCCACCCGGCTGGTCTCGCTCACCCAGCGGGCGGTGGCCGCGGTGGCGTACGAGGTGGAGGCCGTGGGCAGCCAGGCCCGCGTGGTGATCCAGTCGGAGCTCGTCGCCAACGAGCAGCTCCCGGAGGCGGACGGCGACCCGCGGGCGGCGATGGCCCTGCAGGCGTGCCTGGAGCCGGAGGAGGACTTCTCCTCCGGCAACCGGCTGCGTTTGGTCCACCGCACCCGGAACAGCGGTCTGCGGGTGGCGGTGGCCGCCGACCACGTCGTCACCGGCCCCGAGCGCACGACGACCGGCAGCGAGAGCCACCCGGACATCGCCCGGATGACGGTCACCTCGGTCCTGGAGCCGGGGCAGCGACTGCGGGTGGAGAAGTTCGTCGCGCACGGCTGGTCCGGCGTCCGCTCCCTGCCCGCGATGAGCGACCAGGTCGACGCGGCGCTCGCGGCCGCCGCGCACAGCGGCTGGACGGGCCTGGCGGACGCGCAGCGGGCGTATCTGGACGACTTCTGGGCGCGCGCCGACGTCGAGGTGGACGGCGACGAGGAGATCCAGCAGGCCGTCCGGTTCGCCCTCTTCCACGTGCTGCAGGGCGGCGCCCGGGCCGAGCAGCGGGCGATCCCCGCCAAGGGGCTGACCGGATCCGGCTACGACGGGCACGCGTTCTGGGACACCGAGATGTTCGTGCTGCCCGTGCTCACCTACACCTCGCCGGGTGCCGTGGCGGAGGCGCTGCGCTGGCGGCAGAGCACCCTGCCGGCCGCCCGGGAGCGCGCGGCCCAGCTCGGGCTGCGCGGCGCCTCGTTCCCCTGGCGGACCATCGAGGGGCAGGAGGGTTCCGCGTACTGGCCCGCCGGCACGGCCGCCTTCCACGTGAACGCCGACATCGCGCACGCGGTGGTGCGGTACGTGGCGGCCACCGGCGACGAGGACTTCGAGCGGGACACGGGACTGGAGCTGCTGGTGGAGACGGCCCGCCTGTGGCGGTCGCTCGGCCACCACGACCATCACGGCGCCTTCCACATCGACGGCGTCACCGGCCCCGACGAGTACAGCGCCGTCGCCGACGACAACACCTACACCAACCTCATGGCCCGGGCGAACCTGCTGGCCGCCGCCGACGTCGTGGAACGCCACCCGAAGCACGCCGACCGGCTCGGCGCCGACGACGAGGAGGCCGCCGCCTGGCGGGACGCCGCCGAGGCCATGCACCTGCCGTACAACGACGAGCTGCGGGTGCACGAGCAGCACGCGGGCTTCACCCGCTACCAGCGCTGGGACTTCGCCGGGACCCGTCCCGACCAGTACCCGCTGCTGCTGCACTTCCCCTACTTCGACCTCTACCGCAAGCAGGTCGTCAAGCAGGCGGACCTGGTGCTGGCGATGTACACCTGCGGGAACGAGTTCGACGAGGAGCACATCGCCCGCAACTTCGCCTACTACGAGCCGCTGACCGTACGGGACTCCTCGCTGTCGGCCTGCGTCCAGGCGGTCATCGCCGCCCAGGCGGGCCATCTGCGCCTCGCCTACGACTACGCGGCCGAGGCGGCGCTGATGGACCTGGAGGACCTGGAGCACAACACGCGCGACGGGCTGCACATCGCCTCGCTGGCCGGTACCTGGATGGCGCTGGTGGCGGGCTTCGGCGGCACCCGCCGGGCGGGCGACGCGCTGGAGTTCGCGCCCCGGCTGCCGGAGAAGTTCAGCCGGCTGGCCTTCTCGCTGCTCTTCCGCGGCCGGAGGCTGCGCGTGGAGGTCGGCCAGGAGAGCGCGACGTACCGCCTGCTCGCGGGACCGGCGCTGACCATCCGGCACCACGGCACCCCGGTCACGGTGCGCCCGGACGCCCCCACGGCCTGCCCGGTGCCGCCGCTGCGCCACCTCCCGGCACCCGAGCAGCCCCCGCACCGCCGCCCGAACGTGCGCTGAACCGCGCCGCGCCCGCCCCGGCCGTCCTGGTGGGGCGGGCGTCCCGGGCGGGGACCCGTGCGGACGGGCCGTCCGCGGGCGACTGGCCGGCCGTCCTCCGCGCGACGACCGCGACGGTACGGAGTCGCTCGGCACGCCCGCCCCGGTCTCCGTCGTGTCCACTGACCGATCCGTCGCGGGGCGCCCTGTCCACTCCGGACCGAGGTGCCGGATCGGGGCGGTCCCGGCCGGGGCAAGGCGCCGGCGGAAGATCCTCGTCGCAGGGACCGCCGGGTCGGCGGCCGTCGAGGGCAGCACCGACGGAGCCCCCTTGATACGAACTGACATTTCATGCAAATATTGTCAGCATGTTGGAGGACGAGCGGCTCAAGCTGATCCTGGACGCGGCGTACACGTGTTTCACCCGGCACGGGGTCAGGCGCACGACCATGGACGACATCGCCCGCGAGGCCGGTCTGTCCCGCCCCGGGGTCTACCAGTACGTACGCAACAAGGAGGACGCGTTCCGCC
Source organism: Streptomyces sp. NPDC014864 (assembly GCF_043081525.1). Classification (NCBI taxonomy): domain Bacteria; kingdom Bacillati; phylum Actinomycetota; class Actinomycetes; order Kitasatosporales; family Streptomycetaceae; genus Streptomyces; species Streptomyces sp. NPDC014864. The sequence continues at coordinate 136,769 of NZ_JBIBWT010000003.1, forward strand.
GCCTGGCGGCGCGTCTGCTCGCCGACGCTCTGGCCGGGGCCCACGACGCGGTCGACGCCCGGGGAGACCTGTGCACCCGCCTGGCCGCGGCGCTGGAGGCGAAACTGGGGCTGGCGGTACGGCTGTGGCGTGACAGTCCCGCCCACGCGGCCGAGCTGCTGGGCGTCGATACCCGGATCTCGGCCGAGCAGGTCGAGGCGTACAACACCGCCATGCGTGATCTGGTCGCCGCTGCCGTCGCCGCCGACCACCCGGACACGGACGCCACCGAAGTGGCCGAACTCCTGCTGGCCTTCACACGCGGCCTGGAGGCCGACCTCTCCGACCCCGACGCTCCGGCCCGGCGCCTGCGCCAGGGAGTGGCACTGATCGTGGCCGGTCTCGACCGCACGAAGAACCGCCCTCACACACCCCGCAAGGAACCGTCATGACCACCTCCGTACTGATCACCGGAACCTCCTCGGGCATCGGTCGTGTCACCGCCCTGCGTCTGGCCCGCCGCCCGGAGCTGAGCGTCTACGCCACCGCCCGCCGCCCCGAGACCCTGGCCGACCTGGCCGCCGCGGGAGCCCGCGTCCTCGAACTGGACGTGACCGACGAGGCGTCCATGGCCCGTGCCGTGGCGGCCGTGGAGGCGGAGCACGGCTCGGTGGGCGTCCTCGTCAACAACGCCGGCTACGGCGAGTACGGCACCATCGAGGAGACCGGCCTGGACGGCGTACGCCGTCAGTTCGAGACCAACGTCTTCGGTCTTGCCCGCATGACCCAGCTCGTCCTGCCGGGCATGCGCCGCGCGTCCCGGGGGCGGATCGTCAACGTCGGGTCCATGGGCGGGCGGATCGTCTTCCCGGTCGGCGGCTACTACCACGCCAGCAAGTACGCCGTGGAGGCCCTCACCGACGCCCTGCGCTTCGAAGCCGCGCCCTTCGGTGTCAAGGTCAGCCTGATCGAGCCCGGTCTGATCCGCACCTCCTTCGGCGACACCGCGGCCCGCACCCTGTCCGGCTCCGCCGCCCCGGCCGGCCCCTACGCCGCGCTGAACACCGCAGCCGACCAGCAGATGGCGCAGTCCTACCGCTCGACGATCCTTTCCGCGCCGCCCGAGACCGTCGCCAAGGCCATCGAGCACGCCGCCACCGCCGCCCGGCCGAGGACCCGCTACGTGGTCACGCCCGCGGCGAAGGCGCTCGTTCACACCCGGCGCCTGCTGGGCGCCCGCGTCTTCGACGCCCTTCTGCGTGCGCAGTTCAAAGGCGCCGCGTGAACACCAGGGCCTCTCTGTCGGCTGCACTCACCCGACCCCGCTCGGGCACCTCGGAAGGCACCGTCGCCCGGAGCCGGCCCGATCCGGAAGAAGGCTCCTAGGCGAGGACGTTCGTCAGCAGGCGCAGCAGGTCGTCCGTGGCGTCGGCGGCGCCGAGGGCCGGGAGCAGGCCGAGGGCGAGGACGGCCGCCGCGACGGACCACAGGTGCGGGGGCGGGGCCGACTGGAGGGCCGCGATACGGCGGGTGACCGCCCGGTCGGTGAAGCCCAGCGCGCACGACGGCTTCGCATGCCCGGCGGTGAGCGCCGCCCGGGCCAGCGCGCGGGCGGTGGCGGTGCGGTCGCCCACCGCGTCCGCGGCCCGCTCGTCCGCCCAGCGCTCGACGAGGAAGGCGACCGTGCTGCGTACCGGTGTGAGCAGTGGGTTGGCGCGGGCCGCCAGGTTCGCGGCGGTCATCAGCAGCGCGTGCCGGTGGTTCAGATGGGCGCGCTCGTGGGCGAGCAGCACCCGCCGCTCGACCGGGTCCAGTGCGCCGAGCATGGCGGAGGTGACCACGATGTGGCCGGGGCTGCCGGGGACGGCGAACGCCTGCGGCACCGGCGAGGCGACGACGATCAGTTCGGTGTCCCCGGGCTGCGCGGCGCAAAGCCGGCGCAGCGCCCGGCGGGTGCCGTACTCGGCGCGGACGGCGCGCCACAGCCGATGGGCCACCACGGTCAGGGCCAGGCAGGCGGCGAGGCCGACGGCCTCCGGCACCGGCGCGGCGAGCCGCTGCCCGTGCGCCCGGGCGTGCGCGACCACGGGCGGCGCGTCGTCGAGCAGGGTGGCCGTGAGCAGGACGAGGGACCAGACGGTCGCCGCGGCCGTCACCGCGGAGGCGGCGGTCAGCACCCGCGCGGCGAGCGCGGGCGCCACCCGCCGTCCGACCACGGGGCTGATCGCGGCGAGCAGCAGGGACAGCAGCAGCGGGACGTAGACGTCGAGCCTCACGCCGCGCCTCCGTTGAGCAGTTCGCGCAGCGCCCGCTCCTCCTCCGGGCTCAGCCCGGTGACGAACTGCTGGAGGGCGGCGATCGGATCGGGGCCGCGGTCCAGGGCCTCGTGCATCGCCTGGGCGGTCAGCTCCGCCGCGTTCTTCGCCGGCCGGTACGCGCCGCGCCGCCCGTCGACCTCGCGCAGCACCAGCCCCTTGTCGAAGAGCCGCTTCAGGATGGTGTGCACGGTGTTGTAGGCCAGGTTTCCGCCGATTTCCGACTGGATCTCGACGGGCGTCAGCGGCCGTTCGGTGGCCCACAGTGCCGCGAGGACCTCGCTCTCCAGCTCTCCCGAGCTGCGTCGTTCCGTCCTGCCGTGAGGCACCGTGCCAGCCATGCCCGCAACCTTACAGCGCGTAGGGGGTGTCAGGCGGGTGGCGGTATCGCGCCTGCGTGCCCGACCGACGCGGGTTACTTTGTCCATGATCTTTCCGGAAATCCCGCCCGACTCCCGCTCACGGTCCGGCAGACTGTGGCGTCGACAGAACCCTACATCCTGTAGGGGCGAGAGAGGGAGATGACCGACATCAGCCACGTCATACTCGCCGGGCCCCGCCGCTCCGGACCCGAAGGCGCGTCGCGCCGGGTCCCGCGACTGCGCGGCGACGGTCTCCTCGCCGCGGTCGCGGCGGCCTTCACGCTCGCCCAACTCCTCCTCGTCCGGCCCCCCATGGGCCTCGGCTGGGACGAGACCGTCTACATCAGCCAGGTCAGCCCGCACGCCCCAGCGGCCTTCTTCAGCGCCCCGCGCGCCCGCGGCGTGCCGCTGCTCGTGGCGCCCGTCGCCGCCTGGTCCACGTCCACCTCGCTGCTGCGCGTCTACCTCGCCCTGCTGTCCGGCCTCGCCCTGTACCTGGCCCTGCGGGTCTGGCGTGACCTGTTCCCCCCGCGCGTCCTCGCCCTCGCCGGGGCCCTGTTCGCCTCCCTGTGGGTGACGCTCTTCTACGGCCCGCAGGCCATGCCCAACTACTGGGTCGCCGTCGGCGCCCTCGTCTGCGCGGGCTGCTTCCTGCGCGCCCGGGCACGCCCCGGCGACCGCGCCGCGCTGTGGGGCCTGGTCGCGGGGACGGCGCTCATGGCGTGGATGCGCCCCATGGACGCGGTGTGGGTGATCCTTCCGCTGCTCGTCCTCGCCGCGGTGCGACGGCACGGGCGGCCCCTCCTCGCGCTGCTCGCCGGACTGGCCTCCGGGTCCGCCGAGTGGGTGGTCGAGGCCTACGTCTCGTACGGGGGCCTGCTCCAGCGGCTGTCCGACGGCTCGGCCATCCAGGGCGGCCTGGGCTGGCACCTCGCCGTCGCCGACCAGTTACGCAGCCTGGACGGACGGACCCTGTGCCGCCCGTGCACCGGCCCCCTGCCCGAACCGGTGCTCGTCGGCTGGTGGTTCGTCCTGCCGCTGCTCGCCCTGCTGGGCCTCGTGGTCGCCCGGCGCGCCCGGCGGACCGCCCCCACACTCGTCGCGCTGGCCTGCGCCGCCACGGCCGCCTTCCCGTACCTGTTCATGATCGGCTACGCGGCCCCCCGCTTCCTGCTGCCCGCCTACGCCCTGCTGGCGGTACCGGTCGCCGACGCCCTCGTCCACCTCGTCACGGCACCGGGCCGGGCCGGGCGGCCGGTGGCCGTGACCCTGGTCGCCCTCGCGCTCGCCGGGCATCTCGCCGTCCAGTACGCCGTCCTCGCCCACACCGTGGACCGCACGACCGCCGACCGCCGCGCCTGGGACCGCACCGTCGCCGAACTGCACCGCCTCGGGGTACGTCCGCCCTGCGCGCTCACCGGCGAGGAGGCCGTGCCCCTCGCCTTCTACGCGGGCTGCTCCTCCCTGGCGACCGGGGGCCACAACGCCAACATCACCTCGGACGGCCTCGTGCGCACCGCACAGCGGATCCCCGTCGCCGTCCTCACGCTCCCGGGCGACCGGCCACCGGCCTACGCCCGGTCCTGGCCCGCCCACCGGTCCGGCGCCCTGCGCCTGTACGTCGCACCGAGTGCGCACCGGGCCGCGGGCTCCTGAGGTACCGGCCCGCCGGGCGTCACCGGGCCCTGCGGCTCCCGCCGGGCCGGTGGCGGCGCGGTGCGTCACGCCCGGGGTGCGCGGCCCGGACCGTCGCCGGGGTCCTCCTCCACCGGCGCTCCGGACGCCGGCCCCAGGCCGGCCACCAGGCGGGAGGGCAGCCACCGGGCCGCCACGCCCAGGCAGACGCCGAGCCAGCCGAGGGCGAACAGCCAGCCGCCGGCCACGTCGGTGAACCAGTGCACGCCGAGATACACCCGGGTCAGCCCCACCAGCACGGCCCAGCACCCCGCGACCAGGCAGAACGCCGTACGTCCCCGGGGGGCGCGCAGGCAGACCGCCGCGATCACCAGCCCGGCGGCCAGCGCCGACGTGGTGGTGTGCCCGGACGGGAACGCCCAGCCCGAGGCGTGCGTGTCCCAGTCCTGCCGCGGCGGCCGGGGACGGGCGGCCAGCTCCATCACGCCGTAGCGCAGGGCCTGGCCCGCGGCGAGGCAGGCGACGCCCAGGCCCGCGGTGAGCACCCGCTGCCGGCGCGCGCGCCCGAGGAGGAGACCGGCCAGCGCCACCAGCGCGTAGGGCACGACCCCGGTCCCGGTGGCGGTCAGCCCCCGGGCCGCGGCCACCGCCACCACCGGTCGGTGGGCCACGGACCAGGACAACAGCCCGGTGTCCACGGCCGGCGGAGCGCCGGAACCGGCGACGAACAGGCCGAGCACGGTGAACGCCGCCCACGCGCCGAGCCCGACGCTGCCCGCCAGGTCGGCGGTCTCCCTGCGCCTCATCCGGTCACCCCGCGCCTCGTACGGCGCCCTTCCCGGCGACGGGCCCGCCCAGCAGCGGCCTCAGCGGAGTCGCGGCGACGCACCGGGCCGGCGCGTCCGGCCGGCGCCGCAGCGCCCGCATCGCGGCGAGGGCCGCGACTGAGCCGAGCAGCAGCCCGGCCAGCACGTCGTGCGGATAGTGCGCGCCGACCCACACCCGGGATACGGCCATCGCGGCGGCCGCCACGGCCGCCACGGCGCCGAGCCGGCGGGAGACGAAGAAGAGGGCCACCGCGGCCGCCGCGGCGATCGCCGCGTGGTTGCTGGGGAAGGACCAGTCCGTGCGGGCCGGACAGGCCTCCAGCGTCACCAGGCGCAGGGTCCGGCAGGGGCGCACCTCCCGCACACCGAGCTTCACCAGCGCGTCGACGGCGTAGGCGGCGACCACGACGACCGGCACCCCCAGCGCCGTCACCGCGGCCTCGGGACTCACCCGGCGCGCCCGCCACCAGCCCACGAGCATCAGCACCGCGAACACGGCCAGCCCGTACGCCGACCACGCCGAGACCGTGTCGTCGAACCAGGCGGGGGAGTGGCGGGCCAGGTCCACCACGTAGGTGTAGGCGGATCCGTCGAGCGAGGCGGCCCTGAGCGCCGGCCTCATCCGCGCGCCTCCCCGGCCTTCGCGGCCCGGCGGGAGCGGAGCACCTCGACGGCCAGCGGGATCAGCGACACGATCACGATCAGCGCGATCACGGGGAGCAGGTACTTGTCGACGTTCGGGATCGACGAGCCCAGCGCGTATCCCGCGAGCACGAGGCCGACGCTCCAGACGAGACCGCCCAAGACCTGCCACAGGGTGAAGGTGCGGGCGGGCACGCCGAGGGCGCCGGCCATCGGGTTGAGCACCGTGCGCACCACCGGCACGAAGCGGGCCAGCACGATCGCCTTGGCGTGTCCGTAGCGGTCCAGCAGCTCCTCGGCGCGCCGCGCACCCTCGTGCAGGCGCTCCGAGCGGCTGCGGGCGAGCAGCGCGCCGCCCGCCCGGCGGCCCAGCAGATAGCCGCACTGCGAGCCGGCCAGCGCGCCCACCACCGCCGCGACCAGCAGCGGAGCCAACGCCAGCCGCACTCCCCGGTCGGCCCCGCCGGTGCACAGCAGCCCCGCCGTGAACAGCAGCGAGTCGCCCGGCAGGAAGAAGCCGATCAGCAGCCCGGTCTCGGCGAACATGACCACGCCGACACCCAGCACGCCGAAGGCGGCCAGCAGGGACTGGGCGTCGAGCACATTGACGGCGAGCTGCGACGCCAGGTGCGGGGGTGGGATCATCGGCGCGCCCTTTCGCTGCGGATGTCTACACTTCTGTAGACCGTCTACTGAACTGTAGACGATAGCGGGTCCCGTATCGTTCCCGTGATCGGCGCGGCCGTGCGCGGCGCGTTCGACCCCGCGTCGGCGGAGCGCGCCGACCGGCGCGGACACGGCCCGCCGGTCCGGCGGCCCGACCGCGTCCTCGCCTCGCCCACGCCCCCGCGCCGGCCGCCCGTCACGGCCCGAGCCCCGCCTCCCTGCGCACCCGCTCCAGTTGCTTGACCGGATCGCCGGTGTACGACCACGGGGTGCGGCTGGCCCGGCGGCCGAGCAACCGCAGCGCCCCGGCGGCGACATCGTCGACTCCCGCGTAACAGGCGGCGTGCGCCAGGTAGTTGAGGTCACGCAGCTCGACGGGGGTCACCGCGGAGTCCGCGCGGCCCAGCACCCAGCGCTCCCAGGTGCGCCGTACGTCGCTGACGGCCCCGTCGTGGTCCCAGTGCTGCCCGGAGCCCACGGCGGAGCGCCGGCCCTGCGCGCAGTCCAGCACGTACCGGAACTCCTCGACCCGCGCGTACTGGACCAGCACCGGCAGCGCGCAGCCGGGCGGCGCCGCTCCGGCGGCCTCGCGGGCGAAGTCGTACATCATGCCGTGCGTGCCGTGCCAGCGCGCGGAGTAGTAGTGGAGCACCTGCAGGTGGCCCTCGACGCTGAAGGGATCGCGCCGGTGCACCTCGTCCCACCACTGCGCCAGATCCCCCCGCCGGACACCGCCCGGGTGCAGCCGGGCGACGGAGATCAGCGAGATCCACGGCGTGGGGTCCGCCGGGTACGCCTCGGCGGCCCGCAGACAGGCCAGCACCGCGGCGTCGATGCGGTCCCGCTCGATGGGCACGCCCCGGCCCGCCGCGATGGCCAGCTGAAAGGCCCGTGCCGTCTCCGTCGCCGCCCGCAGCACCAGCGCGTCGGCGCCGCGCGGCTCGGCGGCCAGCCAGGACTCCACGGTCGAACTGCTCGCGCACGCCTGCGCCAGCAGCCGGATCCGGTGGCCCCGCAGGGCCCAGTCGGCGCCGGTGTCCCGCAGCAGGTCCCGCACCCCCTGCCAGCGGCCGATGACGATGTCGTGGCGGGCGGAGGTGAGGGGCGCGTCCCCGCAGTCGGGGTCGAAGTCGGGGGCGTGGCGGTCTCGCGCCATCGGGATCTCCCTCAGAAGTCGGTGGGGAGACCCTCGTACAGCCGGACCTGCTCGCCCGGATGCCCGCGGTCGGGGACGTAGTCGAACGTGACGGCGCGGGCGGCGTCCAGCTTGGCCGGGCGGTAGTAGTCACTGCCCTGACGCCAGTACCACAGCATCGGCACCAGCCCGGCGGCGAGGCCGCCGAGCCCGATCGCCACGGCGGCCGGGCTCAGCTCGCCCAGCGACTCGAGGAAGACCCAGAACATGAACAGGGCGCCCAGCAGCGGCCACAGTCCGCCGAGGACGAAGTGGGCCACCGACTTGAGCAGCATCCTGCGGTAGGCGACGACGACCGCGAGACCCGCCAGTCCGTAGTACAGGGCGATCTGAAGGCCGATGGCCGAGATGGCGGCGGAGAGGATGTCGCCCACCGTGCCCAGCGCGTTGGACGCGATGAACATCGCCAGTGCCACCGCGCCGACCACGGCGATGGCGACCCACGGGGTGTTCCAGGTGCGGTGCACCCGGCCCAGCGCGGACGGCATGGTCCGGTCCCGGCCCATCGCGAACAGCGAGCGCGTGACCTGGATGAGCGTCGTCTCCAGGGTGGCGATGGTGGACAGCATCACGGAGACGGTGAGCAGCTTGCCGCCCCATCCCGGCCAGACCTCCTCGCCGAGCACGGCCAGCACGTTGGCGGCGTTGCCCTGGATCTGCCGCGACGTCAGGATGACGTTCACCGCGATGGTGAACACCTCGAACAGCAGGAACACGATGCCCACGCCGATCAGTCCGGCGAGCCCGGTCGTACGGCGGCTGTTGCGGGTCTCCTCGCTGAGGTTGCTGGTGACGTCCCAGCCCCAGTAGTAGAACGCGGCGATCAGCGCCCCCGAGGCGAACCCGGCCACTCCGTCGAAATGGCTGAAGCCCAGCCAGGACCAGTCGAAGACACGGGCGTTGTCGGTGTGGAAGAGGGCGAGCACGGCGAACAGCGCGAGCAGGACCAGTTCCACGCCGGACATCAGCAGCTGCGCCCGCACGGTGAGTCGGGCGCCGCCGAGCACCACGAGCAGCATCACCAGGAACCAGGCCGCTCCGACGACGGTCGACAGGGCCGTGTCGTCGGCGAGTTCGGGAGCGAAGAGGGCGAGTGTCATCGACCCGGCCGGCAGCGACCCGGCCACCATGAAGATGGTCGCGGAGATCACCAGCGCCCAGCCGCTGGCGAAGCCGAGGAAGGGGTGCAGGGTCCGCCCCACCCAGGAGTAACTGGCGCCCGCGTTGACATCGATCCGGCTGAGGTAGCTGAAGGCCAGCGCGATGCCCAGCATGGGTATCGCGCAGTACAGCAGTGCCGCCGGACTGGCCAGCCCCACCGCCCCGACCAGGACCGCGCTGGTCGCCGCCAGCGAGTACGCGGGGGCACTGCCCGCCACGGCCATCACCACGGTGTCGAACGTGCCGAGGGCGTCGGCCTGCAACCCTCGGCCGCTGCTCTTGCTCATGGATGCGCTGCTTTCCGTCGTGCACGACGCCAGGGGTGGGGCGCCCGGGCGGCGTAAGGGGGGTGGGGGGTGGCCGGCGCGGGTCCGTCCGGAGGAGGGCCCCGGGCCGGGCAGCCGGAGAAACAAGGGGCCTGCCCCGTTCGGCCGCTGCGTCGCCGGACGGTCACACCGTGTGTGGCAGTGATGATAGCCGTGCTGGTTGCCCGTTCAAGATTGACCGGAGGGTAATTCTCCACTCGCTGTCCGAAGTTCAACCTGTGTCCCTGCCACGCACTTTGATTGGGACCGGCCCACCGGGAAACGCGGACCAGGACGTCCCGCGGGAGCCGCCCGCGCGGAGCCCGCGGAGGCGGGACACGGAGAAGCCGAGGAGAAGGAGAGGCCCGTGAGCACGGATCCGATGGCCGACGACGCCTACCAGCCCACCGGGAGCAACGAGGAGCAGCAGGACGCCGCGCCGCTGGATCTGGAGGACGCGCTCGACGAGCGGTCCTACGACGACCTCCTCGACGAGGGTTACTCCCCGCCCGAGAAGCCGCTCGGCGTCACCAAGTACGGCACGACGGCCGCCGAGCAGCAGGCGGGCGAGACGCTCGACCAGCGCCTGGCACAGGAGGTGCCCGAGGTCGGGGAGCCGGAGGGCGACGGCGTGGGCGACCTCCCCGGCGGCGAGGGCGAGCCGGTCGACCGGGAGGTGGGGGAGGAGCGTTCCGGCCGCCTGGTGGCCCCGGACGAGGGCGCGCACGCCGACACCGAGAAGGACGAGATCGCCGCCGACGTGGGCATCGACGCGGGCGCGGCCGGGGCCGAGGAGGCCGCCGTCCACATCGTCCGTGACGACACGCCGCCGCTGGACGACGACCCCCTGCCACCGGACGTCACCCGGCCGTGAGCCCGTGGACGGCGCCCGGCCGTGAGCCCGGCGGACGGCGCTCGGCCGTCGGCCCGCCGGGGGGCGCCCGACCGTGAGCCCGCCGGATGTCACCCCGCCGTGAGCCCGGCGGAGGGACCCGGCCCTGGGCGCCGCGGTGCCCGGGCGCGTCAGCCGTCCAGCCGGTCGATCTGGCGCAGCCGGTTCGTGGCGTCCAGGGCGGCGACCTTGTAGGACTCCGCGAGGGTGGGGTAGTTGAACACCGCGTTGACCAGGTAGTCGACGGTGCCGCCGCAGCCCATCACGGTCTGTCCGATGTGGATCAGCTCGGTCGCGCCGGTGCCGAAGCAGTGCACTCCCAGCAGGGTCCGGTCCCCGGGCGAGACCAGCAGCTTCAGCATGCCGTGCGAGTCGCCGATGATCTGCCCGCGGGCCAGTTCTCGGTAGCGTGAGATCCCCACCTCGAACGGGACCCGGTCCTCGGTGAGTTGGTCCTCCGTCCGCCCGACGAAGCTGATCTCCGGAATCGTGTAGATGCCGATCGGCTGGAGCCGGTGCATCCGCCCGACGGGCTCCCCGCAGGCGTGGTACGCCGCCGCGCGCCCCTGCTCCATCGAGGTCGCCGCCAGCGCGGGGAAGCCGATGACGTCGCCGACCGCGTAGATGTGCGGCACCTCGGTGCGGTAGTGCTCGTCCACCGCGATACGGCCCCGCGCGTCGGCGGTCAACCCGGCCTTGTGCAGGTCCAGTTCGTCGGTGAGACCTTGCCGGCCCGCCGAGTACATCACGGTGTCGGCGGGTATCTTCTTGCCGCTCTCCAGCACGGTCAGCGTGCCGCCCGGATGGCGCTCGACCGCGGCGACGGTCTCCCCGAACCGGAACGTCACGGCGAGATCCCGCAGGTGGTAGCGGAGCGACTCCACGACCTCGGCGTCGCACATGTCCAGCATCCCCGCGCGCTTCTCGACCACCGTCACCCTGCTGCCGAGCGCGGCGAACATGGAGGCGTACTCCATGCCGATCACCCCGGCGCCGACGATGACCATCGACCGGGGGACCCCTTCGAGGGTGAGCACGTTGTCGGAGTCCATGATGGTCCGCCCGTCGAACTCCACGCTGTCCGGCCGCGCCGGGCGCGTGCCGGTGGCGACCACGATGTGCTCGGCGCTCAACCGCCGCTCGTCGCCGGTCACTTCCCGCAGGGCGACGGTGTGGTCGTCGACGAAGCGGCCGGTCCCGGCGAACAGGGACACGTGATTGCGGGAGAGCTGGCTGCGGATGACGTCGACCTCGCGGCCGACCACGTGCTGGGTGCGCGCGGTCAGGTCGGCGACGGTGATGTCCTCCTTGAGCCGGTAGCTCTGCCCGTACAGGTCGCGCTGGGTGAGCCCGGTGAGGTACAGCACCGCCTCGCGCAGCGTCTTGGACGGGATGGTGCCGGTGTGGATGGAGACCCCGCCGACCATGTCGGGGCGGTCGACGACGGCGACCCGGCGGCCCAGCTTGGCCGCGGCGATGGCGGCCTTCTGGCCGCCCGGTCCGGATCCGATCACGAGCATGTCGAAGTCGGGCACCCTTGGGAGTCTGACAGCACGAGGGCGCCCTCGGGAAGGGACCGGAGCACGACTCCGGCCCCGGATCCGGACCGGAGCACGACTCCGGCCCCGGATCCGCCCCCGCCCCGGCGGGCGGGGGCATCGCCCCGGTTCCTAAGGCAGCAGCTTGTCGAGGGCCGCCGGTCCTTCCGCCTCCAGCTTGCGCTTGGCCCACTCGAGGTTCTTGGGAGTGATGTCCCGGCCGGTCGCCAGCACCAGGTCCTCCGGTGAGACCTCGGTGCCGGTTCGGGTGTGGAGCAGGTTGTCCGGGGTGGCACGGTCCCCGGGCGGGCGGGATGCATCGGGCTGTGACGTCGACATGTCTCTCCTCCTCGGGCCCGGGTCCTGTGGGGCCGGACTGCCGCAGTGGCGCCGTGCCGCGGGACCGGGGCTTTCTCCACCATTGCCCGCCCGGCCGCGCCCTGCATCCGGAAGCGGCACGACGGGCCGCCGCGGTGACCCACCGCACGCGACCGGCTCCACTGCGCGGACCCCGGCCGGGCCTGTGGCAGGGGTACCTCTCCGCCGTCCCGGGAAACCCCCGAACGCCGCCGCCCCCACCTAAGCTGGAAGCAGCCCGCGGGCGCCAGGCAGCCCGCGCGTTCCCGGACAGGGAGGCCGCCGCCATGGCCGAGACCCCGGGCCGCCAGACCGCCCCGGACACCTTCACGGGCATCCCCCGCTATGTGCCGATCGCCGAACACGGTCTGATCGGCGACCTGCGCAGCGTCGCCCTCGTCGGCAGCAACGGCACGATCGACTGGTACTGCTGCCCCTCCTTCGACGACCCCAGCGTCTTCGCCGCGATCCTGGACGCCGAGCGGGGCGGCCGCTTCGAACTCGGCGCCGCCGAGGGGGCACGGACCAAGCAGTTCTACTTCCCCGACACCAACGTGCTGATCACCCGCTTCTTCACCGAGGACGGCGTCGGCGAGGTACAGGACTTCATGCCGGTCACCGGGGACCCGGCCGGCTCCGCCGAGTCCGACCGGCACCGGCTCATCCGGCGCGTGCTGTGCGTGCGCGGCACCCTGCCGTTCCGGGCCCGGGTGGCCCCCCGCTTCAACTACGGCCTCGACCCGCACACCGTCCGCACGGTCGGCGGCACCGCCCTGTTCGAGTCCGCGGACCGGGCCCTCGCCCTGACCGCCACCGTGCCCGTGGAGGCCCACGGCCCGGACGTGCTGGCCGACTTCAAGCTCGCCGAGGGCGAGTCCGCCGTCTTCGCCCTCGACCAGGTCGGCGGTGGGGTCACACCGCGCCGGTGCGCCTGTGCCGAGGCCGAGGAACAGTTCGCGGCCACCGTCTCCTACTGGCGGAACTGGCTGTCCGCCTCCCGCTACCGCGGACGCTGGCGGGAGATGGTCCACCGCTCCGCCCTCACCCTGAAGCTGCTCACCTACGCGCCGACCGGCGCCATCGTCGCCGCGCCCACCACCAGCCTGCCCGAGCAGATCGGCGGCGAGCGGAACTGGGACTACCGCTACGTCTGGGTCCGGGACGCCGCCTTCTGCGTCTACGCGCTGCTGCGGCTCGGCTTCTCGGGCGAGGCCGAGGCGTTCATGCGCTTCCTCACCCGGCACATCAGCCCGGGCGACGGCAGGGCGACGGGACCGCTGCAGATCATGTACGGCATCGACGGCCGCACCGAGCTCCCCGAACGCGAACTGGGCCATCTGGAGGGGCATCAGGGCTCCGCCCCGGTCCGCGTCGGCAACGCCGCCGCCGACCAGCTCCAGCTCGACATCTACGGCGCCCTGGTCGACTCCGTCTACCTCTACGACAAGTGGGCGCAGCCCATCTCCAGCGACCAGTGGGACGACGTGAGCGCCCTGGTGGACTGGGTCTGCGACCACTGGGACCAGCCAGACGAGGGCGTGTGGGAGACCCGCGGCGGCCGCCGGAACTTCCTGTACTCGCGCCTGATGTGCTGGGTGGCCATCGAACGCGCCATCCGGCTGGCGAACCGCCGAGGGCTCCCCGCCGACCTGCCCCGCTGGCTGCAGTGCCGCGACACCATCTACCGCCGCATCATGGGCCGCGGCTGGTCCGCCGAGCGGCGTGCCTTCGTCCAGTGCGAGGACGGCGACGTGCTGGACGCGGCCGTGCTGATGATGCCGCTGGCGAAGTTCATCGCCCCCACCGACCCGAAGTGGCTCTCCACCCTCGACGCGCTGACCGAGGACCTGGTCTCCGACTCCCTCGTCTACCGCTACGACCCCCAGGCCGGCTCCGACGGGCTGCGCGGAGACGAGGGAACCTTCTCCATCTGCTCCTTCTGGTACGTCGAGGCCCTCACCCGGGCGGGCCGGCTGGACGAGGCCCGGCTGGCCTTCGAGAAGATGCTCACCTACGCCAACCATCTCGGCCTGTACGCCGAGGAGATCGGCCGCACCGGCGAGCAACAGGGCAACTTCCCGCAGGCCTTCACCCACCTGTCCCTGATCAGCGCCGCCTACAACCTCGACCGCGCCCTCGGCTGACCGGGCGGGCGTGTCAGCCGAGGTGGTACCCGTACCCGTACACCTGCCAGTCCAGCGGCGGGGCCAGGCCGAGGTTGTGCCGGTCCAGGAAGACCCGCTGCCCGGTGTCGACCCTGCTGGTGTCGCGGGGGCGGGGGTCGCGTCGTGGTACGTGAACAGCCCGAGGGCGCGCAGCCCGTCCGCCTTGCCCTGCCGGTCAGTGCCTCAGGGCAGGGGCTGCTCGGACCAGATGACCTTGCCGGTCGCGGTGTAGCGGGTCCCCCAGCGCTCGGAGAGCTGCGCGACGAGGAACAGCCCGCGTCCGCCCTCGTCCGTGGTGGCCGCGTAGCGCAGGTGCGGCGAGGTGTCGCTGGAGTCGAAGACCTCGCAGATCAGGGACCGGTCCCGCAGCACGCGGACACGGATGGGCGCACTGCCGTAGCGGATCGCGTTGGTGACGAGCTCGCTGAGGATCAGCTCGGTCGTGAACGTGAGCTCGTCCAGGCCCCACTCCGCCAGCCGGCGCGTCACCGCCGCGCGGATCCCGCCGACGGCCGCCGGGTCCGCCGGGACGGGCCATTCGGCCACTCGCTCGGCGCCGAGGGCCCGGGTGCGGGCCACTATCAGCGCGATGTCGTCGCCCGCCCGGGACGGCAGCCGGCCGTCGAGCACCGCCCGGCACGTCTCCTCCGGCGACGCGCCCGCCGTCTCCAGGGCCGCCCGCAGCTCCTCCAGCCCGGTGTCGACGTCCCGCTCCCGGTCCTCGATCAATCCGTCCGTGTAGAGCACCAGCCGGCTGCCCTCGTCCAGCACGAGCTCCGCCGTCTCGAACGGCAGGCCGCCCAGGCCCAGCGGGGGGCCGGCGGGCACCTCGGGGAAGCCGACGCTGCCGTCCGGCCGGATCACGGCCGGCGGCGGATGCCCGGCCCGGGCCAGGACGCACGTCCGGGAGACCGGATCGTAGACCGCGTACAGACAGGTGGCGCCGGTGACCGGGGCGGTGCCGCCGGCCGCGGTCTCGTCCTGGTCGATCCGGGCCACCAGCTCGTCCAGCAGCCCCAGCAGCTCGTCGGGCGGCAGGTCCAGCGCGGAGAAGTTGTGCACCGCCGTCCGCAGCCGCCCCATGGTCGCCGCGGCGTGCAGCCCGTGGCCCACCACGTCCCCGACGACGAGCGCGACCCGCGCGCCCGACAGGGGCAGCACGTCGAACCAGTCCCCGCCCACCCCGGCCTGCGCGGGCAGGTACCGGGAGGCGAGGTCGAGCGCGCTCTGCTCTGGCAGGCTGCGCGGCAGCAGACTGCGCTGCAGGGTCACGGCCATGCCGTGCTCGCGCGTGTAGCGGCGGGCGTTGTCGATGGAGACGGCGGCCCGGGCGACCAGCTCCTCCGCGAGGGCCAGCTCCTCGGTGTCGAACGGCTCGGCCTTCTCGGAGCGCCAGAAGTCGACCACCCCCAGCACCTGGGCGCCGGCCCGGACGGGCACGGTGATCAGCGAGTGGATGCCGTACGCCACCACCCGCTCGGCCCGCTCCGGGTCCTGGGCCCGCCAGCCCGGGGCGCCCTCCAGCCGGGGCTCCAGGACCGGGCGGCCGGTGCGCAGGCTGTGCGCCTGTGGCGACGCGGCGACGAAGCGGATCCGCTCGCCCCGCGGGAACAGGGGAGCGTCCTCACGGACCCCGCTGGAGGCGGTCCGGCGCAGCGCGGAGGCCGGGTCGGGGTCCTCGCCGTCCAGCACCGGTTCGTACAGGTCCACGGTGGCGTAGTCGGCGAACCGCGGCACGGACACCTCCGCCAGCTCCTCGGCGGTCCGGACCACGTCCAGGGTGGTGCCGACACCCATCCCGGCGTCGTAGAGCAGGGTGAGGCGCTCCCTGGCCTCCTCCGCCCGCCCGGACAGGGCGCGCAGCTCGGTGGAGTCGCGCAGGGTGGCCACGGTGCCCGACGGGCCGCCCTCCAGGTCCGTGGACCGCTGGTTGATCGCCAGCAGCCGGTCGCCGACCAGGTGCACCTCGTCGGTGGCGATCCGCCCGGAGGCCAGCAGGTCGGCGGTCTCGGGGTCGAGACCGAGATCCAGGACGTGGCGCCGCTCGGCGTCCCGGGGCAGGCCGAGCAGGCGGTGCGCCTCGTCGTTGGCGAGCAGCAGGTCGCCCTCGTCGCTGACGATGATCACCCCCTCCCGGACCGAGTGCAGCACCGCGTCGTGGTGCTCGTACATCCGGGTCATCTCGCGCGGTCCGAGCCCGTGGGTCTGGCGCAGCAGCCGTCTGCTCACCAGTGCCGTGCCCGCGGTGGCCAGCGCGAGACCGGCGGCCGCGGCGCCGAGGACGACCGGCAGCTGCCGGTTCGCCACACCGCCGACGTTCGAGGTGGTGATCCCGGCCGACACCAGGCCCACCACCGTGCCGTCGGGCGCCTTGACCGGCACGACGGCCTGCACCAGCCGTCCGATGGTCCCGTCGACCTCCTCGACCACGACGCCGCCGGCCAGCGCGGGCCGGATGGTGCCGACGAACTTCTTGCCGATGCGGTCCGGCTTGGGGTGCGTGTAGCGGATCCCGTCGGTGTTCATCACGACGACGAAGTCGACCCCGGTCGCCCGGCGGGCGGCCTCGGCCCGCGGTTGCAGGACGGCCGTCGGATCCGGCGCGGTGAGCGCCGCCCGGGTCCCCGGGGCGTTGGCGAACGCCTGCGCGACGGCGAGGGACCGGTTGCGGGCCTCCTGGGCGCTGTCGTGCCGCACCTGGAGTACCAGCGCGACCACCGCCGCCACGACCAGCAGCAGCACCACGACGACCTGGAGCACGAACACCTGTCCGGCGACGCTCCGCCCGCCCAGGGCGGCCCTCAGTCCGGTGGGCGGGGTCCCGGGCGTCCCGCCCCCGTCCGGCCGCTCCGGCGATCGCCGAGCGGGGCCGGGCGCCGTAGGGGCGCGCCGACCGGCGTGAGGAGGGGCCGACCGCGTGCCGGTGCGACCCGGGAGCCGGACCATGTGCCATGTCTACACTGCCGGGCCGCGCCCGGGCGAGGGCCGGGAACAGGGTGGAAAGGGACGGGGGCACGTGCAGGGGCACGTGCAGGGGCACGTCCGGGGGCACGTGCGGGGCGGGCGCCGGGGGTGTGTTCGGGGCAGGCGCTGGGGGCGCGTCCGGGGCGCCGGGGGCGCTCAGTTCACCGGCCGGGGAGCGGGACGGCGCATCGCCAGCAGGAGGGCGATGTCGTCGGGCCGGTCGGCGGTGTGCCGGGCCGTCGCCGTGAGCCGGTCGGCCACGCTCGTCAGGGACTGCCCGTCCACCCGGGCGGCCATCGCCCCGGCCTCCGCCAGCGCCACGCGCAGCGCCTCGACACCGAGGTCGATGTCGAGGCCGAGCCGTTCGACGAGCCCGTCGGTGTACAGGGCCAGGACGGCGCCGCGCTCCATGCGCAGTTCCGTCACGGGGTAGTGGGCGAGCCGGTCCACTCCGAGGAGGACACCGCCCGCCACGTCGCAGACCTCCGTACGTCCGTCGCGAGTGCGCAGCAGCGGCAGCGGGTGCCCCGCCCGGGCCACCCGGACCACCCCCGTGGCGGGATCCAGCCGGAGGTAGCAGCAGCTCGCGAACTGGCCCGGGTCGAGATCGATCAGCAGCCGGTTGGTGCCGCTCATCACCTCGTCCGGCGGATGGTCCCCGAGCGTGAACGCCCTCACCGCGCTGCGCAGCTGGCCCATGGTGGCCGCCGCCTGCACCCCGTGGCCCTGGACGTCCCCGATGACCAGCGCCAGACCGTCCCCGGTGGCCAGGACGTCGTACCAGTCCCCGCCCACCTCCATGCCCTCGGTGCCCGGCAGATAGCATCCGGCCGTCTCCACCTCCGGGTGCTCCGGCAGGAGCCGGGGCAGCAGCGCCTGCTGGAGTCCGCGGGCCAGGGCGGACTCGGTGTCGTAGCGCTGGGCCTTCTCCATGGCGTGCGCGATCAGCCCGGCGAGCGCGGTCAGGACCGTACGCTCGTCGCCGCTGAAGCTGTGCGGACGGTCGAAGCCGAGGATGCAGGAGCCCACCGGGCGGCCCGAGGCGATCAGCGGCAGGAACGCCCGGGAACCCTCCGCCGCGTCCAGCGGGACGCCGGGGTAGGTGGCCGCGAGCTGTGCCATGGAGTCGAAGAAGAGAGGGCGCCCGGTGGTGAGCGTCTCCACCCCGGGCAGGTGCACGTCGAGGCCCACGCCCTCGAAGGGGACCAGGAAGCCCTTCGGGAAGCCGGTTTCCCAGGCCAGATAGAGGTGTCTTTCCTGCAGCAGGTAGATGGCGAGCCGGTTCCCGCCGAACGCGGGCAGCAGCTCCTGCATGACCACGGCCGACACCTGGCGGGCGGTGACGGCCTCGGACAGCGCGATGGCCAGCACGATCGGGCGGTACAGGTGGGCCGCCGAGTCGGCGCCGGGTGCCGGTGCGCCGGCCACGGCGGACACGCGGGCCGCCGGGGTGAGGGCGGTGGTGTCCGCGATCCGGGGTGGGGTGGGCACGGCGTCGAGCTCGGAGGACGTGCCCGCCACGTGGTCGGCGGGGCGGACGGTGCAGGTGAGCAGGTCGGGGCCCGGGTGCACGGACAGCGCCAGCCAGTGGCTCTCGCGGCGCTCCGGGGACGGTGCCCGGCTGTCGGCGGGTGGCCGGCGGACGTGGAAGTGCACCGGGTCCGGCGCCAGCAGCGCCGCGCGCAGATGGTCCTCGCAGATCGGCTGGTCCAGCCAGGGCACGACCTCCCACAGCGGCCGGCCGACGAGGGCGTGGCGCGAGGGGCCCAGAAGCTGCGCGGCGCGCGGATTGGCGTAGACGACGAGGCCCAGCCGGTCCAGGCAGAAGACCCCGTCGGGCAGCAGATCGGCCGCCGCGTCCCCCAGGGGGCCGGGCCCCGGGTCCCGTATGGTGCCGCTGACCTGCCGGATCCCGGGCGGGGCGGCCGCGGGGGAGGACCAGAGCTCGATCAGCCGCAGCGCGCCGTCTCCGGTCCGCACGGGCAGCGGCAGCGCGGGCGGGCGGCCCGCCGCCGTGTCCCGCAGCGCGGTCAGCACATGGTGGCCGTCGTCCGCGGTCACGGCGCCCGCGAGGGCCTGACCGGTGGCGGGACACGTGGCACCGGTCGTGCCCAGCAGCGCCCCGCAGCGGTCGTCGGACGTGACGGCGTCGGTCGCCGGATCCCAGGAGAACTGCCCGACCCGCCCCTCGAAGGCGCGCGTCGCCGGAGGGCGCAGGCACATCGGCTCGCCGTCCCAGACGACTTCCACCCCCCGTCGCTCGCGTGCCGCCAGCGCGGCGCCCAGGTCGCCGGCCAGTCGTCCGAGCCGGTCCGCGGCGGCCTCCACCGCGGAGGCGTCCGGGGCGGAGGGGCGCAGAACGGTGAGGACGCCGTAGGTCGCCGAGGCGCCGACGACGGGGACGTGCAGGGAGCCGAACTGGAACGGCAGTGCGGCGGCGAACTGCGGGTAGCGGCGCATGGTCTCGGTGGCGTTCGGGAGGATCACCGGCACACCGAGGCGGTGGGTGTCGGTGACCGGGGAGCGCGCGTCGACGTGCAGCCGCCACCAGGGCTGGAAGAGGCGGCCCGGCAGCCCCGCGAGCGTGGCCAGCCGCAGCAGGCCGGGCGTGGCGGACCGCAGGTGGACCCCGCCCACGTGGCCGCCGGCCGCGCCGATCGCCTCCGTCGAGACGTCGGCCAGCAGCGCGGCCAGCCGTACGGCTGTCCGGTCCGCTCCCTCGGCTCTGCCCGTCATCGGTCCTACCCCTGCTCCGCCACGAGGACGACACAGCAAGAATGCGTCAGGAGGCACCCGGAGCGCACCCGGCGTCGATCCGGAGCGCGTCCCGAAACGCACCCGGAGCACGTCCGAAGCGCGCCCGGGTCACGTCCTGAGCGCGTCCGCAGCGCGCCCGCGTCACGTCCCGTGCGCCCCCGATGCGCCACGCGGCCGGGGTGCCGGTCCCGGTCGCCCCGTGCCCGTCAGGGCTTCTTCGGCCCGTCGCCGCGGATGTTCTGGGCGACGTCGCGCAGCTTGATGTTGTGGTGCTGCGAGATACGGCGCAGCACCGCGAAGGCGTCGTCCTCGCTGAGCCGGTGGCGCTCCCGCAGGATGCCCATGGCCTCGCCGATGGCGTGGCGGGTCTCCAGCGCGTGCTCCAGCTGGTCCACGGTCCGGGCGCCGGCCAGCGCCACGGCGGCGTGCGAGGCGAGCAGCCAGCCGGCCGTCTCGCTCTCCGGGGTGAACACGCCGGGCCGCCGGGAGTAGAGGTCCAGCGCGCCGAAGTCCTCGTCGCGGGTGTACAGCAGGAAGCCCATCATGCTGCCGATGCCCAGGCCCCGGGCGGCGGGCGCGTACCGGGGCCAGCCCGGCGCCTCGCGCAGGTCGGCGATACGGAAGGAACGGGCGCCGTTGGCGGCGCGGGCCGCGTCGAAACAGGGCCCCTCGCCCAGTTCTCCCTGGAGCCGGTCGGACTCCTCGACCATGTCCCCGTGCGCGGCGAGCGTCACGGCACGCCCCTTGCGCACGGCCAGGACGCCCGACGCGTCGCACCCGTCGATCAGCTCCACCGCCGCCGAGACGATCTCGTCCAGGGTCGCCTGCGGCGATTCCTGGGCGAGCAGGCGGCGGGACAGCTCGGCCATCTGCTCGGCGAACCCACGCCAGTCCATCCGCACCACCCTTCTCCCAGCCGGGCGGACACACACGGGAGTGCCGCCGCCCGAAGACCCTCAGATGGGCAGCCTACCTAGCGCGGGCGCGGGACCGGACACGCCGACGCCCCGGCCGTGGGAGCCGGGGCGTCGGAAAGGCCCGCAGGGCCTGCGGGACGGCGCAACCGTGGGATCAGGCGCCCCAGGTGCCCTGACTGACCGCGCAGTTCCAGCCGGAGCCGTGCAGGGTGAACTTCAGCTTGTAGCTGTGGGTGTTCAGCAGATGCGTACGGACCTTGAAGCCGAGGCTCGCCTTGCCCTTGAACGTCGAGGTGTAGACCGAGACGGTCTGCGACGTGCGGTGGGTGATCTTGCCACCCTTGGGCGTGGCCGTGCCGAAGCGCAGGTTCTTCACGTTGGTGACCGTGAAGGTGACCTTCTTGAAGCTCTTGCTGGTCTTGCTCTTGATGCCGAAGTACAGGCCCCCGTTGGTCACCCAGCCGTTGTGGTCCACATAGAACCGGGACGGGTAGACGATGTTGATCGGGCAGCCGGAGCTCTGCGGCGCGGCGGTCGCCGCGGAGGCGGCCCCGGCCAGACCGAGCTGGGCGGCGGTGACGACCCCGGCCGCGGCCAGGGCCGCGACGGTCGTGCGGGTGCGGTTCACTGCGGTGCTACCTCTTCCCCCTGTGGCCCGTTGGGGCCGGAACGACATGACACGCGGCGCCCCGTGGGACGCCGCATGTCTGTGACGCCGTATTTCTTAGCACGCGGACCGACATGGACGGACAACGGCGAAGACGTTTGGGTGACTTGGTGATAGAATCGCGACATCTCGCAGGCAACCTGCGTACTCTCACGCCCCCGTGCTCAATGACCCGTACGCGTGGGACGCGCGCACGCGCGGCCGGGCGGTGGGCGCGGTACGTTGCCGTCATGTACGCCACGACCGTCGCACGGCGCGTGCAGGCGCCGCCCTCGTCCGTGTACCGGGCGCTCCTCGACCCGGACGCGGTGGCCGCCTGGCGCGTCCCCGCCGGCATGACCGCCCGGGTGCACGAGTTCGACCCCCGCGAGGGCGGCAGGTTCCGGGTGTCCCTCACCTACGACGATGCCGGGCGACCCGGAAAGTCGGGTGCCCGCACGGACACCTACCGGGGTCACTTCGCGCGGCTCGTCCCGGACGAACTCGTCGTCGAGGTGGTCGAGTTCGAGACCGGGGACGAGGCCCTGGGCGGCGCGATGACGATGACGACGTCCCTCACCCCGGTGGACGGCGGGACGGAGGCCGGGACGGGGGGCGGGACGGATGTCGTGATCCGGCACGAGGGCGTCCCCGACGCCGTGCCGCGCGAGGACAACGAAAGGGGCACGCGCATGGCCCTGGACAACCTGGCACGGCTGGTGGAGGGCACCGGCTAGCAGGGACGACTCAGGCGACTCTGGCGACTCGGGCGACTCGGGCGGACGGCACGGACGCGTGACGCGGGCGTACGGCACCGATGCACGACGGAGTCGTACGACACCGGGCGGACGGGACTGGCCGGCGGGACCGGCGGGCGGGACGGCGGACCGCACCGGCGGACGACCGGGGGCCGGTCGCCAAGACGGGGCGCCGCACCGGCGGACGGTCGGGGCCGGTCGCCGGGACGGGCGCGGGGGTCATGAGGTGGCGCTCCGGGCCGCCGCCACCGCCCGGTCGGCGTAGCCGCGTCCGAACAGCACCGTGTGGACCAGCAGCGGGAAGAGCTGGTGCAGCCCGATCCGGTCCCGCCAGCCGTCGGCGAGCGGCGCCGCGTCCTGGTAGCCGTCCAGCACCCGGTCCAGATGGGGGCAGCCGAACAGGTGGAGCATCGCCAGGTCGGTCTCCCGGTGCCCGCCGTGCGCTGCCGGGTCGATCAGCCAGACCTCTCCGTCGGCGCTCCACAGCACGTTGCCGTTCCACAGGTCGCCGTGCAGCCGCGCCGGTGGCTCGGCGGGGCCGGCCGGACCGGGCAGGCGCTCCAGCGCACGCTCGATCACCGCCGCCTCGGCGGGACGCAGGGTGCCGTCGTCCACGGCCCGGCGCAGATACGGCAGCACCCGGTGCTCGGCGTACCAGCTCGGCCAGTCGTCACCGGGCGCGTTGCGCAGGGGGGCCAGGCCGATGTACGCCTCCTCGGGTCCGCCGGGCGGCGGCGATCCGAAGGCCGGTGCCCCCGCGGCGTGCAGGGCGGCCAGGTCGCGGCTGAACCGGGTCGCGGCGCCCGCGCTCGGCCGGCCGGGCGGGACCAGGTCGGTCACCAGCCGGAGCCGGTCGTGTCCGTGCACGGCGGGGATCCGGACCGCGCCCGCCTCGGCGAGCCAGCGCAGCCCCGCGGCCTCGGCCCGTACGGCACGGGGTTCGGGACCGCGCTTGACCATGACCACCCGGCCGTCGTCCAGCGTCACCTCGGTGAGCGTCGCGGACAGCCGCCGTTCACCGGTCACGGAGCGTCCGGTGAGGCGGGCGGCCGCGGGCTCCGGTCCCTCGTCGTCGGCGGCCGCCGGACGGGCGGTCATGCCGCGAGCCGCCCGCGCACCCAGGTGAGCAGGCCCGGCACCGCGGCCTCGATCATGGCCAGCACCTCCTCGAACCCCTCCGGGCCGCCGTAGTACGGGTCCGGCACGTCGAGGTCGCCGGTCGCGTCCGGATCGAAGGAGCGCAGCAGGCGCACCCGGGACGGATCGTCCACCAAGCGGCGCAGCGCCTTGTCGTGCCCCCGGTCCAGGGCCAGGAACAGGTCGGCGTCCAGGTGCTCGGAGCCGACCTGCGCGGCGACGTGCTCGACCGGATAGCCGTGCCGGAGCAGCGCCTCACCGGCCCGCTCGTCGATGGCCTCCCCGGCATGCCAGGGCCCGATCCCGGCGCTGGTGACCCGCACCACCTCGTCCAGACCGGTACGGCGCAGATGCTCCCCGAACACCAGCGCGGCGGACGGGGACCGGCAGATGTTGCCGCTGCAGACGAAACAGATGTGCACGGGGCCCAGGGTACGAGCCCCGCGGGGGTGGCGCGGTGGTCCTCCCGCACGGGGCCCCGCGCCCCGCCGGGACAGGCCCCTGCCCTGCGCCCGATCCATGGCCCCGCGCCGCGCCACCCCGACCGACCACGGCCTCGCGCCCGCCCGTGCCCTGCGCCCGACCCCACCCGGGGGTGGAGAAACCGGCCCCGTGAAATCCACCCGGTTCTCCGCTCAGGGGTTGATCACCGAGGCGGCCGCCGCCCCTAGCCTCGCACCATGAACACGATTCGGACGATCGCCGCGCCCCGCACCACGAACCCCGCCTCGGGCGTCCGCCCCGGACTCCGCCGATCCGGCCGCACCCGCCCCGGCCGTCTGGACCTCCTGCTGGACCTCGGCCTGTCACCCGGCGTCTTCTACGGGGCGCAGGCACTCCGGGCGGGGCTCACCGCCTCGCTCCTTGCCGCCACCGTGGCCGCGGGCGCCCGGCTGGCGTGGACCACGGCCCGTACGCGCCGGATCGACGGCCTGAACGCGCTCATGCTCGGCACCTACGCCCTCATGCTGCTCATCGCCCTCGTCGCCAGGGACGAGCGGATCCTGCTCGCCCGCGACCCGGCCACCAGCGCCCTGGCCGGCCTGGTCTTCCTGGCCAGTTGCGCGACGCCGACGCCCGCGCTCGCCCATCTCGCCCGGCGGTTCCGTCCGCGCCCGGGAACCGACTGCCGCCACGCTCACGCCGTGTTACGCCGGCAGACCGCTGTCTGGGGCATCGCCCTCACCGCCGAGGCGGCCGCACGGTTCGTCCTGCTCTTCACCTTCCCGACCGAGGTGGTGCCAGGACTGTCGACGGCCCTCGAACTCGCCGTGGTGGCAACGCTGTTCCTCTGGACGACGTGGGATCGCCGTCGTCTCCGCTCGGCGGCGGTGGCCGCGCCCACCGGGGACGCCGCCGAGCAGCCCTCCGGCGCCCGGTGAGAGCGGTGAGACCGGTGAGGTTCATCCGCCCGAAGAGGCCCGCGTATGCGGGCGCTTCCCGGACCGGGCCGGCGAGACCGGACTCGGCCTTGGTGGGCGCGCCGCCGGTCACGCCGGCGTGCGCAGGGTCCGCTTGGCGAGTTCGTAGGCGGGCACCATCTGTTCGTGCTCCTCGGTGTCCAGGCCCCCGAGGTGCAGGACGACCGGCCCCTCGGTGGTGGTCACGGCGAGAGCGCGCTCCTTCTTCGTCTCGTCCAGCAGCCGGCTGGTGAAGAGGTACTCGACCTCGACGCCGCTCACCCGGGCCGTGCGGAACGGGCGGTACCTCTCCCGGCTCGTGTCGCCCTCGGCCGTCACGAAGGCCTCCAGGACCGCGCGGGCGTCCGTGTCGGCCGGTTCGCCGGTCCAGACGCGGAGGAAGCCGATGTTCCCGGCCGGTTTGGCGTCGATCTCGCACACGGCGGTCACCGGGCCCTGGCGGAGCAGTGCGTCGGCGACCTCCTCGGAGAGCGAGGGGCCGTCCGGGCCGCCGTCGGCCGCGCTTCCCGCCGTGCCGGAGTCGACTGCCTCGGCCTTCCAGTCCTCGGCGATGTCGAAGGTGACCGGGAGCTCGCAGGCCGAGCCCTGGGCGCCGATGGTGCCGCCGGACGCGGCGGCGGCCGTGCCGGGCGCGCCCGGTGCCGTGGTCGCCGACGAGCGTGCCGTCGGCCGTGTGCTCTCCTCCGCCGCACCGGAGCAGCTCGTCAGGGCCCCGCCCAGCACCAGGGCGGGGACCAGTCCCCGCCACACCGTCCCCGTCCCGACCCGCACCGCGTCTCTCCCCTCGCCGCAGGCGGATCACTGTAATGGAGGCCCATGCCCTCGCCCGTGCCGCGCTGTGGCCGAGACCACGTTCTGGAAGAGACCTGGGCCATGCCGCCGCCCTCTGCGGGCGGGCTACCTTTCCGGGCAGCCCCCCTTTCCCTGCGACAGTGCGAACGGTCCGGCACGTGCCCGAAGAACTCTCCCCTCTCATCGCGGCGACCGCCCAGTGGCTGACCGGCGCCTACCCGGCGTCCGGCGGAGCCCTGGCCAACGTCCTGTGCGAAATGCAGGCGCGCCAGGCCGTCACGGTCGCGGCGTGGCTGCGCTACCCGACGCCGATGGACGCCGCGCTGGTCGGCATGGCCGGGCCCGGTGGCTCGGCCCGCCTGGACTGGATCACGGGCGCGGACGGCGTCCAGGGCGGCGACCCGGACTCCTCCGCGTGGCGCTCCTGGGTGGACGAGGTGGTGGCCAGTTGGGCCGCCTGTCTGCTCACCGACCCGGAGCTGGCCGGCCGGGCGGTGACCGCCGTGGTCGCGGGCGAGCACGTGACGGGTGCGCCGGCCGAGTTCCGGCGCCTGGTCACGCCGGACGAGAACGACCGCCGGGCGGCCGCTCTGCTGCGCCACCCCGACCTCGTGGGCCCGGTGGCCGCCCTGCACCGCGCCCAGCTCCGGGACCGTCTGGAGCCCGGCCCGGCCCAGGCCGCCTGACACTCCGCCCGCCGGGAGCCGCGACCGCTCCATCCGCCTCCGCCGAACGACGGGCTCTGCGTCCTCGCCGGTCCCGTCACACGGCCAAGTAGCCCATCGCCTCACGCGCCGCCTTCAGAGCCGTGGCCCGGTCGTCCGGGACGAGGCCGATGCGAGTGCGGCGGTCGAGGAGGTCGGCCTCGTCGAGGGCGCCCTCGTGGCGTACGGCCCAGACGAGTTCGGCGCGGGTGACGGGGTGGCCCTCCAGGACAGGTTCGCGCAGGTCCGGGTTCTCGGCGCCCAGGGCGTGGACGGCGGGGGCCTCGCTGCCGTAGCGCCGGATCAGGTGCCGGGGGGCGGGGAGCGCGGCGAGGCGGTGCGGGGGCGCGGCGCCGACCAGGGGGACGGACGTGGTGGGGGAGGGGCCCGCCCCGAGACGATGGGTGGCGACGGCGGAGTCGACGGCGTCCTCGGCCATCCGCCGGTAGGTGGTCAGCTTGCCGCCGACGACGGTCGTCACGCCGTCGGGCGAGGTGAGCACCGCATGCCTGCGGGAGATGTCGGCGGTCCTGGGCGCGGCGCCGGAGCCCGTCGCCGGCGTGGTGTCCAGCAGTGGACGGAGACCGGCGAAGGCCCCGACCACGTCGTCGCGGTGGACCGGCACGTCCAGGGCGGTGCCCAGCACGTCGAGCAGGAAGCCGATGTCGGTCTCGGGGACCTCCGGGACGTCGGGGATGTCGCCGTCCACGGGTTCGTCGGTGAGGCCGACGTAGACCCGGCCGTCGCCCTGCGGCAGGACGAGGACGAAGCGGTTCGTCTCCCCGGGGACCGGGACGTGCAGCCCGGCGGGCAGCGGGCCGAGGCGCTCGGACCGCAGGACCAGGTGGGTGCCGCGGGAGGGCCGGATCCGGATGCCGTCCACCAGGCCGCCCGCCCACACCCCCGAGGCGTTGATCACGGCACGGGCGCGGATGTCGCCCTCCTCGCCGGTGAGTTCGTCGCGTATCCGGGCGCCGGAGCCGGTGAGTTCCAGGGCCCGCACCCGGGTCAGGATCCGCGCGCCGCGCGCCGCGGCGGTCCGGGCGATCGCGGTGACCAGGCGGGCGTCGTCGGTGAGGCGGCCGTCCCAGGAAAGCAGGCCCCCGCGGAGCCCGGTCGGCCGCAGCGCGGGAGCGAGGTGGCGGGTCTCCACGGCCGACAGCCTGCGCGGCGCAGGCAGCGTGGCGCGGGCTGTGCGCGCCGCCAGGCGCAGCCCGTCCCCGGCGCGGAACCCGGCCCAGGCCAGGGCGCCCTGACCGCGGGAGACCAGCGGCGTCAGCGGCAGGACGAACGGCTGGGCGCGGACCAGATGCGGAGCCGTGCGCTCCATCAGCACCCCCCGCTCGACCGCGCTCTCGTGGGCGACGTCGAGCTGCGCCGAGGCGAGGTAGCGCAGCCCGCCGTGGACGAGCTTGGAGCTCCAGCGGGAGGTGCCGAAGGCCAGGTCGTGCGCGTCGACCGCGGCGACGGTGAGTCCGCGGGCCGCCGCGTCGAGGGCGACTCCGGCGCCCGTCGCGCCGAGGCCGACGACCAGGACGTCCACGGCCGGGCCGCCGACGGTGCGGGCCAGTTCCCGGGCGCGCCGGGCCGCGGTCAGGGAGGAACCGGGGGCCGGGTGCGCCGCGCCGACCGGGCTGGGGGTGGAGGTCATGGCGTCAGGGTCCTCTCCAGGATGGTGCGCAGTTCCCCGAGGAAGGCCTCGGAGGTCAGGTCGGGGTCGTCCGCCTCCGTCATGGTGCGCAGCGACAGGGTGAAGGACTGGACGACCAGCAGCAGGGCGCGGGCCTGCCGCTCGGCAGGGCCGGGACGGACCGAACCGTCGGCGTGGGCCTCGCGCAGGGCGTCGGCGAGCAGGCCGAGAAGGGCCTCCTGGCTGGCGCCGCGCCGGTCCAGCACATAGGGGAGGAGCAGCTCGGGGTCCACGTCGACGATCTTGCGGAAGAGCGGATGGGCGCGGAACGCCTCCACTCCCCCCACGAGGCCGTCGACGATCAGCGTGCGGGTGTCCGTCCCCGGCCGGCGCTCCGGCATGGACCGGGTGGCCACATCGACCCACTCCCGGGTCATCAGGTCCCCGACCAGGGACCGCACGTCGGGCCAGCGCCGGTAGAGCGTCATCCGGGAGACGCCCGCACGGCGGGCCACGTCGGTCAGCGTGGTGCGGCGGACCCCGACGGCCAGGACACAGTCGCGCACGGCGTCGAGCACGGGATCGCTGTCCGAACCGTTGTGACGAATAGGCGTCATGTGTCACAGTGTAACGCGCCCCGGGCGCCGCAGGGCAAGGCGCGGCACGCCCGGGCGGAGCACGGCACGACTCGACACGACCGGTGAGGACAACCCCATGGACATGCTGTGGAGCGGCTGGGGCGACCCGGCCAAGGCCGCACCGCTGCCCGACACGGTGGTCGGGCTGCTGCGCGACCTGCTCGGGGTCAAGCCCGGCGACGCCGCACCGGCCGGCCTCGAAGACATCGCCGTACCCGAGTCGCCGCTCGGCCCCGCCGCCCGCCGGGCCCTGGTCGACGCCGTCGGGGACGAGGCGCACGTCCGTACCGACGCGGAGTCCCGGATCCGGCACACCCGCGGCAAGTCCACGCCCGACCTGCTGCGCATCCGCCGCGGCGACGTCGACGACGTCCCGGCAGCCGTGGTGCTCCCCGCGGGCCACGACGACGTGCTCGCGGTCCTGAAGGCATGCGCCGAACACGGTCTGGCCCTCGTCCCGTTCGGCGGCGGCACCTCCGTGGTCGGCGGCCTCGCCCCCGAACGGCGGCGCCCGTTCGTCGCCCTGGACCTGCGCCGGATGGACGGTCTCCTCGCGCTCGACCCCGTCTCCCGCACCGCCACCCTGCAACCCGGGCTGCGGGCCCCGCAGGCCGAGGCGCTGCTGGCCCAACACGGCTTCACCCTCGGCCACTTCCCGCAGTCGTACGAGTGGGCGACCATCGGCGGATTCGCCGCCGCCCGCTCCAGCGGACAGGCGTCCGCCGGATACGGCCGCTTCGACGAGATGGTGCTCGGCCTCACCCTCGCCACCCCCGAGGGCACGCTGGACATCGGCCGCGCCCCCCGCTCGGCGGCCGGCCCCGACCTGCGCCAGCTCGTCCTGGGTTCCGAGGGGGCGTTCGGTGTCATCACCTCGGTGACCCTGCGCCTGCGCCCCCTGCCGCACACCCGGGTCTACGAGGGCTGGCACTTCGCCTCGTTCGAGGAGGGGGCCGCCGCCCTGCGCCGCCTCGCCCAGGACGGACCGCGGCCGACCGTGCTGCGCCTGTCCGACGAGACCGAGACGCTGATCGGCCTCGCCCAGCCCGACGCCATCGGCTCGGCGGACGCGCCGCAGTCCGCCGGATGCATGGCGATCGCCGGTTACGAGGGCACCGTGGAGGACACCACCCACCGCAGGGAGCACGCCGCGGCCGTCCTGCGCGAGTGCGGCGGCCGATACGTCGGCGAGGAGCCCGGCGAGCGCTGGGCGCACGGCCGCTACTCGGCGCCCTATCTGCGCGACTCGCTCCTCGACGCCGGCGCGTTCGCCGAGACGCTGGAGACCGCGGCCTTCTGGTCCCGTATCCCCGAGCTGTACGCCGCCGTCCGCACCGCGCTCACCATGGCCCTCACCGAGGCCGGCACCCCGCCCCTGGTGATGTGCCACATCTCCCACGTCTACGAGAACGGCGCCTCGCTGTACTTCACCGTCGTCTCGGCCCAGGGCGACGACCCCGTGGCCCACTGGACGCCCGCCAAGCACGCCGCGAACGAGGCGATCCTCGCGGCGGGCGGCACCATCAGCCACCACCACGGCGTGGGCACCGACCACCGCGACTGGTACGTCCGGGAGGCCGGACCGCTCGGCATCGAGGCCCTGCGGGCCGTCAAGCGACGGCTGGACCCCGAGGGCCTGCTCAACCCCGGGGTCCTGCTGCCCCTCGACTGACAGGCCTGTCACACTGCCGCACCATCGGACCGCTTCACGGTGCAACCGCTCGGCCGAACCGCTCAAGCGCCCGACCGCTCGACCTCTTCATCGCTTCGTCGTTTCATCGACAAGGCGTCGCACCCCCCAGCCCGCTGCCCGCCGCCCCCCGGCTCCCGCCACCGACCCGCACCGCCCCGGAGGCCCACCGATGCGACAGTTCACCGCCATCGTCAACCCCACCGCGGGCGGATCCAGTGGCGCCGCGGCGCTCCTGCGGGTGGGACGGCTGCTCCGGGAGGCGGGGGCGGAGCTGGAGACCGAGTACAGCCGCAGCCTCGTCCATGCGCAGGAGCTCGCCCGGGAGGCCGGAGCGCGGCAACGTGTCGTCCTCGCCGTGGGCGGCGACGGCATCGCGGGCGGCATCGGCGGCGCGCTCAGCGGCACCGGCGCGCTCCTCGGCCTGGTACCGGCCGGCCGCGGCAACGACTTCGCCCGCGCCCTCGAACTCCCCACGGACCCGCCCGCGCTGGCCCGGATCCTGCTCGACGGGTCCCCGCGTCTGGTCGACACCATCGAGGTGGAGTCGGCGGTCCACCCGCGCACCGTCGTGCTCGGCAGTGTCTACGCGGGCGTCGATGCGCTCGCCAACCTCCACGCGAACCGGGCCCGGCTGCTGCGCGGTGCAGCCTCCTACTACGCGGGCGGGCTGCGGGCCGTCGCGAGCTGGCGGGCGGCGGACTACCGTGTCACCGTCGACGGGGTGGAGCACGATCACCGCGGCTACACCGTGGTGATCGCCAACTCCCCCTACTACGGCTCCGGCCGCATGATCGCCCCCGGTGCCCGGGTCGACGACGGCGTGCTCGACGTGGTCCTCGTCCGCGAGGCGCCACGCCTCCTGTTCTTCGCCCTGATGAACGAACTCAAGACGGGCGCGCACGTCGAGCGGCCCGAGGTGCGGATCCTGCGGGGCAAGGAGATCAGCGTCACGGCCGACCGCGCGGTGCCCTACGGCGCGGACGGCGAGGTCGACGCCGCCCTGCCCGTGACGGCCCGGGTGCTCCCCGGCGCGCTCGCCGTCCTGTGCTGAGCCGGAGTTGCTAGCGCCCGGCCCAGGAGCAGCCCCAGGCCGACATGCCCTGGATACGGGCGAGCCGCCTGGCGACGTGGATCTGCTCGCGGCGTGTGGCCAGGTCGGCCCGGCGGGCGAACCGCAGGCCGCCGGCCGCCACCCAGCTGGACTGACGGAACTGCAGGCCGCCGAAGTACCCGTTGCCGGTGTTGGCCCTCCAGTTGCCCCCGGACTCGCACGCCGCGATGGCGTCCCAGTCGGCGCGGAGGCCGGCGGAGGGCAGGGCGGTCGCGGCCGGGCCGGAGGTCAGGGCTGCGGCGGTGGTCAGGGAGAGCAGCGCCGCGCGCAGTCCGCGACCCGGTGCAAGGAGGCGCGCGGTCCCGTCGATGTTCTGCTGACTGATCATGTGCAGACTGTTACATCACATAAACAGAAAGTATCTGAGCGACGCGCCGTCAGTACCCCACGGCCCAGGGGGGCCTGGCGTTTCACGTGCGGCAAGCCCGGCCGGAAGAAGCCCAGATGGAGGAAGTGGCGCGGCGCGCGCGGGCGAAACGCCGTCACGGTCCTTCCCGGTACTGGACGAACCGGCGAACATGCCGCGTCATGGACATCCTGCTCGTCGCCAGCGCGTTCAACAGTCTGTCCCAGCGCCTGTACGCCGAACTGTCGGACCACGGCCACCGGGTGGACGTCGTGCTCGCCTCGCACGGCGCGGACGCCGTGCGTGCCGCCGTCCGCGAGACGCGCCCGGAGCTCGTCGTCGCGCCGATGCTGAGGACGGCGCTGCCCGAGGACGTGTGGCGGCGGCACACCTGTCTCGTGGTGCACCCGGGACCGCCGGGCGACCGCGGCCCGTCCTCGCTGGACTGGGCGATCGCCGAGGAGGCGCCGCGCTGGGGCGTGACGGTCCTGCAGGCCGAGGCGGGCCTGGACGCGGGCGACATCTGGGCGGCGCTGCCCTTCGACATGGCCCCGGCCGGGAAGAGCGACCTGTACCGCAACGAGGTGTCCGACGCCGCCGTCGGCGCCGTACTGCTGGCCGTACGGAGGTACGCCGGGGGCTCCTTCAAGCCGCAGCCGCAGAGCGACCCCGCGATCCGCGTGGTGTGGCGCGACGCGCTGCGCCAGGAACAGCGGCGCATCGACTGGGACAACGACACCACCGCCACCGTGCTGCGCAAGCTCCGCGGGGCCGACTCCCGGCCCGGCGTCCTCGACGAACTCCTCGGCCGTGAGGTCTTCCTGCACGGCGGCCACCCCGAGGACCGGCTGCGCGGACGTCCCGGCGAACTGCTCGCCACCCGGGCGGGAGCGGTGTGCCGGGCCACGCGCGACGGCGCCGTGTGGATCCCGGAACTCCGGCCGCGCAAGGACTCCGGCGACCCCGCCCCGTTCAAGCGCCCGGCGGTCTCCGTCCTCGGCCCGCTCTCCGTCCCGGAGGCGGCCGTCCCGTTCGAACTGCCCCCCGGGCGGCGCACCTGGACCGACGTCCGCTACCGGCAGCACGGAGACGCCGGCTTCGTCACCTTCACCTTCCCCGGCGGGGCGATGAGCACCGACCAGTGCCAGCGGCTGCTCGCCGCCTACCGCCACGCCCTCGCCCGCCCCACCAAGGTGCTGGTGCTCGGCGGGACCCGCGACTTCTTCTCCAACGGCATCCACCTGAACGTCATCGAGGCCGCCGCCGACCCGGCCGCGGAGTCGTGGGCCAACCTGAACGCGATGAACGACCTGGTCGAGGCCGTGCTGCGGACCACCGACCGGCTGGTGGTCGCCGCGCTCGGCGGCAACGCGGCCGCGGGCGGCGTCATGCTCGCCCTCGCCGCCGACGAGGTGTGGTGCCGCACGGGCACCGTCCTGAACCCGCACTACCGCAGAATGGGCCTGTACGGCTCGGAGTTCTGGACCTACAGCCTGCCCCGCCGGGCCGGCGCCGGGACAGCCGGCCGACTGACGGCCGAGGCTCTGCCCGTGAGCGCCGCGGCCGCGGCCCGGCTCGGACTGGTGGACCGTCAGGTGCCCACCACTGCGGCCGGGTTCGCGGCCGAGACCGACCGCATGGCGACCCGGCTCGCCCGATCCCCGGACCTGGACCGGCGGATCGCGGCCAAGGCGGCGGCACGCGACCGCGACGAGGCGCACCGCCCGCTCGCGGAGTACCGCCGCGCCGAACTCGCCCGTATGCACGAGATCTTCTTCGACCCCGACGCCCCCTATCACGCGCTGCGCTCGGCCTTCGTCCGCAGGACCCCGGGCGGCTCGGCCCGCCCGCTGACCCCGGCCGGCATCGCGCCCGGCGCCCTCGCGCCCGCCGCCACCGCGTCCGCCGGCATCGCGCCCACCGGGAACGGCCGATGACCGCCGCGCGCCCCGTCCGCCTGCTGGTGGCGGGCGTCGGCAACATCTTCCTCGCGGACGACGCCTTCGGCCCCGAGGTGATGCGGGCACTGCGGGACCGCCCGTTGCCAACCGCCGTGCGGGCCCGCGACTTCGGCATCCGGGGCCTGGACCTGGCGTACGAACTGCTGGACGGCTACGACGTGGCCGTCCTCGTCGACACCGCGGCCCGCGGCCACCGCCCCGGGACCCTGACCCTGGTCGAGCCCGAACCGCCCGACGGCACGGCGTCCGGGGCCCCGCCGGAGGCGCACGGCATGGACCCGGCCAAGGTGCTGGCGCTGGCCGCGCACCTGGGCGACGGCCCGCTGCCCAGGGTCCTCGTCCTGGCCTGCGAGCCGCAGGTGCTGCCACGCCACGACGAGGACATCGTGCCCGGGATCAGCGCACCGGTCCGGGAGGCCGTCGGGCGGGCGGTGACGGCCCTGCACACCCTGGTCCCGCTGCTCCTCGCCGACCCGGCTGCCACACCGGCGTTGGGCCGCCCGGAGGAATCGGACCGGCCGCACACGGCTGCGCTGCCGCACCTCGCGGCCGAAGGCGCCGAAGATCGGTGACGGACCCGGGCCCGCCCGCCGCGCGGCGGGCGGACCCGGGCCCGTCCCTCCCGAGCCGACCCGAGGAGCAGCGCCCATGTGCCGGTCCGACGTCAAGCAGGCGGTCCTCGCCAAGAACGACGACCTGGCCGCGGCCCTGCGCCGCGACCTGGTCCGGCAGGGCGTCGCCGTGGTCAACCTGCTCTCCAGCCCGGGCAGCGGCAAGACCGAGCTGCTCGGCCGGGTGCTGGCCCGCGCGGTCGAGCGGGGCGTTCCGGTGGCCGCGCTGACCGCGGACCTGGCCACCGAGAACGACGCCGTCCGGCTGGCCCGTTCGGGGGCGCCGGTGCAGCAGCTGCTCACCGACGGGCTGTGCCACCTGGAGGCCCGGCAGGTCCGCCGCCGGCTGGCGGGCTGGCTCCCGGCGGACACGTCGGTGCTGTTCGTGGAGAACGTGGGCAATCTCGTCTGCCCGGCGTCGTACGACCTCGGCGAGACCCTGCGGATCGTGCTGATGGCGGTGACCGAGGGCGAGGACAAGCCGCTGAAGTACCCCACGGCGTTCGGCTCCGCACACCTGGTCGTCATCACCAAGACGGACCTCGCCGAGGCCGCCGGTTTCGACGAGGGCGCCTTCCGCGCCCATGTGCACCGCGTCAACCCGGGGGTGGAGATCGTACGGTCGTGCGCCCGCACCGGCGAGGGCGTGGACGTCGTCCTGGAACGGGCGCTCGCCGCCCGCGACGGCGCCCCGCCGCACCGCCCCCCGCTCGCACCCCACCCGCACGGCCACCACCACGGCGACCACGACGACGCGGACGGCCGCGAGCACGGCGGCGACCCCGGCCACGGCCACGACGAGGGGCACGGCCGCAGCCACGCCCACGATCACGCCAGTCCCGACACCGAGGCCCGGAGCGACCACCCCGCACACAGCGACCCGGCGTCCACACAGGCCTCATGACCGCACCCGCCACCGGGCCGGTACGCCGTCGGCTCACCGTGCGCGGCACGGTGCAGGGTGTCGGCTTCCGGCCCTACGTGCACCGCCTGGCCGCCGACCTCGCACTGGCCGGGTTCGTGAGCAACACCGCGAGCGGGGTGGTGATCGAGGTCGAGGGCCCGCCGGACGGCGTCGCGCGGTTCTGCGACCGGCTGGCCGCACAGCCGCCGCCGCTGGCCGCCGTGACCGGCATCGGACTGGAGGAGGTTCCCGCCACCGGCGCGACCGGCTCCTTCACCATCCGTCCCTCCGAGCGCTCCCCGGGGCGGACCCAGCTCCCGCCCGACACCGCCACCTGCGCCGACTGCCTGCGCGAACTGGCCGATCCGGCCGACCGCCGCCACCGGCACCCGTTCATCACCTGCACCCACTGCGGCCCCCGCTTCACCATCGCCACCGCGATGCCGTACGACCGCGCGGTCACCACCATGGCCGGTTTCCCGATGTGCCCCGACTGCGCCCGGGAGTACGGCGATCCCGCCGACCGCCGCTTCCACGCCCAGCCCGTGGCCTGCCCCGACTGCGGGCCCCGGCTGCGCCTGGTGACCGCCCGGGACGGCAGCGACGGCGGCGGTGCGGGCCGCGCGGCCCGGGACGCGGCCGCCCTGACGGCCGCCCGGGCGCTGCTCGCCGCGGGACGGATCGTCGCCGTCAAGGGTCTCGGTGGCTACCACTTGGCCTGCGACGCCACCGACCCGCGGGCCGTTGCCACCCTGCGCGGCCGCAAGGAGCGCGGCGGCAAGGCCTTCGCGGTGATGTGCGCCGACCTCGCCACCGCGGAGCGGATCGCGGTCCTGACCGGCGCCGAACGGGCCGCGCTGACCGGCCCCCGGCGCCCCGTCGTCCTGCTGCGCCGGCGCACCGGCGCGGACGGCCCCCGACTGGCCGACGAGGTGTGCCCGGGCAGCCCGCAC
Source organism: Streptomyces sp. NPDC014864 (assembly GCF_043081525.1). Taxonomy (NCBI): domain Bacteria; kingdom Bacillati; phylum Actinomycetota; class Actinomycetes; order Kitasatosporales; family Streptomycetaceae; genus Streptomyces; species Streptomyces sp. NPDC014864. Next base: position 172,751 of record NZ_JBIBWT010000003.1, read on the forward strand.
GTCGGCGTGATGCTGCCCTACACCCCCGTGCACACCCTGCTGTTCGGGATGCCCGGCGATCCCCCCGGCCCCCGTGTCCTGGTCATGACCAGCGGCAACCGTTCCGGCGAGCCCATCGTCACGGACGACGGCGAGGCGCTGACCCGGCTGTCCGGACTCGCCGACGCCTGGCTCGCCCACGACCGCCCCATCGCCTCGCCGTGCGACGACTCGCTGCTGCGGGTGCGCCCCGACGGCACCGAGCAGGTGCTGCGCCGCTCCCGCGGGTACGTGCCCCGCCCGCTGCGCCTGGCGGTCCCGGTGCGTGCCGCGCTCGCGATGGGCGGCGACCTGAAGAACGCCCCGTGCGTCGGCGAGGGCGACCACGCCTGGTTCGGGCCGCACATCGGCGACATGGGCGACCTGGCCGCGCTTCAGGCCGCCGGGCGAGTCGAGCGGCAGCTGCTGCGGCTGACCGGGGTCACCCCCGCGCTGGTCGCCGCCGACCGGCACCCCGGCTACCACTCGTCCCGCCTGGCCCGCCGCCGGGCCGTCGAACTCCGGGCGCCGGAACCCCGGTTCGTGCAGCACCACCACGCCCACATCGCCTCGGCGATGGCCGAGCACGGCCTCGACGGCACCACCCCCGTGATCGGTGTCGCCTTCGACGGCACCGGCTACGGCGACGACGGCACCGTGTGGGGCGGCGAGGTGCTGCTCGCCGACTACGCGGGCTACCGGCGCTTCGCCCGCCTGACCCCGGCCCCGCTGCCGGGCGGGGACGCCGGAGTGGCCAACCCCTGCCGGCTGGCGCTGGCCCGGCTGTGGGCGGCCGGCCTGCCGTGGGAGCCCCACCTGCCCAGCGTCACCGCTTGCACCCGTGAGGAACTGACTGTTCTTGAGAGGCAGTTGACGCGGCAGGTGGCGTGCGTGCCGACCTCCAGCATGGGCCGGCTCTTCGACGCCGTGTCGTCCCTGGTGGGCGTGTGCCACCGCGCGGGATACGAGGCGCAGGCGGCGCTCGAACTGGAGGCCGCGGCCACCCGCGCCTGGGAGCGGGAGACGGCGGCGTACGCCTTCGGGTTCACCACCGGCCCCGGCCTCCTGGAGTGCGACCCCGCGCCGCTGCTGCGGGCGCTCCTGGCCGATCTGCGGCGCGGCACCCCGGCGCGGGTGCTCGCGGCCCGCTTCCACCGAGGCGTAGCGCGGGCCGTCAGGGAGATCTGCCGGCACGCCCGCACGGCCACCGGCCTCGGCACCGTCGCCCTCAGCGGCGGCGTCTTCGCCAACGGCCTGCTGGAGGAGGAGTGCACCGCGCTGCTGGCGGCGGACGGCTTCGCCGTGCTGCGCCACGGCGAGGTCCCGCCGAACGACGGCGGGCTGGCGCTCGGGCAGCTCCTGGTCGCGGCCCACCGGCCACCGGGCCGCCGGCCGCCCCCGCGAGCCGCCCGATGAGCGGCGACCGCCCCGGCCCCCGCACGGGGAGGCCGGCCGACGACGGGACGGCCGGAGAACCGGCGACCGCACACAGCGACGAGACGGAGTGACCCATGTGCTTGGCAGTGCCCGGCAAAGTCGTGGCCATCGACGACAGCGCCGACCCGCTCACCGGACTGATCGACTTCGGTGGGGTGCAGAAACAGGCGTGTCTGGAGTACCTGCCCGATGTGCGGGTGGGGGAGTACGTCATCGTCCATGTCGGGTTCGCCCTGCAGCGGCTGGACGAGGAGTCGGCGCGGGCGTCCCTGGAGCTGTTCGAGCAACTCGGGCTGCTGGAGGAGGAGTTCGGCGACGCCTGGGAGCAGGCGGCGCAACAGTCCGGGAGCGCTGCCCCGCACGCCCCCGTGGCCGTGGAGAGCGGGGAGAACGGGAGTGAGGTGCGATGAAGTACATCGACGAGTTCAACGACCCCGGCCTGGCGCGGCGGCTGCTGGACGAGATCCGCGCGACGGTCACCCGGCCGTGGGCGCTGATGGAGGTCTGCGGCGGTCAGACACACTCGATCATCCGGCACGGCATCGACCAACTGCTGCCCGAGGAAGTGGAGTTGATCCACGGACCGGGCTGCCCGGTGTGCGTCACCCCTCTGGAGGTCATCGACAAGGCACTGGAGATCGCGTCCCGACCCGGGGTGATCTTCTGCTCCTTCGGGGACATGCTGCGGGTGCCCGGCACCGACCGGGACCTCTTCCGGGTCAAGGGCGAGGGCGGTGACGTACGCGTGGTGTACTCGCCCCTGGACGCCCTCCAGCTCGCGCGCAGGCACCCCGACCGTCAGGTCGTCTTCTTCGCCATCGGCTTCGAGACGACCGCCCCGGCCAACGCCATGGCCGTGCACCAGGCCCGCCGCATGGGCCTGGACAACTTCAGCCTGCTGGTCTCCCACGTCCGGGTGCCACCGGCCGTCGAGGCCATCATGACGGCGCCGGCCTGCCGGGTGCAGGGCTTCCTCGCCGCCGGGCACGTGTGCAGCGTGATGGGCACCGCCGAGTACCCGGAGCTGGCCGAGCGGCACCGCGTGCCGATCGTGGTGACCGGCTTCGAGCCGCTCGACATCCTCGAGGGCATCCGGCGTGCCGTCCACCAGCTGGAGCGCGGCGAGCACCGGGTGGAGAACGCCTACCCCCGCGCCGTCCGCGAGCAGGGCAATCCGGCCGCGCTGCGCATGATCGAGGAGGTGTTCGAGGTCACCGACCGCAACTGGCGCGGCATCGGACGCATCCCGGGCAGCGGCTGGCGCCTGAGCGACGCCTTCCGCGCCCACGACGCCGAGCACCGTTTCGACGTCGGCGGCATCCGCACCGAGGAGCCCGCCGAGTGCCGGGCCGGCGAGGTCCTGCAGGGCCTGATCAAGCCGACCGAGTGCGCCGCGTTCGGCACCACCTGCACCCCGCGCACCCCGCTCGGCGCCACCATGGTCTCCAGCGAGGGCGCCTGCGCGGCCTACTACCTGTACCGGCGGATGAACGGCTCGGCCCCGCAGGGCTACCGCATCCCGCAGGAGGAGATGAACCCCGTTGGCTGAACTGGCATCCACGGCGGCCACGGCTCCCCGAGGCGCCGCCCCCGTCGACCCCGTCCCCGTCGACCCCGCGAACTGGACCTGCCCCGCCCCGCTGCGCGACCAGCCGGTGGTGGTGATGGGGCACGGCGGAGGCGGCGCCCTGTCCGCCGAGCTGATCGAGCAGGTCTTCGCCCCCGCCTACGGCAACCCCACCCTCGCCGCGCTCACCGACTCGGCGGTCCTCGACCTCGGCGGCGCCCGCGTGGCGTTCTCCACCGACTCCTACGTGGTCCGGCCGCTGTTCTTCCCCGGCGGCTGCCTCGGCGACCTGGCGGTCAACGGCACCGTCAACGACCTGGCGATGAGCGGCGCCCGCCCCGCCTACCTGTCCACGGCCTTCGTCCTGGAGGAGGGCGTCGGCCTCGACGTCGTCGAGCGCGTCGCCCGCGCCATGGGCGCGGCGGCCGAGGCGGCGGGCGTCACCGTGGCCACCGGCGACACCAAGGTGGTGGAGTCCGGACACGGCGACGGTGTGTACGTCACCACGGCCGGCGTCGGTCTCGTCCCCGAGGGCGTGGACATCCGCCCGCAGCGGGCCCGGCCGGGCGACGCCGTCATCGTCAGCGGTCCCATCGGACTGCACGGTGTGGCGATCATGAGCGTGCGGGAGGGCCTGGAGTTCGGTGTCGAGGTCGCCAGCGACACCGCGCCCCTGGCGGACCTGGTGGCGGCCATGCTCGCGGTCACCCCGGACATCCATGTGCTGCGCGACCCCACCCGGGGCGGGCTCGCCGCGTCCCTCAACGAGATCGCCCGCGCCTCCGGCACCGGCGTACGGCTGCGGGAGCGCGCGATCCCGGTCCCGGACGCGGTCGTCAACGCCTGCGGATTCCTGGGCCTCGACCCCCTCTACGTCGCCAACGAGGGCAGGCTCGTCGCCTTCGTACCGGGGCCGGAGGCGGAGGCCGTCCTCGCGGCGATGCGCGCCCACCCGCGGGGCGGGGGCGCCGCCGTCATCGGCGAGTGCGTCGCCGACCACCCCGGCATGGTCGTGGTCTCCACCGGTCTCGGCGGCACCCGGGTGGTGGACCTGCCGCTCGGTGAGCAACTGCCGCGCATCTGCTGAGTCCGGAGCGCACGGCCTCGACCACGGCGACGACCCCGCCGGAGCCCAGGGCTCCGGCGGGGTCGGCCGTCCCGTCTCCCGGCCCGTCAGGGCGGGGCGGGGACCGGCTCGATCCCGGTGATCTCCAGCTCCCGCCCCCTGCGCAGCTCCTGCGACGGGCGGTCGCAGCGCGGACACCAGAAGAACGGCGGCATGCCCACCGGGAACTCCCGTGCGCACGGGGCGCAGTAGGCGTGCGCGGGAACCTGCTCGACGACGAGCCGGGCCGCGGCGAGCGCGGTCCCGTCGCGCGCCACCTCGAAGGCGAAGGCCAGCGCGTCGGGCACGACACCCGTCAGCTCGCCCACGCGGACGGTCACCGCCGCGACGGCGTCCGTCCCGTCCGCGCGGGCGAGGTCACCGGCCTGTTCCACGATCGCGGTCGCGATCGACAACTCGTGCACGACCGGCTCACGGGTACCGGTGGCCCGCGCGGAAGCCACCGGTCATGCGCCAGATCCGCACCTCGCGCACCAGGCTGGGGATCTCCCAGGCGAACAGGGCCAGCGCCAGTCCGCCCACCACGGCGGCCTGGGCAGCCAGCAGGCGCCGCGCCGATCCGCCGGCACCTCCGCCCGCGCCCGCCGCGCCCCTCGTTCCTGCTCGTTGGAGCTTCATAACGGCCACTCCCTGCTGTCTGTCATCCAGGTGAGATGTTCGGCATGACCTTCAGGAGCGTGTCATGCCGCTTCCAGTGGATCCCGGTGGAGCGGCGCGCGTCGGCGGTGCCGTCCTTGTGGTGCCCGGTCTGCTCCTCGTAGGGTCCGGTGTTGCCCTGGTGCATACCGGGCACATGCGTGGGCATGTCGGGCCGGGCCTGGGGCCGGCCCACTCGGATGCTGCCCATGGGTGCTCTCCTTCCTCGCCTCCGCCCGTCCCGCCCTCGGGGGCGGTCCGGCGGAGCACGTGCTACGGACGCTCGGTGAGGTCCGCGAAGAACCGCTCGAGCGCGGGCCACACCCGGCCGCCGCCGGACAGGCCCCGCCACTCCCGGCGGACCACGGCCACCATCCGGAAGCAGTCGTCGATCGGCACGATCCAGTGGTGGTCGAGACCGTGCACGGTGTTCACCAGCAGCGCCTCCACCTCGGGTTCCACGGAGGCGAGCTGTGGACACAGCGCGGTCATCCGCTGCCAGGCGGCCGCGTCCACCTCCCACCGCATGGCCCCGGCCGGGCTCGGGCCCTGGGCGGTGACCGTGCCGTCGGCGCGCGGCACGAAGAAGACCAGGCCGACCGGCACGCCCAGCGGAGCGGTGTCCAGGTGGGGCAGCCGGATCCGGCGCCGGGGCACCAGGCGGAAGTGCCCGTCGCCCGCCCCGTCCCCGGCGAACAGCACCGAGCAGGGGCCGCAGACGCAGCGCACCTCGTCCTGGCCGGTGTCGTACAGGTGGGGATGCTCGTCGGCCACCGGGGCCGCGCACAGGTCGCACGCCTCGGCCCGCTCCGCCGCCAGGTCGCCCGCGGAGCGGATGACGCGGGCCAGTGCTCCGTCCATGCTCACCCGGCCTCCCGCACCCGTGGCGCGGCCCGCACCGCCAGCGCGTCCAGCGGGACGAAGGCGGGCGCCGGGCGCCGCTCGTCCCCGCCCGGCACCGGCTCCACCGCCGTCAGCTCCGGGGCCGCCGCGAGCACCGCCGCGCGGACCGCGTCGGCGACGTCGTCCGTCCCGCCGCCGCAGCCGGAACCGCATCCGCCGCCGGTGGTCAGACGCACCCGGCCGACCCGGCCGTCCGCCCCGTCCTCCACGCCGGCCCACTCCAGGTCGCCGCCGCGTTCGCGGACGGCGGGCCGCAGCCGCTCCACCGCGCGGGCGGCGCGGTGCTCGGCCGACTCGGGGTGGATCTCGTGCAGCACCAGCAGATGCCCCAGCAGCTCGTCCTCGGCGAGGCGGCCGGCCGTCGGCCCGTCCGCGTGGTCCAGCACGCGGGCCAGCGCCTCGCCGTAGACCTCGGTGAGCAGCCGTACGGCCTCGATCGCACCGCGCGTCGTCGGGCCGGGCGCGGACTCCAGCCCCGCCAGCAGCTCGTCGAGCCGGGCGAGCCGTGCCTCGACGGCCGGATCGGCGAGCCGTCCGGCGGGGGAGTCCTGCCCCGCCTCAGCCATGGTCGGCCCCGTACGTCGGCGAGTGCAGGGTGGTCAGCGTCTTTCCCTTGCCCATGTACATGTGCACCCCGCACGGCAGACAGGGGTCGAAGCTGCGCACCGTGCGCATGATGTCGACGCCCTTGAAGTCGTCCGGCCCGTTCTCCTCGAAGATGGGCTGGCCCTGCACGGCGTCCTCGTACGGGCCGGGGGTGCCGTAGATGTCGCGGGGGCTGGCGTTCCACGGGGTGGGCGGGTACGGGTGGTAGTTCGCGATCTTCTTGTCCTTGATCACCAGGTGGTGGGAGAGGACGCCGCGCACCGCCTCGTGGAAGCCGCAGCCGATCGCCTCGTCCGGCACCTCGAAGTTCTCGAACACCTTGGTGTCGCCGGCCCGGACCAGCCCCATGGCCTCCTCCAGGAACTGCAGTGCCATCGCGGCCGCGTAGGCGACGAAGTAGGGCCGGGCGCGGTCACGTTCGATGGTGTTGCTCCACTGCGGGATCCGCCATTCCAGCGTGGTCTCCGGAAGCGTCTCGCCCTTGGGCAGGGAGATGCGCACGCTGTTGCCGGTCGCCTTGACGTAGGGGGTGTCCACCAGGCCGCTCAGCGCGGTCGACCACAGCCGCGCGAGCGGGCCGCCGCCGGTGTCCAGGGCCAGGTGCTGGCCCGTCTCCGGGTGATACCAGCGCGGGCTCATCACCCAGCTGTACTTGCCGTCGAACTCGCGCTTCTGCGGCACCGGCAGCGTGGTCTGGTTCCACGGGTGCCGCATGTCGACGGGGTTGCCGAGCGGGTCGTGGGTGACGAAGGGCTGCTCGTTGACCCAGTCCTCGTAGAAGGAGCTGCCGAGCATGATGCGCAGGCCAAGGTTGATGTCCACCAGGTTGTTGGTGACCAGCTCGCCGTCGACGACGATGCCGGGGGTGACGTACATCGACTTGCCCCAGGTGTTCATCGTCTCGTAGCGGTAGTCGACGACGTCGGGGTTCTGGAAGGCGCCCCAGCAGCCCAGCAGGATGCGGCGCTTGCCGACCTCCTCGTAGCCGGGCAGCGCCTCGTAGAAGAAGTCGAAGACGTCGTCGTTCATCGCCACCGCCTTCTTCACGAAGTCGATGACGCGCATCAGCCGGCTGAGGTAGTCGGTGAAGGTGCTCGGCGTCGGCATCGTGCCGACGCCGCCCGGGTACAGCGTGGAGGGATGGACGTGCCGCCCCTCCATCAGGCAGAACATCTCCCGGGTGACCCGGCTGACCTTCAGCGCCTCCTTGTAGACCTCGCCCTCGAAGGGGTTGAACGCCTTCATGATGTCGGCGATGGTCCGGTAGCCGTGGACGTCGCCGCGGGGCGCGGCGGTGCGCTCGGCACGGGCGAGCACACCGGGGTTGGTGGCCTTGACCATCGCCTCGCAGAAGTCCACGAACACCAGGTTGTCCTGGAAGATCGTGTGGTCGAACATGTACTCGGCGGCCTCGCCGAGGTTGACGATGTGCTCGGCCAGCCTCGGCGGCTTGACGCCGTAGGCCATCTGCTGGGCGTAGTCGGAGCACGTGGTGTGGTTGTCGCCGCAGATGCCGCAGATGCGCGAGGTGATGAACCCGGCGTCGCGCGGGTCCTTCCCCTTCATGAACACCGAGTAGCCGCGGAACAGCGACGAGGTGCTGTGGCACTCCACGACTTCCTGGTTGGCGAAGTCGATCTTCGTGTAGATGCCCAGGTTGCCGATGATCCGGGTGATCGGATCCCAGGACATGTCCACGATCTGTGCGGGCTTGCGCCCCGTGGGCCGGGCCTCGGTAGTGGTCATCTGCTTTACTGCCCCTCGCTGTTCGTGTTCCGTGGTTCTGGGTGGGTGTGCGGTCCGCGCGGCATCAGGGGCGCCATCGCGGGTCGTAACCGCTGGTCAGCTTGCGCTTGTTGTGGCGCCACCTGGGCTCGTGGTTCACCATCTCGTTGGTCAGCCCGCGCAGTCGGCGCATGACGGCCCCGTACGGCTTGATGGCGAGCGACGACAGCGTGCCGCCGGGAGGCTCGTCCATGAACGGCATGAACGCGTCCGGGAAACCGGGCATGGTGCAGCCGATGCAGATGCCGCCGACGTTCGGACAGCCGCCGATGCCGGCCATCCAGCCCCGCTTGGGCACGTTGCAGTTGACGACCGGGCCCCAGCAGCCCGTCTTCACCAGGCACTTGGGGGAGTTGTAGTCCCTGGCGAAGGTGGCCTGCTCGTAGTACGAGCCCCGGTCGCAGCCCTCGTGCACCGTCTTCCCGAACAGCCACTGCGGGCGCAGCATGTGGTCCAGCGGCGGCGGGGGAGCCGAGCCGGCCGCGTGGTACAGCGTCCAGATCAGCGTCTCCATGAAGTTCTCGGGCTGGATCGGGCAGCCGGGCACGTTGACGACCGGCAGGCCGCCCTGCGACTTGTAGTCCCAGCCCAGGTAGTCCGCGAGTCCCATGCAGCCGGTGGGGTTGCCGGCCATGGCGTGGATGCCGCCGTAGGCGGCGCAGGTGCCGGCGGCCACCACCGCCCAAGCCCTTGGCGCCAGTTGGTCGATCCACCAGTTCAGGGTCTGCGGCTCGCCGGTGTCCGGGTCGTTGCCGAAGGACGTCCAGTAGCCGTCGCCCTGGATGACCTTCTGGTTCGGGATCGATCCCTCGATGACGAGGATGAAGGGGGCCAGGTCGCCGCGCGCCGCCGCCCGGTAGGGGGCGAGGAAGTCCTCGCCGCCCAGACTCGGCGAGAGCACCTTGTTCACCAGGTTCACCTTGGGCAGGCCGGGGATCAGGCCGAGCACCAGGTCCTCCAGGGAGGGCTGGTCGGCGGCCGTCAGCGAGACGGTGTCGCCGTCGCAGCTCATCCCTTCGGAGATCCACAGGATGGTGATCTCGTCGAAGCCCTCCCGCTCCTCGGCCCGGCTGGGTTCTCGGCTGACGTCGGTGGTGCCGCTGTGCGTGGTCATGTATTCGGCCTCCCCATCAGGGGGTCTCGGAGTGGGTCGGGTGCCGCCGTCACAGGTGCGGCGGGGGCCGCCGCGGGCGGTTCGTCCGGGGTGTCCGTGAGCGGCTCGAGTTCGTCGGGCCGGAAGTAGTGGAAGCGGCCGTACCAGCCGTTGAGTTCGGCGGCGGGGTCGTCGTCGAGGGTGACCGCGAGGTGCACGCTGCCGTCCACGTCATGGAAGACGGCGGCGACCTGGGCGGTCCGCCGGAGCAGGAACATGTCCTGCGCGTCGGCGCCCCGGCCCCGCGGGCACAGCCGCACGCGGCTGCCGCGCCCCACGGGCACGCCGTCGACGGGCACCGTTTCGGTGGCGGGGGAGAGGCCGTCGTCGGCGCCCTCCTGCCACCAGACGGCGCGCCCGGCGCCGGGGCAGGGGTCCGTGGGCGTCCCGGGTGCCGTGGGATCGGCCGGGGACAGGGAGCGGATGGCACCGTGCAGCCGGGCGAAGACCTCCTGGGGCATGGAGTCGACCCGGTCCAGGATCTCGGCCGCCCGCGGGTCGGTGGCGCGTGCCTCGCGCTTCTCCTCGTCGGTCAGGAGCATGGTGCGCAGCGTCAGGATCTCGTCGATCTCCCCGGCGTCGTGCAGATCGCCCGGGCTCTCCGGCGCCACCTGCGGGTGGTCGGGAAGGATGATCGGGGCGGAGAGCAGGGCGGGCCCGGTGTCACCGTCCCGCGGTGCGCCTCCGGGGGCACGGGACGCGAGGTCGTCCGGGGAGCCGCCGCCGAGGACGGGAAACGTGAACGCGTTGCGGCAGTCGCGGACGTGGTCGCTCAGGGCGGCGGGGGGGTCGATGAGCGAGACGAACTCCAGCCCCTCGCCGCCGACGAGGGTGTGTGTGGCGATCAGGGCGTCGCGCAGCACCTCGTCCCGCGCGGCCCGTGGATCAGCCGCCCGCCCGGTGTTCTCGGTGCGCACCCGGAGCCGGTACAGGTCCTCCGCCAGCCGCTCGGCGGCGACCGTGGCGCTCGCCCGGACCTCCCGGCGCCGCCGCACCACACGCCCCGCGCCCGCCGGCAGCGGCTCGGTCTCCTCGCCGGCCGACGCCCCCACCGAGGCGGTGAACCCGCCCCGCAGCAGGTCGGTCAGCGGGACCACGAGGTCCGTCTCCCGCGGCACCGCCTCCTCGAAGGTCAGGTGCGCGGTGCCGTCGGCGGTCCGCAGCGACTCCACCGGACGGTGCCCGCCGTCGCCGGTGGCCTCCTCCACCTGCTTGTGCTGCATCTGCAGGTAGCGCACCCGCACGCGTAGGACGGCGTCGGCGCCTCGTGCGCGCAGCACGCACTCGGTCTGCTGGTACCAGGAGTCGGCGGAGCCGGACACGCCGGGCACGACCGGTCCGTCGCGCTCGACCCAGTCGGGGGGCAGCAGGACGCCGAACTGCCAGCGCACCCGGTTCTTGGGCGAGGACCGGCGGTACGGGTAGAGCAGGTAGCCCTCGTACAGGACGGCGTCGGCGACCGCGCTCAACCGGGCGAAGGGATGCCCGCCACGGCTCGTGGACTCGGCTTCGCCGTCCACGGGGGCGGCGCACGGAACGCCACCTTCGACCACGGCCTCCGGCATCACGCCTCCTCGGATTCGCACGTGGACCATTACTTCCACCACCGTCACACCGCTGACGCGGCTTCGCCCCCTGCGGCCCAGTGGGGTTGGGCCGGTCAGGTGAACGGCGGACGCCGGGCGGCCCGGAAGCCGGAAGACTGACCGGGCCGGGCCGATTCGGCCCGGCCCCTTCGCACACTCCGGACGGCCTCATGCAGACGTTCCTGCCGTACGCCGACTTCGCCGCCTCCGCGCGGGTGCTCGACCGCCGTCGCCTGGGCAAACAGCGGGTCGAGGCCGTGCAGGTGCTGCGCGGCCTGACGGTCCCCGGCCACGGATGGCGCCGGCATCCGGCCGTGCGCATGTGGGCCGGGTACGAGGAGGCACTGGTCCGCTACGGCCTGGAGGTCTGCCGGGTCTGGCGGGAGCGGGGCCACCAGGACAGCTGCGCGGCCACCCTCGTCGCCGACCTCGCCACGGTTCGTCCCGGGGCTCCGGTGCGCGACCAGCGCGACCTGGCGGCCGCCGGGGAGCTGCCGCCCTGGCTCGGCGACGAGGCCGTGCACCGCAGCCACCGGTCGGCACTGGTGCGCAAGGACCCGGACGTCTACACCGCGCTCTTTCCCGGGGTGCCCGACGACCTGCCGTACGTCTGGCCGTCGTCGGACCGCGAGGGGGCGGCGCAGCCGCGCCCGCCGGGCGGCGACTGACCGGGCGGGCGGCCGCCGGAGGGCGACAGCCCCCGTGGGTGCCCGACGCACCTGCCTCGCGCCGCCCTCGCGTGTTCGAATTTACGTTCGATAGTGTGGGTCGTGCGAGGTGAGAGAGATGACGGCGAACGCGAGGGGGCCCCAAATGGCGACGGTGATGCATGTGCGCTGCCCCGACCGTCTGCCGGAGGAGACCTACCGGCAGGTACTGGAGCAGCTGGCGGAGCTGTCGCCGGTGGTGCAGGCACTGCCCCCGGCCGCGGCCCTGGTGGAGCTGAAGGGGGCCCTGCGCTACCACGGCATGGACGCGCGCCGGCTCGGCGAGGTGCTGCGGGTGCGGACGATCTCCCGGCTCGGCGTCGACGTCCGGGTCGGGATCGGCCCGTCGATCACGGTGGCGGCCACCGCGTCCGCGCGGGTGGACGCTGCGGGCGGCGTCCTCGCCGTCGATCCCGGCCAGGTCACGCGGTGGCTCGGGCCGCTGCCGGTCGAGGCCCTCCACGGCATCGGCCCGCGGCAGGCGGAGGCCCTGCGCGACTACGGCATCCACACCGTGGGCCTCCTCGCCGCCACCCCGCCCGCCACGGTGCAGCGGCTGCTCGGGGGCAGGGCCGGTCGGTCGGCCGCCGAGCGGGCACGTGGTGTCGATCCGCGCCCGGTCGTCCCCCGGGCGCTGCCCGCCTCGGCCTCCGTGCGCTGCGCCTTCCCCCGGCACGCCCTGGAGGGCGCCGAGGTGCGGGCCGCCCTGCTGGACCTGGTCGTCCGCCTCGGGCGCCTGCTGCGCGGGCGCCACCAGGCCGCCCGGGCGCTGACCCTGGTGCTGCGCTTCGCCGGCGGCACGTCGTGGGACGCCACCCGCCGGCTGCCGGAGCCCTCCGCGCACGACGAGGACCTGCGGACCCTGGCCTACCGGCTGATGGACGCCGCCGGACTCCAGCGCGGCCGTCTGACCGGCATGGCCCTCAGGGCGGAGGACCTCGTCGACGCCGACCGGGTGGCCGAGCAGATCAGTCTGGACGGCGCACGTGAGGCCCGTCTGGTCGCGGAGGAGGCCATGGACCGGATCCGGGACAGGTTCGGGCCCGGCGCCGTCGGCCCCGCCGCGGTGTTCCGGCGCGCGGGGTGACCCGGTGGGCCCCGTGCCGCCGGCCGGGCCGCAGGTGGGGGACGGAAAAAAACCCGGTTGCTAGGGGCCCGGTGCCCTGACCGAGGATGATCGCATGAGTCGAGAAACGGACGAGGACCAGGTGGCCGGGGCCGTCGCCGGCGAACTGCGCCTGATGGACCCGGAGGTGCGCGCCTCACGGCCGTCGGCCGACCGGCTGCTGGACCCCGAGTTCGTCGAGGTCGGCGCCTCGGGCCGGCGGTGGACCCGCGAGGAGATGCTCGCCGCGCTCCCGGACCTCGGGGGCGGCGCCACGCACGGTCCCCGCCACGAGCCGTCGGACATCACGGGAGTCGTGCTGGCCCCCGGGCTGGTGCACCTCACCTACGAGACCGTGACCGGCGGCCGGCGCGCCCGCCGCAGCTCGCTCTGGCGCCGGCGCGACGGGGCGGACGGCTGGCGGATGTACTACCACCAGGCCACCCCCGTACCGCCCGGAACCGACTGAACCACCGTCGGCCGGGCCGGTGAGCCGTAGCGGCCGGCCCGGCCCCGACGGGTGAGCCGGCCGCACGGTGTCACTGCACGTCGACGTAGTCGCCGCTCGCCCTGACGGCGGGGGTGGTCGAGGTGCCGGCGAAGTACCAGCGCCAGTAGCCGTCCTCGGCCGCGGTGGCCGTGGTGCTCAGCGCGCCGGTGCTCGAGGTGTACACGGTCTTGACGGTGGAGTAGGTGGTGCTGCCGGCCTTGCGGAACTGGAGCTTGACCGGCTGGTTGGCGTAGCCCCGGTAGTCGAGGCTGTCCCAGTTGGCCCGGGACAGCTTGCCCGTGACCGAGAGCGTCTGGCCCTTGGCGACCGGCTCCGGGCTCGCGTTCACCGTCAGCTTCGACAGGCGCTGCAGCCGCGTGGTGCCGTAGGCCCAGCGGTCGGTCCAGCTGCCGTCGTTCGCCGACGCCTGCACCTCGACCTTCCACGTGCCCGCGTCGGCGTTGGTCTGCCACCAGTCGGGCTCGAAGGTGAACGTCTTCGAGCAGGTGGACGTCGTGGCGCTCGCGGCCACGCAGTCCGCCGGGGTGGTGTCCTGGTCCGTCGCGATGCTGTCGGTGGCGTCGAAGTAGGGGTCGCCCCCGTCCGGGCCCCGCCACAGGGAGAAGTCGGCGTCCCAAATGCCGGAGGGGTCGCTCGCCGTCACGGACACCGTGACCGTGTGGTCGGTGGTGCCGACGACGATGCTCTTGCCGCCGTTGACGACCACGTTGTCGATCTGGATGTCACCGGTCCCGTCGTCCGCGTGGGCGGCCGGGACGGTGATCCCGGCCAGCGCGGTGACGGCGAGCGCGGCGACTATGGCGCGTCTTCGCACAAGTCTCCTTAGTGAGCACGGAGGACGTCCGCCCGGTGGGCGGCTCCGTGGCGGCGCCCACTATAAGTTGATCTTCGAGGCCGCAGAACCCTTCCGGCACCGCCCGCGGGACGGGGATCTCCGCGGTGATCAGGCGTGTCGTGGTGCCGTCCGTGGGCACTGGGAGACGATGGGGCCGTCCTCGGGACGTTCCGGACAGCGGTCCGCACACGCCGGGAGGCCGGCCCGGAGGGAGACACTTCGTGGAACAGCGGGTCACACCGGAGCGGACCGGTGCCGTCGGGACGGCCGCGACCGGTGGCGGCGGCGGACGGGGCCCCGGTCCCGCCGACGCGCGGCGGCGGATTCCCCGCACCGACGTCGTCCTCGCCGATCCGCGGCTCGCCGCGGCGGCGGCCCGGCTGGGCCAGGACACGGTCAAGGCGGCGGTCCGGCGGGCCCAGGAGCGGGCGCGCGACGGCGCCGTCCCGCCGGAGGACGTCGCCGACACCGCAGTCGCCCTGCTGCCCGCCACGTCCGGCGGACTGCGGCCGGTGCTCAACGCCACCGGTGTGGTGCTGCACACCAACCTCGGCCGGGCGCCGCTGTCGGCGGCGGCCCGGCAGGCGGTCCAGGACGCCGCCGGGCCCACGGACGTCGAGCTGGACCTGGTGACCGGAGTACGGGCCCGCCGCGGGCGCAGCGCCCTGCGCGCCCTGTGCGACCGGGTGCCCGCGGCGGCCGCCGCGCACGTCGTCAACAACGGCGCCGCCGCGCTGCTCCTGGCCGCCACCGCGCTGGCCGCCGGCCGGGAGATCGTCATCAGCCGCGGCGAGATGGTGGAGATCGGGGACGGCTTCCGGCTGCCGGACCTGCTGGTGTCCACCGGGGCGCAACTCCGCGAGGTCGGCACCACCAACCGCACCACGGCCGCCGACTACGCCGCGGCCATCGGCCCGGAGACGGCGTTCGTGCTGAAGGTGCACCCCTCCAACTTCCGGGTCACCGGCTTCACCCGCGCCGCCGAGGCCCGCGAGCTGGCGGGGCTGGGCGTCCCGGTCGTCGTCGACATCGGCTCCGGACTGCTCGCCCCCCACCCGCTGCTCCCGGACGAGCCCGACGCGCAGACCCAGCTGCGGTCCGGCGCCAGTCTCGTCACCGCCAGCGGCGACAAGCTGCTCGGCGGACCCCAGTGCGGACTGCTGCTCGGCGCCGAGGACATCGTGCGGACGCTGGCGCGGCACCCGCTGGCCCGGGCCCTGCGCGTGGACAAGCTGACGCTGGCGGCCCTGGAGGCGACCCTGACCGGCCCGCCCTCCCCGACCGCCACCGCCCTGGCCGCCGACCCCGGCCGGCTCAGGCAGCGGGCGGACCGGCTCGCCGCCGCGCTGGCCGCCGACGGCGTCGACGCACGGGCCGTCGACAGCGCCGCGACGGTGGGCGGAGGCGGCGCACCCGGCGTGACCCTCCCCAGCGCCGCGCTGTCCCTGCCCGAGGCGTACGCCGGCCCGCTGCGCACCGGAGCCGACCCGGTCGTCGGACGGCTGGAGGCCGGGCGCTGCCTGCTCGACCTGCGGACCGTGCCGCCCGGGGACGACGAACGGCTCGCCACGGCCGTACGCCGGGTCGCGGGGAGGTAGCCGCCATGCGGGTGCTGGCCACCGCCGGACACGTCGACCACGGCAAGTCCGCCCTGGTGCGGGCGCTGACCGGTATGGAACCCGACCGCTACGAGGAGGAGCGGCGCAGAGGGCTCACCCTCGACCTCGGCTTCGTGTGGACCCGGCTCGACCCGGACGCGGAACACCCGGACGGCGAGCACCTGGCCTTCGTGGACGTACCCGGCCACGAGAAGTTCGTCGCGACCATGCTGGCCGGGGTCGGGCCCGTGCCCGCCGTGCTGTTCGTCGTCGCCGCGGACCAGGGCTGGCAGCAGCAGTCGCAGGAGCACCTGGCGCTCCTGGACGCGCTCGGCGTGCGGCACGCGGTCCTCGCGGTGACCCGCAGCGACCTCGCCGATCCCGAACCCGTCCGCGCCGATGCGGTGGAGCGCATGGCCGCCACCTCGCTCGGCGCCGTGCCGTCCGTCGCGGTGAGCGCGGTGACCGGCGCCGGACTGGACGAACTGCGGGCGCTGCTCGGCCGGTTGGCCCGGGCGCTGCCGGTCCCGCCCGCCGACGCGGACGTGCGGTTGTGGCTGGACCGGGCCTTCACCGTGCGCGGCCACGGCACCGTGGTGACCGGCACGCTCGGCGCGGGCACCCTGCGCGTGGGCGACCGGCTGGTCACCGGGGACGGCTCGGCCGAACTGCGGGTGCGCGGGCTTCAGGCCGCGCACGAGGAGCGCCCCGCCGTCAGCGGCGTCGCGCGCGTGGCGGTCAACGTGCACGGCGCGGTGGACGGCCTGCGGCGCGGCCAGGTGCTGCTGACCCCCGGCCGCTGGCTGCCCACCACCGTGGCCGACGTCCGGGTCACCGGCGAGTCCGTCGACGAACTGCCGCGCCGCGCCACCCTGCACATCGGCACGGCCGCGGTCCCGGTGACCGTCAGACCGCTGGGCAAGGACACCGCCCGGCTGACCCTGGACCGGGCCCTCCCCCTGCGCGTGGGGGACCAGGCAGTGCTGCGCGAACCGGGCGGCGGACGGATGCCCTGCGGCGTGACGGTGCTCGACGTGCGCCCGCCGCGGCTGACCCTGCGCGGCGCCGGACGGGCCCGGGCCGACGAACTCGCGGACCTGACCGGAGTGCCCGACGGACCCGCGGAGCTGCGGCGCCGCAGGCTCGTGCGGCGCTCGGAGCTGCTCGCCATGGGGGTCGCGCCGCCCGCCGCGCCCGGGGCCGGGGACTGGCTGGCCGACGAGGGCCACTGGGCCGGGCTGCGCGCCCGGCTGGCCGCCGAGGTGGAGCGGTACGCGAAGGACCACCCCCTCGAACCGGGGCTGCCGACCGAGGCGGCCCGCCACCTGCTGGGCCTGCCCGAGCGGGCCCTGGTGGACGCGCTCGCCGCGACGCCGGGCGAACCGAGCCTGACATGCCGCCAGGGTCGGCTGCACGGGCCCGCGGGCGCGCGGCCCACGCTGCCCCCGCCGCTGCGGGCCGCCGTCGACGCCGTACGCCGGGACCTGGAGCGGGCGCCCTTCCACGCGCCCGAGGCCGACCGCCTCACCGAACTCGGGCTCACCCGCAGGGCGCTGGCCGCCGCGGTCGCCGCGGGCGCGCTGCTGCGGGTCACCGACGGCATCGTGCTGCTCCCCGGCGCGGACGCCCGGGCCGCCGCCGTCCTGCGCGGGCTGCGCCAGCCGTTCACGCTGAGCGAGGCGCGCCGGGCGCTGGACACCACGCGGAGGGTGGCGGTCCCCCTGCTGGAACTGCTCGACGCCCAGGGCCGTACGGAACGCGTCGACGACCGGCACCGGCGATGCCGGAGCGGCGCGGAGAGCGGAGGCGGACGGGAATCGAACCCGCCTGCCCGAGATCCTCGGACACCTCGGTTTTGAAGACCGGGAGGGCCACCAGGCACCCACACGCCTCCACCGCCCGGCCAGGCTACCGGAGCCGACGCCCGCCCCCGCACACCGGTCCGGCCACCCGGCCCACCCCCGGGCCGAAGAACCCGAAAACCCCGACCGCTGGAGACACGGCATGACGACGGTCCCCGAAACGCCCGTACGGCTCACCCAGTTCGCCCACGGCGGCGGGTGCGCCTGCAAGATCCCGCCCGGTGAGCTGGAGGACGTCCTCGGCTCCCTCGCGGCCTCCGCGCCCGTCACGGGCGACACCCCGCTCCTGGTCGGACTGGCGACCGGCGACGACGCGGCCGTCGTCGCGCTGCCCGGCCAGGGCCCCGGCCCCGCCCGGGCGATGGTGTCCACCGCCGACTTCTTCACCCCGGTCGTCGACGACCCCTACGACTGGGGGCGCATCGCCGCCGCCAACGCCCTGTCCGACGTCTACGCGATGGGCGGCAGCCCGGTGCTCGCGGTCAACCTGCTGGCCTGGCCGCGCGGGGTGCTGCCCTTCGACCTGGCGCGCGAGGTGCTGCGCGGCGGCCTGGACATCGCCACCGAGGCCGGCTGCCACGTCGGCGGCGGGCACAGCGTGGACGACCCGGAGCCCAAGTACGGCATGGCCGTGACCGGACTGGCGGATCCGCAGCGGCTGCTGCGCAACGACGCCGGACGTCCCGGTGTGCCGATTTCACTGACCAAGCCGCTCGGCCTCGGCGTGCTGAACAACCGGCACAAGGCCACCGGCGAGCGCTTCGAGCAGGCGGTCGCCACCATGGTGGCGCTCAACCGGGACGCCGCCGCGGCCGCTCTGGACGCCGGTGTCCGCTGCGCCACCGACGTCACCGGCTTCGGCTTCCTCGGCCATCTGCACAAGCTGGCCCGGGCGTCCGGCGTGACCGCGGTCGTCGACACCGCCGCGGTGCCCCTGCTGGACGGCGCCCGGGAGGCCGTGCGCGAGGGCTACGTCAGTGGCGGCACCCGGCGCAACCTGGACTGGGTCGCCCCCTTCACGGACTTCGGCGGCACCGACACCGACACCCGGCTGCTCCTGGCCGACGCCCAGACCTCGGGGGGTCTGCTGGTGGCGGGGGAGGTGCCCGGGGCGCCCGTGGTGGGCGAACTCGTGCCCCGCGGGACGCACTCCGTCGTCCTGAAGTGAGCTGGGGCGCCCGGTCGTCGTCCCCGCGGCCCGCGCTCCGGTGCCCATGCCGGACCCGGACCCGGACCGGTCCCGGCACCGGGACCGCGGGGGCCGTTCGTCCCCTGGCAGGCGGGGGCGGCCGGGCGCAGGCTGGAGAGCGAACCGGTTCGGGAGGCGAGCTGCCCATGGGTGCCGTCGACATCGTCGTCGTACTGGTCGCGGCCGCGCTGATCGCCGCGCTGGGCCGCTACTTCTTCGGCCCCCGCCGGGCCGGTGCCGCCCGGCTGGAGGGCGGGGTGCAGCGGGTCGAGGTGACGGTCCGGGGCGGCTACAGCCCCGACCTGATCAAGGTGCGCGAGGGCATCCCGGTGGAGCTGGTCTTCGACCGGCAGGAGGCCGGAGAGTGCACCTCCCGGGTGGTGTTCCCGGACCTCAGGGTCGGCGCGGGCCTGCCCGCCCACAGCCGCACCACCGTACGGCTGAACCCCGACCGGCCGGGCACCTTCCCCTTCGCCTGCGGCATGAACATGATTCACGGCACGCTGCTGGTCGAACCCGCCGAGGGCGGCGCGCCGCCCGCCCCGGACGGCCACGGCGGTAAGGCCGCACCGCCCGCCCCCACCGGCGGACCGCCCGCGGGCGCCGAGCGGACGGCGGCCGAGGCGGAGGCGGCGGACGCCGCCGAGCGGCAGGCGGAGATCGGGGACCTCACCCGCAGGGTGCTGCTGGGCGCCGTGCTCACCGCCCCGGTGCTGTTCGCGGTGATGGCGCACGAAGTGTTCGGCGCGTCCTGGGTGCCCTCCTGGATGCTGAACCACTGGCTCCAACTGGCCCTGATCACCCCGGTGATGTTCTACACCGGGTGGCCGATCCACCTGACCGGCTGGCTGACCCTGCGCCACCGCGCGGCCGACATGAACTCCCTCATCACCCTGGGCACGAGCGCCGCCTACGGATACAGCCTGCTGGTCACCCTCGCCCCCGGGCTGCTGCCCGAGAACGTGCGCGAGGTCTACTTCGAGGCCGTCGGCGTCATCCTGACCCTGATCCTGCTCGGGCGGCTGCTGGAGGCACGGGCGAAGGCCGGCACCGGCGAGGCCATCCGCGCCCTGCTGGGCCTGCAGGCCCGCACCGCCCGTGTCGTACGGGACGGGACCGAGACCGAGATCCCGGTCGAGGACGTGGTGGTCGGCGACGAACTCGTCATCCGGCCGGGGGAGAAGATCCCGGTCGACGCCGAGGTCCGCTCCGGCTCCTCCGCCGTGGACGAGTCCATGGTCACCGGGGAGCCGATGCCGGTGACGAAGCGCGCCGGGGACACGGTCATCGGCGCCACCGTCAACGGGACCGGGTCGCTGCGCGTGCGCGCTGCGAAGGTCGGCGCCGACACGATGCTCGCCCAGATCATCCGCCTGGTGCAGCAGGCCCAGGCGTCCAAGGCCCCCATCCAGCGCCTCGCCGACGCCGTGTCCGCGTACTTCGTGCCCGCGGTCATCGCCGTGGCCGTCGGCACCTTCGCGGTCTGGTTCACCCTGGGCCCGCCCCCGGCGCTCACCCTGGCGCTGGTCTCCGCGGTCGCGGTGCTGATCATCGCCTGCCCGTGCGCGCTCGGACTGGCCACCCCGCTGTCGGTGATGGTCGGCACCGGCAAGGGCGCCCGGGCCGGCATCCTGATCCGCTCCGCCGAGGCGCTGGAGACCGCGCACAAGCTGGACACCGTCGTGCTGGACAAGACCGGCACCGTCACCGAGGGAAAGCCCGTCCTGACCGACGTCCGCCCCGTGGACGGATTCGACGAGACCCTGCTGCTGCGGCTGGTCGCGGGGGCCGAGGCCGACAGCGAGCACCCGCTCGCGCGGGCCGTCGTCACCGGCGTCCGCGACCGCGGCATCCGGCCGTCCGCGGCGACGGGCTTCGACTCGGTCACCGGCAAGGGCGTGCAGGCCACCGTCGACGGCCGCGCCGTCCTGGTCGGCACCGCCCGGCTGCTGGGCGACGTCGGCATCGACACCACCGCGCTCACCCCGGTCTCGGCCGCCCTCTCCGCCGAGGGCAAGACCCCCGTCCTCGCCGCGGTCGACGGACGGCCCGCCGGTGTGCTCGCCGTCGCCGACACCGTCAAGGACGACTCCGCCGCCGCCGTCGCCGCCCTGCGGCGCCTGGGCATCGAGGTGGTCATGCTGACCGGCGACAACGCCCGCACGGCCGGGGCGATCGCCGCGCAGGTGGGCGTCACCCGGGTGCTCGCCGAGGTGCTCCCCGAGCACAAGGCCGACGAGGTACGGCGGCTGCAGGGCGAGGGCCGCACCGTCGGCATGGTCGGCGACGGCATCAACGACGCCCCCGCGCTCGCCGCGGCCGATGTCGGCCTGGCCATCGGCACCGGCACGGACGTGGCCATCGAGGCCGCCGACATCACCCTCGTCTCCGGCTCCCTCGGCGGGGTCGTCACGGCGATCCGGCTGTCGCGGGCCACCCTGCGCAACATCCGGCAGAACCTGTTCTTCGCCCTGGTCTACAACGCCGTCGGCGTCCCCCTGGCCGCCGGCGTGCTCTACCCGCTGTGGGGCATCCGCCTCAGCCCCGTCATCGCCGCCGCGGCCATGGCGCTCAGCTCCCTGTCGGTCGTCACCAACGCCTCCCGGCTGCGCCGTTGGCACCCCGAGCCGCTGCCCGGCACCCGGCCGGACCGCACCCGTACCCGCCCTCGTGTCGAGTCCGCCGCCGGCTCCGCCCCGGCGGGTCGCGCCCTGGCGGCCGCCCCCTCGGGCGACGAGGACGCGGTCACGGACCCGGTGTGCGGAATGCGGGTGGAGCGGGCGAGCGCCGCCGAGCACCGGCAGACCGGCAGCGCCACCTACCACTTCTGCTCCGCCCACTGCGCCGCGGTGTTCGACGCCGACCCGGACCGGTACACCGCCCCCACCGCCGGCGGACCGCACGATCACCACCGCCGACGTCCGGGTTCCGCCTGACCCGGCCGCACGCGCCCGCGGACCCCGGCCGCGGCAGCCGTCGGCCGTGTCACCCTCGCTTCTGGGCCGCCCTCGCTCCCGGGCCGCCCCGGTCTTCAGGGCTGCCTCGGCTTCTGGGCCCCCGGGTCTTCAGGGCGGCCTCGGCTTCTGGGCCCCCTGGCTTCCGGGCTGCCTTGGCTTCCGGGCCCCCCTGGCTTCCGGGCCGGCAGCCGGGCCGTCCTCGGCCCCGGGCCGTCCCCGCTCCGGGGCCACCCGGCTTCCGAACCGCTCGGCTTCCTGGTCGCCTTGGCTCCCGGCGGCCCTCGCTCCCGGGCCGCCGGCCAGGCCACCCCTGCCTCAGGGCCATCCTCGCTTCCGAACCGCCTGGCTTCCGGGCCGCCGGCCGCGTCCGTCTTCCGGCCGACCTGGCCACATACGCCCGCGGGCCCGGGCCCGCGGCCCCCGTTGGCCGGGCCGTCGGCCGTGTCACCCTCGTCCTGGGCCGCCCTGGCTTCCGAACCGCTCGGTTCCCTGGCCCCAGGCCGGGCCATCCTCGGCCCCAGGCCGGGCCACCCTTGGCCCCGGACCAGGCTGCCCTCGGCCCCGGCCCGCCCTCGCCCCCAGGCAACCCCCACTCCCGGCTACCCCTGCCCGTACAACCGGTCGAGACCGACCAGCACCACCTCTCCCGCGGCCTCCGCGGCGCGCAGCGCGTCGCTGAAGCCGGCCGCGCCGTAACACGCGGGCCGGGCGCGGCCGACGTCCTCGCCGAGGTCGGAGAGCCGGGCCAGCAGGCCGCGCAGATGCTCCAGATGGGGTACGTCCATCACCTCGTCCCAGCGCGCCAGCCCCACCGACAGCAGCACCCCCGCACGGGCGTCGCCCGGCCCGCGCACCACCACGTCCGCCGCCGTCTCCGCGCCGCCGGCGTGCGCCGGGTCGGGCAGCGTGCCCCGGGCGGCCGTGACGGGCCGCGCGCCGAAGACGGCCGGGTCCGCGAAGTTGAGGGCCCACTCCCGGCAGACCTGCGCGAAGTGGACCGGCATCACCACGGAGTCGAAGACCGGGCGGGCGTGCTTCCACACCTCGGCCGGGTCCCGCTGCTCCAGCGCCGGCCGGTGGGCGTGCACGGCCCCGTGCTCGAAGGCCAGCAGCGGCTCCGCGACGCGCAGTCGGGCCACGTGCGGCCGGAAGGCGTCGGGCTCGCTCTCCAGCAGGCCGTTCTCCCGCAGCAACGTAAGACAGCGCGCCGTGTCGGTGAGCGGGGTGCCGAGGCAGTCGGCGACCTGCCCCTGGGTGGCGCAGCCCGTGGCGACGGCGGAGAGCGCGGAGT
This sequence comes from Streptomyces sp. NPDC014864, assembly GCF_043081525.1. Taxonomy (NCBI): domain Bacteria; kingdom Bacillati; phylum Actinomycetota; class Actinomycetes; order Kitasatosporales; family Streptomycetaceae; genus Streptomyces; species Streptomyces sp. NPDC014864. The sequence continues at coordinate 195,623 of NZ_JBIBWT010000003.1, forward strand.
GGGACAGCGCGCGATCCCAGTGGTCGGTCTCCTCCTGGAGCAGGTGGTGCGCCTCCTGGTACAGCCGTCGGCGGCGGTTCAGCACGGTCCTGCACACCCAGGCGTCGAAGTCGTCCGGGCCGGCCGGGACGTCGTCCTCGACGTAGTCGTGCCGGTAGGCGGGGGTCCCGCCGACGACGGCGTGGACCAGCAGGGCGAGGCGGGGGTCGTCGATGCCCCAGAACCGCGCGGCCTGCCGGTAGTCCAGCGGACCGACCGTGAGGGACGGTCCGGCCAGTTCGCGCAGCGGTGAGGCCGGCCCGAACAGCCGGCGCATCAGCGGCAGGGAGCTGCCGCTCAGCAGCAGGCGCGCCTGACTGAGCCGCCCCGCCTGGCGCCGCAGCCGGCAGGCGTTGTGCAGGACGGAGGGCAGCGCCGGGCTCTGCCGCACCAGGTGCGGGAACTCGTCGAGGACCACCGGCACCGGCCGCTCCTCGCCGAGGGCCAGCAGCGCCTCGACCGCCTCCTCCCAGCCGTGCCGGTGGAAGGGGACGGGGGTGCCCGTGTACCGGGCGAGGGCCTCGCCGAGGCGGTTCAGCGACTCGGCCTCGGCCACCTGCTGGGCCCCGAAGTAGAAGCCGCCGGTGACGGCGCTCAGGGTCTCCAGCAGGAACGTCTTGCCCTGCCGCAGCCGCCCGGACACCACGCCGAGGCGGGCACCGGGCGCGGTGTCGCGCGCGAACGCGATCAGCGCGTCCCACTCGGCCTCGCGGTCGAAGACCCACTCCGGCTTCCCGGGCAGGGACAGGTCGGACGACGCCACGGCCATTCCCCTCGTTCGGCGGTGCTCCCGCGCTCGGATCTCTTGCGCCCCGCTGCTCGCTGCTGCGTTTCGGTCCCGCTCTTCAGTACAACGCGGGAAGCCGGGCCCCGCACACGCGCCGGGAGGTGCTGGGACCGGCAGGGACCGTTCGGCCCTGTGCCCGGTGTGGGGACCCAGCGCACTCTGGTGTTCGAGCGGCCCGTGGTTCGAGCGAGGGCGACGGAAAGGAGCCGGGGCGATGAGGCACCGCAGCGTGGGCGACCTGATGACCCCCGTCGCCGTGAGCGTTCAGCGCGGCACCACCCTCAAGGAGATCGTGCGGATCCTGGACGAGTACGACATCACCGCGGTCCCGGTCGTCGAGGACGAGCGCCCGGTCGGGGTCGTCTCGGAGGCCGACGTGGTGTTCAAGCAGACGCTCGGCGGCACGGCGAGGACCGCCGAGGAACTGATGACCAGCCCCGCCGTGGTCGCCGGGACGGAGTGGAGCATCGTGCGCGCGGCGCGGACGATGGAGGAGCACCGGATCAAGCGGCTGCCCGTGGTGGACGACGTCGGACGGCTCATCGGCGTGATCAGCCGCAGCGACCTCATCCAGCTGTTCCTGCGCCGGGACCGGGCCATCCAGGAGGAGATCGTCGAGGAGATCATCGCCGGGACGCTCGGCCTGTCGCCCGCCGCCGTGAACGTCGAGGTCGACGACGGGAGGGTCACGCTGAGCGGCACCGTGGCCCGCAGGAGCCTGGTCCCGGTGGTGGTGCGGCTGTGCGAGAGCGTGGACGGCGTCGTCGACGTGGTCGACCGGCTCGGCTACGACCAGGACGACACCTCGGACACGGCGGCCGGCGGCGACGGGCTGCCCACCGGGCAGGGGGCGGGCCGGTGACGGCACGAACGGCGGGGGAGGGGGCCGGGGCGTGAAGGTGAGCCAGGTGATGAGCACCCCGGCGGTCTGCGTGCCGCCCGGGACCACGCTGGGCGAGGCGGCCCGGTCGATGGACCGGGAGGGGGTCGGCTCCGTCCTCGTCGTCGAGGACGGGGCACTGCGCGGCATCGTCACCGACCGGGACCTCGCGCTGCGGGGCCTGGGCGGCGGCGCCGCCCAGGACAGCCCGGTCGAGACGGTGATGTCGTCGCGGATCGTCGCGGTGGACGCGGCCGACGACGTGCACGCGGCGTACCGCACCTTCCGCAGGTCCGGCGTGCGGCGCCTGCCGGTCCTGGACGGGGACCGGGTGGCCGGGATGCTGACCGTGGACGATCTGCTGCTGGACGTCTTCCAGCGGCTGGCCGACCTGCTCGGGCCGGTGGCCTGGAGCATCCTGGAGGAACCGCCCGGCCCGCCGTCGGCGGTGGTGCGTCCCGGGGACACGGCGACCGGCGGGTGAACCGCGGGGGAACTCTTGGTCGTCGACGACTCCCGAAGGCCGTTCGGGTGACGCCTCTGCCTAGCATGAGGTGATCACGTACCGAACGACCCCGGGAGGCCAGGCATGTGGCGGTCCTGCTCCCCGCGCAGGCTGCCGCGCCCGTGGGCCGGCGTCGGCCTGGCCGTCCTCCTCGCTCTCGTCGCGGCAGTCGTCTGGGCCGGCGCCCGGCAGCGGCACGGCGCACCCGCCGCCGCGGACGGACTGCCGCACACCGCCGTGGAGGTGTCGCCGGGTCACTGCGGACGCGGCTGGGACCGGCCGCGGTCCGGCGTCCAGGTCTTCGACCTGCGCAACACCTCGGACGAGGCCGCCGAGGTGTACCTCGAGGACCCCGGTAGCCAGGCTGTGTACGGCGAGGTGGAGGGACTCGGCCCGGGCACGGCACGGCCGTTGACCGTCCGCCTCGGCAGGGGCGCGTACGCCTTCAAGTGCGTGCCGGAGGACGCGGACGCGGTCACCGGCCCCACCGTCCGCATCAGCGACGGGAAGAGCGGCCCGGCGGCGGCCCCGCTCACCGTGCACGACCTCATCCCCCCGGCCATCGCCTACCAGAAGTGGGTCGGGCACGGCCTCGACGACGCGGTCCGGCTGGCCGGCCGGCTGCGCGACGCCGTCGACCGCGGCGACCTCGCCGCGGCCCGCACCGCCTGGCTGCCGGCCCATCTGCGCTACGAACGGCTGGGGGCGGCCTACGGCGCCTTCGGCGACGCGGACCGGCGGATCAACGGCACCGACGCGGGCCTGCCCGGCGGCGTCCACGACCCCTCCTTCACCGGCTTCCACCGCCTGGAGTACGGGCTGTGGCACGGTGAGTCCGCCCGCACCCTGCGCGGTCCGGCGGCCTCGCTGACCGAGGCGCTCACCGCGCTGCGCGGCACCTGGTCGCAGACCCGCATGGACCCCGCCCAACTCGGCCTGAGGGCGCACGAGATCCTGGAGAACACCGTGCAGTTCGAGCTGACCGGGCGGACCGACTACGGCAGCGGCTCCGGCCTCGCCACCGCCCGCGCCAACCTGGACGGCACCCGGGAAGTCCTGTCCCGGCTGCACCCGCTGCTCACCCGGCGGTGCCCCGACCTGCCCCTGCTGGAGCGGAAGTTGACGCGTACGCAGAGCACCCTGGACGGCTTCCGCCACGACGGCCGCTGGACCCCGCCGGACCGGCTGAGCCGCGCGCGGCGGGAGCGGGTCGACGCCCTGTTCGGCGATCTGGTCGAACGGCTGGCGTCGGTGGCGGCCCTGAGCGACCCGCGGCGGACGGCGTGAGTGCCGCCGAGCACCCCCCGGGGGTGGGCCGGCGCCGGTTCCTGCGCGGAGCGGCACTGACGGGCGCCGGCCTCGCCGCGGGCGGTGCGGCCGCCCCGCGGCCCGCGGGCCTGCCCGAGCCGGCCCTCGCCCCGCCCGTCCCGTTCCACGGCACACACCAGCGGGCCGTCCTCGCACCCCCGCGCCGGGCCACGGTGTTCGCCGCCCTGGACGTCACCGCCGCCGACCGCGCCGAACTGACCGACGTGCTGCGCACCCTCACCGAACGCGCCCGCTTCCTGACCTCCGGCGGCACCCCGCAACCGGTGGGCATCACCGGGCCGCCCGCCGACTCCGGCCTGCTGGGCGGCACCGTGCCCGGCGGCGCGCTCGCCGTCACCGTCGGCGCCGGCGCCTCGCTGTTCGACGACCGCTTCGGCCTCGCCGGCCGCGCGCCGCGCCGTCTGAAGACCATGCCGGCCTTCCCGGACGACGACCTGCGGCCCGACTGGTGCCACGGCGACCTCAGCCTCCAACTGCACGCCGACGACCGGGACACCGTGCTGCACGCCCTGCGCGACATCACCCGGCACACCCGCGGCGGCCTCCAGATCCGCTGGCGGATGGACGGCTTCACCAACCCGCCCCGGCCGTCCGGCACTCCGCGCAACCTGCTGGGCTTCAAGGACGGCACCGCCAACCCGGACGCCACCAGCGCCCGCGAGATGGAACGCCTGGTGTGGGTGGGCCGGGGCGCGGGCGAGCCGGACTGGGCGGTCGGCGGCACCTACCAGGTAGTCAGGCTCATCCGCATGCTGGTGGAGTTCTGGGACCGGGTCTCCCTCGGCGAACAGGAACGCATGATCGGGCGAGCCCGGGAGTCGGGCGCGCCGCTCGACGGCGACGCCGAGCACGACACTCCGGACTACTCCGACGACCCCAAGGGCGACGTCATCCCGCTGGACGCGCACATCCGGCTGGCCGACCCGCGCACCCCGGCCACCGCCGACCGGCGCATCCTGCGCCGCGCCCACAACTACGACCTGGGCATGGACGCCAACGGCAACCTCGACATGGGCCTGCTGTTCTGCTGCTACCAGCAGGACCTGGCCCGGCAGTTCGAGACCGTGCAGCGGCGGCTGGCGGGCGAGCCGCTCACCGACTACGTCACCCCCTTCGGCGGCGGCTACTTCTTCGCCCTGCCCGGCGTACGGGATGCGGCGGACTGGTACGGGCGCGCACTGCTGAGCTGAACCTGTCCGGACAAGTCCGGGGTGACACTTGGTCAATACACGGTCAAGAATTGGCCCGGCATCCCTGACCCGGTGTTCACCCGTGCGCAACCATGACTCCGCCGGAGTGCCGTCCGCCCGGCGCAGGATCACCGGTCGTACGGCGCAAGAGCGAATTCCGCCCGGAGGGTGAAGCAGCATGGCGATCAGGGGAAGACGAGCAACGATACGCGGGGCGGGGGCGCTTGCCGGAGCCGCCGCGCTCACCGTCCTCGGCACGACGGGACCCGCGCCGGCCGCCGCGGCGGGTTACGGGCAGCCCGCCACCACGACGCCGGTCAAGCATGTGGTCGTCCTCTTCGACGAGAACGTCTCCTTCGACCACTACTTCGCCACCTATCCGAAGGCCGCCAACACCGACGGCACGAAGTTCACGGCGTCGAGGAACACCCCGAAGAACATCGACACCCTCGCGCACGCGGGGCTGCTGACGAAGAACCCCAACCAGTACGCCCCCAAGCGGCTCGGCCCCGCACAGGCCATGACGTGCGACCAGAACCACGGCTACGGGCCCGAGCAGTACGCCGCCGACGGCGGCAAGGCCGACAAGTACGTGGAGAACACCGAGGTCGACAAGTGCAGCGGCGGCCTGTTCGGCGAGCCCGGCCTGGTGATGGACTACTACGACGGCAACACCGTCACCGCGCTGTGGAACTACGCGCAGCACTACTCGATGTCCGACCGCGCCTTCAGCTCGGTCTACGGGCCGTCCACTCCGGGCGCGCTGAACCTGGTCTCCGGCCAGACCCACGGCGTCGTCTCCATGGACCCCACCTCCGGCACGGAGAACCCGAAGCAGACGTCGACGCCCGACCCGTACACCGTGAAGTCGCCCGACACCAAGGGCGTCGGAACGGTCGTCAACGACCCCGACCCGGCCTACGACGACTGCGCGGGCAAGAACCACACCAGCGGCAACGCCCTCGCGGCCATGCAGGGCCGCAACATCGGTGACGTCCTCAACGCCAAGCACGTCTCCTGGGGCTGGTTCCAGGGCGGCTTCCGCCCGTCCACCGCGTGGGACGGGCAGCAGGGCCACTACGCCAAGTGCGAGACCGCGCACACCAACGTCGGCGGCGCGTCGGTCGTCGACTACAGCCCGCACCACTCGCCGTTCGAGTACTACAAGTCGACGTCCAACCCGCACCACCTGCCGCCCCGCAGCGTCGAGGAGATCGGCCACGCGGGCCAGGCCAACCACAACTACGACCTGACCGACTTCGACGCCGTCCTCAAGGCGGGCAAGCTCCCGGCGGTCAGCTTCCTCAAGGCGCCGGAGTTCCAGGACGGCCACGCCGCCTACTCCGACCCCGTCGACGAGCAGCACTTCCTCGTCGACCGGATCAATGCGATCCAGAGCTCGCCGCAGTGGAGGTCCACCGCGATCGTCGTCGCCTACGACGACTCCGACGGCTGGTACGACCACGCCTACGCCAAGCCGCGCAACGGCTCGACGGACACCTCGACCGGCTCCAACGGCAAGGCCACCGACAGCCCCGCCTGCCAGGCGGGACCGGCCCCGTCCGGCGGTTACCAGGACCGCTGCGGCCCGGGGACCCGCCAGCCGCTGCTGGTGATCTCCCCCTACAGCAAGGTCAACAAGGTCGACCACACCCTCACCGACCAGGCCTCGATCACCCGCTTCATCGAGGACAACTGGCGCACCGGCCGCGTCGGCGACCACTCCTTCGACGCCACGGCGGGCTCGATGGCGGGGATGTTCGACTTCCGGCACCCCAACGGCAAGCAGGTGCTGCTGAACACGGACGGCTCCGTGAAGTCCGTCGGCCCGATCCGCTCCGTCGCCCCGGTGAGGACGAGCATCACGCCCGGCCCGGCCATGGAGGCCACGGCCGCGAGCGGCGACGCCTCCGCGTTCCCCGCCCTCCCGGTGGGCATCGCGGCGGGCGCGGCCCTGGCGGCCGGCACCACGGTCACCTGGCGGACCCTGCGTCGCAGGGCACGCGCCGGCGCGTGAGCGCGGTCCACTACGACTCGCCGTGCCCCGGCCCCGCGTCAGCCGGGCCGGGGCACGGCCGCGTTCGCCTACGCGGAGTCGGGCGTACCGGGCCTCGCGCCCCGGACCATCGTGATCTCGGCGAGTCCGGAGACGGTCAGGACGGGGATCAGCAGGTCGGTGGCGATCAGTTCGAGGCGGTCGGCGCGCGTGAAGAGGACGGCCAGACCGGCGCTGTCGAGGTACTCCACCGCGGTCAGGTCGAGGACCACCTGCCCCGGCGTCGCGTCGAGGGCCTCGGCCAGGCTGTCGCTGTTGCTCATGTCGATTTCGCCCGTGGCCGTCAGCACCGCGGTGCCGTCCGGCCGGTGGCCGGGAGTGAGGGTGAGCGGGGTCGTCATGTACCGATCCTCGTGTGCATCTCGACGGTGGTGCCGAAGGGGCCCGGAGTAATCGTGACCCGCTGCATCATGGCGCGCATCATCGCTATCCCGCGACCCCGATGCGGATGCGAGCCGGGCCGGGGCGGCTGCCAGGCGCCGCTGTCGGACACCACCAGGCGCAGGTCGTCGACGTAGGCCTCGGCCCGCAGCCGGACGGTGTCGCCGCGTGCGTGGCGGTGGCCGTGCTCGATCGCGTTGGCGCACGCCTCGCCGACCGCGACCAGCACGTCCTGCGTGATCTGCCGGGGGAGCCGGCACTGGTCGAGCCAGGTCCGCAGGGCCTTGCGCACCAGGACGAGCTGGGCCGACTCGGCGGGGAAGGACAGGTCCAGCGGCCCCGGGTGACGGTAGAGCAGCAGGGCGACGTCGTCGTCGTAGCCGCCCTGCGGGGCCATCCCGCTCATCAGCCGGGCGGCGAGGTCCTCGACGGAGACGTCCCGGCCCTCCTGCACGGCAGCGCCCACCTGCTGGATACCCGTCCGCAGGGAGCGCCGGCGGCGTTCGACGAGACCGTCGGTGTAGAGCAGGAGCGTGGCGCGGGCCGGCACGGTGCACTCGGCCTCGGGACGGGGCCGGTCCGGGCGGACCGCCAGAGGCAGCGAACGTCCCTGCTCCAGCAGCCGGACCGCGCCGCCGGGCTCGGCGACGAGGCCCGGCGGGTGCCCGGCGCTGGAGTAGGTCAGCCGGCCGCTGCCGGGGTCGAGGACGCCGCAGAAGACGGTGGTGCACATCGCCCCGGGGACACCGGCGGCGAAGCGGTCCAGCGCCGTCAGGGTGCGGGCGGGGCTGGCGTCCTGCAGCAGCAGCGCGCGGCAGGCGCTGCGCAGCTGCCCCATGACGGTGGCCGCCCCCAGCCCGCGCCCGACGCAGTCGCCGACGACGATCCCGATCCGGCCGTCGGGCAGCGTCACCGTGTCGTACCAGTCGCCGCCCACCTCCAGGGGCGGCGTGGCGGGTTCGTAGCGCACCGCGAAGCCGTCCGGCAGCCGGGCGGGACCCAGGATGGCGCGTTGCAGCGCGATCGCCGTCTCGCGCTGCTGGTCGATCTGGTGCGCGCGGGCCAGTCCCTGGGCGAGGTGGCCGGCCAGCAGTGACAGCAGCAGCTGGTCCTCGCCGGTGAAGGGCCGGTTGTCCCCCAGGTCGATCCACAGCCCCAGCGGACCGTCAGGATGCTCCAGCAGGATGCCTGCCCCGGTGGGATCGACGGCGGGTCTCAGCAGGGGCTCCGAACGCAGGCCGGTCAGCGCCCGCCGGCGCCCGGCGGGCAGCTCCTCCCATGTCCACGGCGTGCCCGTCGCGGTCAGGACGGGCACGTCACCGTGTGCGAAGACGGCGGCGAGCACCTGCCGCGCACGCCAGAGCTCCCTGAGTTCCGTCAGGGCGCCCGACAGCGCCTCGGACAGGTTCGTGGCCCGGGACAACCGGGTGCTCAGGGAGGCGAGGGCGCTCTCCCGCTGGATGGCGTAGTGCTCGGCGGTGACGTCGCGGAACGTGCCCACGACCACGCGCCGCCCGGTGTCGGGATCCTGGACCGGGTTGAAGGTCGCATTGATCCACAGGCGGTGCCCGTCGCGGTGGGTGACGGGCAGCGTGACGCTGCCCTGGCCCTGCTCCAGCAGGGTCGCGAAGGCGTCGGCGAACTGCTGGTGCGCCTCCGGATCGGTGTCGGCGGCGGGCCACCAGGGGTGGACGGGGCGGTAGGGGAGACGGTCGGGGCCGTAGCCGAGCGTCTCGGTGAAGGCGTTGTTGATCTCGATGACGGCGCCCGTCTCGTCGCAGACGAAGAAGGCCTCGTGCAGCGAGTCGACCAGCGCGGCGCGCCATCGGGCGTGATGGCTGCGCAGGCGGGCCAGTTCGATGCTGGCCCGCACCCGCGCCAGCAGTTCCGCGGCGGCGAACGGCTTGACGAGGTAGTCGTCGGCGCCCGCCCGCAGGCCCTCGATGGACGCCTCCTGCCCGGCCCGCGCCGACAGCAGCAGGACGGGCACGGCGGCGGTCCGCGGATCGGCGCGCAGCGCGCCCACCAGCGCCAGACCGCCCAGCCGGGGCATCATCACATCGCTGACGACCAGGTCGGGCTCCCGCGTGCGGATCGCGGCCAGGGCCGTCTCGCCGTCGTCGACGGCGGTGACGTGGTATCCGGCGCCCTCGAGGATGCGGGTGAGGTACTCGCGCATGTCGGCGTTGTCGTCGGCGACGAGCACGCGTGCCGGGGCGGCCGGTTCCGGCGCCCGAGCCGGTCGCGGTGCCGGGCCGTGGGGAGCGGAGGTGCCGGACGCCGGCTCCGCCTCCGTGCTCCCCACGGGGGTTTCGGCGCCGGCGCGGGGCAGCCAGCGCAGTGCCTCCTGCACATAGGGATCGGCGAGGGGCGAGCCGGTGCGGCCGGCGGGGGTACCCACGACGGCCTCCGCGGGCAGGTGGGCCGTGCCGAAGGGCAGGCGGACGGTGAAGCAGGTGCCCCGGCCCTCGACGCTGTCGGCCGTGATCGTCCCGCCGTGCAGCCCGACCAGTTCCTTGACCAGGGCCAGCCCGATGCCGCTTCCCTCGTTCGAGCGCGACCGGGTGTCCTCGATGCGGTGGAACCGCTCGAACAGCCGCGGCATCTCCGCCGCGGGCACGCCCACGCCGGTGTCGCGGACGGTGAGCACCGCGTCGTCCGCCTCCGCGCGCAGGGCCACCCGGACGGACCCGTGGAAGGTGAACTTCAGGGCGTTGCTGAGCAGGTTGAAGACCACCTTCTCCCACATGTCGCCGTCGACGTGGACGGGCCGCGGCAGCGGGGGACAGTCCACCTCGAAGGCGAGTCCGGCCTTGTCGTAGGCGGACCGGAAGACACTGGCCAGCTCGGCGGTGACCGCCGCCAGGTCGACCGGCTCGTAGCGCGCCTTCAGCCGGCCGGCCTCGATGCGGGAGAAGTCCAGCAGCGCGTTGACCAGCTTGCCCAGCCGCAGACCGTTGCGCCGGACGACCTCCAGCTCCTCGCGGAGGCGCGGATCGGCGTCGCCCAGCTGCGTCCGCAGCTCCTCCACCGGGCCCATGATCAGTGTCAGGGGGGTGCGGAACTCGTGGCTGATGTTGGAGAAGAAGGTGGTCTTGGCGCGGTCGAGCGCGGCCAGCTCCTCGGCCCGCCGCTGCTGGGCCTGGTAGCTGCGGGCGCCGGCGACCCCCGCCGCGACGTGCCCGGCGACCAGTTCGACGAATCCGCGGTAGTCGTCGGAGAGCGGCCGGTACCGGTTCAGGGCGGCGACCAGGAAGCCGAGGGAAGCGTCCTGCTGCGCCAGCGGCACGACGAGCGCCTGCCGGGGCGGCTGTGGCCACGGCCCGGTGGGCAGGCCGGTGAACGGCGGGCCGTGGAGGTCCACCGTCGTGGTCTCCCCCCGGGCCGCCGCCCCGGCCGGCCATACCTCGTCCGCGCCGCCGGCGGGAAGGGCCGTCGGAGCGGCCGGATGCCCCGAGTGCAGCCCGGTGGCGCTCGCGAGCCGCGCGCTGCCGTCGCCCTGGAACAGGTACGTCAGGGTGAACGGCAGATCCGCGGTGTTGCGGGCGAGCTGCCGGGCGGAGAAGTCCAGCATCCCCTGCTCGGTGCGGGCCGCGCTCGGGTCGGAGCCCAGGTCGCGCAGCGTCGCCATGCGCCGCTCGCCGATCACCCGCTCGGTTTCCTCGCTGACCACGCACAGCATCCCGACCACGGCACCGGAGTCGTCCCGCAGGGGGCTGTAGGAGAAGGTGTGGTACGTCTCCTCCGAGTAGCCCGAGCGTTCCAGGAACAGCCGCAGCGCCTCGTCCCAGGTCGCCTCCCCGGTGGTCAGCACCGTGGCGATGCGCGGGCCGATGTCGTCCCAGATCTCCGCCCACACCTCGCGGGCCGGCCGGCCCAGCGCCCACGGGTACTTGCGGCCCAGCGTGTCCCGGCGGTAGGCGGCGTTGCAGAAGAAGGTGAGCTCGGGGCCCCACGCCATCCACATCGAGAACCGCGACGACAGCAGGATGCTCACCGCGGTCCGCAGACTCTGCGGCCAGCCGGCCGGTGGCCCCAGCGGCGTCGCCGTCCAGTCCACCCGGGCGAGGTCCGCGCCGATCACAGCGTCGGCGGCGAACAGATCGATCCCCGAACCCGCGGCCTCCGGGTCCGAGGAGATCCCGGAGTCTTCAGTAGGCGCCACCCGACACCCTTTCGCTCACCCTCACCGCTCCGTGGTACCCCCGGAACGGCCGATCGCACCTCAGGACCGCTCCCCGCCTCCCGCCGGGACACCGTGGGGTTGCCCGCGGAACCCCGGAATCCGTTCGGCGGTCGCGGGTACGCGACGCGTTGAGGGCCCGTCGCACCTCAAGCCGCCGCTCCGTCGCCTGCCCGGGTTCGGCGGTGTGATCCGTAGGATAAGACAGCGGCGCGTCCGGCTGCAGCGCCGGCATCCCAGGGACGGCACCACCCTGCCCCTCCGGTACGTCCCTCCGCTCCACCACCCGACCGCACAGGAGAACCGGTGACCGACCGCACTCTGACCGTCGATGCCCAGACCCATCCCTCCGGTGTCACCGTGCTGACCGTGGGCGGCGAGCTCGACCACCACACCGCACCCAGCCTCACCCACGCCCTGGAGGACACGCCCTTCGCGCGCGGCAGCCGGACGGTGCTGGACCTGTCGGGGCTGCTCTACTGCGACTCCACCGGCATCACCGTCCTCATCACCGCCTACCACCGTGCCCAGGCCACCGACTCCCGCCTGTACCTGGCCGGAGTCAACCAGGACCTGATGCGCGTCTTCCGTATCGTCGGCCTCGACCAGGTCCTGAGCTTCGAGCCGACCGTGGAGAGCGCGATCGAGGCCCTGCGTTAGCGCTGCCGCCGGCCGGCTCCTTCCGGACGAGCCGGGCGCCCTCCGCGGCGGCCCGGAAACGGTCACTCCGGTTGGCCGCCGCGCTGCGGGGCACTCGGCCCGGAAGGTGGGGTGGGCCGAGCCGCGGGAGGCACGTGGTGGCAGTGCGTCTCGTCTGATCAGGACCAGCCCCGAGACGGTCTGGTCCGTTCTCGCGGACGGCACCCGCTATGCGGACTGGGTGGTGGGCACCTCCTCGTCGCAACCGGCGCGCGGGCAATGGCCGCAGGTCGGCTCCGCGCTCCGCTACGAGATCCGGCTGGGGCCCGTCCGGCTCACCAACGAGACGGTCGTACGCCGCTGCGTGGCCGGCTCCGGCCTGGAGTTGGAGGCGAAGGCCGGCTTCCTGGGCACGGCCCGGATCTCAGGGGCCGCTCGGCGCCGGCGGGCGAGCCGACGAACGGAGCCGGACGACGCACCCGGGGTAGGCCGGCACGCGGCCGCGCCCCGGCGCCTCGGCGGCGCGTGCCCGCCGACCGGCGGCGGCGCCCGACCGCGCCCGCCCCTCCGCGGCCGCACGGCCGTCGGCCGGCAGCCCTGTCCGGTCTTCGCCGTGCCCTCGTCCGCCCGGAACTCCCGGTGGGAACTAATCGTCGTCCCCCGTACCGCCGTCGGCGGACGCACCTTGTTCGTCCGCCGACGCGTGGGCGTCCGGGTGGGCCTCGTCGGGCAGGCGGCAAACGGCCAGCGCGGCGGTGTCGTCGCGGAGCTGCGCGTCGCCGAAGGCGAGCAGGTCCTCGTGCAGCCGGTCCAGCAGCTCGCGGGGCGGCAGTCCGGCCCAGGAGCGGACCCGGTCGGCCAGCGGATAGAAGGCGCCCGTGCGGTCGCGGGCCTCCGTCACTCCGTCGGTGTAGAGGAGCAGCCGGTCACCGGGGTGGAAGGGCTCCACGTCGAGGTGGTACTGGTCGCCGACCAGCACACCGAGGTTGATCGGCGGTGAGGGGTCGGTCGCGTCCAGCTCGGTGACCCGGCCCTCGCCGAGGAGCAGCGGCGGCGGATGGCCGCAGTTCACGATGCGGACCACGGGTTCGTCGTCGGGGATCTCGGCGAACACCGCGGTGACGAAGCGCTCCGCGACCTCGCTGCCGGGCAGTTGCGCGGCCCTGCGGCTCATGCTCCGCTCCACGCGGTGCGCCAGGCCGACCAGATCGGGCTCGTCGTGCGCGGCCTCGCGGAAGGCGCCGAGCATCGTCGCGGCCGTCTCCACCGCCACCAGCCCCTTGCCGCGGACGTCTCCGATCAGCAGCCGCACCCCGTGCGCCGTGGGCACCGCCTCGTACAGGTCGCCGCCGATGCGTGCCTCCGCGGCGGCGGACAGGTAGAGGGTCTCCACACAGATCTGCCCCAGGCGGCGGGGCACCGGGCGCAGCAGGACGCGCTGCGCGGTCTCGGACACGGAACGCACCGTGGCGAGGGTCCGCTCCCGCCGGGTGCGGTGGGCGGCCAGCAGCGTGCCGAGGGCTCCCACCAGGGCGGTGGAGACATAGGCGGCCACGTAGTGGCGTTCCCACAGGTAGCCCACGGAGCGGCCCGCGCAGCAGGGGGTCCCGGCCAGCACGCCCTCGAACGCGATGGCGAACACGGTGACCCCGGCGACGATCGCGGGCCCGTGGGCGAACGCGGCGACCAGCGGCAGCGCGATGAGCAGGAAACTCACCGGCCACTGCACGGGGGTGACCGGCTCGAGCGCCAGGACGCCCGCGACGTACAGGACCGGAAGCCAGCGCATCCACGCGGGCGGGGCCGGCAGCCGCAGGTCCGCGTCGGGGGAGTCGGTGCCGGCGACGTCCGTACGACGGTCCTCGGGGAAACGGTCAGGCGGCCTGTGCACAACAACTCCCGAAGGGCTTGATCAAGACCACCAGCCTGCGGCGGGGCGGGGCCCGGGCCTGACCATTGCTCCAGGTAAGGGCATGTCAGATCAGTGGGGGAATCGGGTCGGTGAAGTGTGCGATCAGGGGCAGACGGGCGGAAGTGATCTTCATGACCAGCCGAGGAGGGCAGCACCGCCGTGACCACATCCGCACGCCGCATCAGACGGACCGACCGCCGACGCGCCTTCGATCTCCGCGCCACCGCCCTGTGCTTCGGCATCCTCGCCGCCGCGGTGACCATCCTCGGTCTCACCGCCCGCACGGCGGCCGCCGCCGTGGAGCGGCGCCCGGCCTGGGCCGTCGTCCTGGGGCTCCTCGTCACGGCCGCCGTCCTTGCCGCGCGGCGCCGGCGGCGCGGCTACGCGGTGAAGCGGGCCGCGTACCGGGCGGCCGTCGCGCTGGACGAGGCGACGAGGACGGCGCTCGACGCCCTGGAGACGCCTGCGGCCCCCGCCGCGCCCGAGACGGCCCGCCCGGTACCCCACGCGGCGGACGCGTACGTTCCGGCTCCCCGCGCCGGTGACGCGGACCCGCACGCCGACCCGTACCTCACGCCGTACGCCGATCCGCCCGTCCCTTCGGGCACCGGCCCGCAAGGCGCCCCGGGGGCCGGCCTTCAGGAGACCGTCGCCCTCGTGACCACGGAGCTGCCCGCGCGCGAAGGAGGGGGCTCGGAGGCCGGAGGCGTCGACTACGAGGCGCTGGATCCGTACGAGTTCGAGCAGGCGGTCGCCGCGCTGTGCGAGCGGGACGGATGCTCCTTGGTCGAGGTCGTCGGCGGAGCCGGAGACCTCGGCGCCGACGTCCTCGCCGTGGCCCCGGACGGGCGGCGTGTCGTCATTCAGTGCAAGCGCTACTGCGCCACCAACCGGGTGGGCTCGGAGGAGCTCCAGCGCTTCGGCGGGACCTGCTACACGGTCCACGAGGCCGACGTCGCGGCCCTCGTGACCACCAGCGACTTCACGGCCCCGGCGGTCGAGTACGCCGAGCAGTGCGGGATCGTCTGCGTGGACCGGCAGGCGCTCCAGGCCTGGAGCGACGGTACGGGGCCGGAGCCCTGGGCCGCGGTGGACGGGAGCCGGGTTCCCCTCACGGAGCCGTGCCCGGAGTGATCCGGTCCGCGTCCGTGCCCGAGGTCGTCTCGTTGCCCGTGCCCGTGCCCGTGCCCGTGCCCGTGCCCGTGTCCGTGCCCGTGTCGGCGGTCGCGTCGGTCGCGGCCGTCGCGGCGAGGGCGTGGTCGAGGAAGCGGCGGTCGGCCGGTGGCAGGGTCCGGCCGGAGAGCCAGGCGATGCCGATGTCCCGGGCGCCGCGCACGTCGGTGATCTCCAGATAGCGGATCGGGAAGTCGGGCGCCGCCGCGGTGTCGGGCGACGAGGGGATGAGGGAGACGCCCAGACCGGCCGCGACCAGGCCGCGCAGGGTGTGGACCTCTTCGCCCTCGAAGCCGACGAGCGGGGCGAATCCGGCCTGGCGGCACAGCGTCTCGGTGATGCCGCGCAGACCGTAGCCCGGTTTGAGCAGGATGAAGGGCTCCCCGGCGACCTCGGCCAGGCGCACCCGGCGGCGCTGCGCCAGCGGGTGCCGCGTGGGGACGGCGAGCCACAGCGGCTCGACCAGGAGCCGCCGCCAGGTGATCAGCGGATGGCCCGGGTCGTCGCTGGTGATGACCAGGTCCGCGGTGGCGTCGAGCAGATGCTGGACCAGCCCGTTCTCCTCGTGCTGATGCAGCTCGAACCGGATCTGCGGATAGGCCTCGCGGAACCCGGTCACCAGCTTGGGCACCAGCCAGGTGCCGAGCGTGTGCAGGAACGCCAGTGACACCACACCCGCGTCCGGGTCGACGACCTCGGCGACGGCCCGCCGGCCGCGGTCGTAGCTGTCGAGGACGGCGTCGACGTACTCCTTGAAGACCCGTCCGGCCGGCGTCGGCCGCAGCACGCGGCCGACGCGCTGGAGGAGCTGCGCGCCCACCTCCTCCTCCAGCCGGTTCAGCGCCCGGGACAGGGCCGGCTGGGTGACCCGGGCCTCCGCGGCGGCCTCGGTCACCGTCCGGCCGTCGGCCACCGCCTGGTAGGAGCGCAGTACCTGGAGATCCATCTTTGTCATTCTGTCAGGGCAGGGGGGTGGGCGCCGGGTGTCGGGAAGCCGCGTGCACGGAGGTTGCAGGGGCGGCGGCCAGCGTCCGTGCGGACACCGCGTCGCAGAGCTGCTCGGCCGTGCCGATGGCCGCCTCCCAGTCCGGCAGCCGCCGCCCAGGGCGGCCCGGCTCGTCGTGGGCGTGCGTGGCGGCCCGCCGGGCCTGCGCGAGCTGCTGGTAGGCGGCGCGGCGCAGCGCGTGCCGCTGGGAGGGGGCGGCGGTGGGGGCCAGATCGCGGTACCGGTACGCGGCGGACAGTGCGGCCTCCGTCTGGGCGCAGGCGCGTCCGGCCGCCGAGTCGGGCCACAGGGCGAAGTGCGCGACGAGCACGATCGCCGCGGCCAGGGCCGTGTCGAGGATCCGCGCCCCGTACAGCGCCCGGTGGTCGCCGAGCCGATCGACCAGGACGAACACGATCGCGGTCAGACCCAGCGTGGCCAGCGCGTAGTGGTGGCGCACGCCTACGGCCATCAAGGCGCCGAAGGCGGCCACCGCGCCGATGAGGGCGTAGGTGTCCGTGGTCAGTAGGGTCACCGCGCCGATGGCGGCCACCCCCACGACGGTGCCGGCGCAGCGGTGCAGGGCCCGCCGGAACACCGGGCCGAAGTCGGGCTTGTAGACGAACGCCACGGTCATCGGGAGCCAGTACCCGCGCGGGCCGTGCAGCAGCAGCGCGCACAGCTGCGCGACGAGCACGCAGGCCGCCAGCAGGACGGCGTACCGCACATGGGCCCCCCGTCCCTGCCACGGGCGCAGCGGCGGATGCAGGGCCACCTCGGGCATGCCCGCCCGGTCGGTCTTCGCGCTCAGCTCGGTGAGCGCCCGCAGGCCCGGCGACCCGGCGGGGACGTCGAGCACGGCACCCTCCTCCGCGGACCGGTCGGACCGGTCGGACCGGTCGGACCGGTCGGACCGGTCGGACCGGTCGGACGGGGCGGGCGGGGCGGAGTGGCCGGACCGGTCGGCCTCCTCGGCCGCGCCGGACGGGACGGAGGAGGCGCCGGAGTCGGTGGCGGGAGTCTTGCGGGTGTCCGGCAGCAGTCGCTCCGCCATGGCCAGCGGTACGTGCGTCGTGGCCGGGGGCAGCGGACGCGCCTCCCACACCAGCGCCGACGTCACCTCGCCCAGCCGCACGGCCGCGTGGAAGGCCCGCAGCAGCTCCCGCGGCTCCGGCTCCGCCCGGTCGCCGCGCGACGCATGGCGGCGCATCGCCTGCTGGGCGTGGTCCAGCGCGGCGGTCAGCCGGCGCCGCGCGGCTTCGGCGGCGGGGGTGCCGGCCGCCGACAGCGCTTCGGAGGAGGCCCGGTACACGGCGAGCACGGCGGCCCGTTCGATGTCGTGCCGGCGCCACAGCCAGGGGGCCGCGGACAGCACGACGACCAGGCCCACCCCGGCGAGGAGCGCGAGGGGCGCCTGCCACCAGGGACCCGGCATCGGGATGCCGCCGCCGATCGTCACGCCGAGCAGGAGGTGCATGCCGGCCACGGAGGCCACCGCACCGCGCAGACTGACCGAACCGGCCACCAGCGCGGCGACGACCAGGCAGACCGTCACCGCCGTCTGCTGCCCGTCGCGGAGCGCGAGCTCCCCGGCGAGCAGGCCGAGGGCGGCGGCCAGGCCCATGAGACCGAGCCGCCGGACCCGCAGCCGGTACGGATCGGCACCGTCCTGGCTCACTCCCCACAGGGCGCCGATCGCGGCGACCACGGAGGGGACGACGGCCCCGGTCAGCATGCCGACGAGGAGCGGTACGGCCAGTACGACGGCACCCCGCGCCGCCGTCGCGAGGGGCAGCGTGCCGAGCCGGACGCCGACGGCGCGGCGCAGCCTCGACGGCGGGACGTCGCGCGGCGAGCGCCCCGGTCGTCCCCGGGCTGCTGAGGTCATACGAGCGCTGTCCTTTCGAATGCCGACCCCGTGGTCGACGGCGTGCGAGGTCCGGTCGGCCGACCGGACCGGTGAGTTCACCGACCGGGGCGGACCCGAGGTGACTGAGGGAGAGAAGGAGCACGGCGGAGGGCGCCCCCACGAGGGCGGGCCGAGGCTCGCTGGGTGGCCGGGCTCGGGTACCCGGGCGGAACCCGTGTACTCGGTGGGCCCAGCCCGCGTCGTTGCGGTCGGGCGCCGCCGGTTCCATGGTCGCGTGCGAGGCATCCATGCGTCCAATGCCGGCCGGGTCGGCTTTCCATATGCATACGGCATACCGGCTGCTCAGACGCTTCTTCCGGGCCGTTCCTCGGAGATCAACCGTTCGGCGCAGCCTGAGGCCCGGCCGCCGGGGAACCCGCACCCGCACCGGGACGTGCTCCTCCTTCCGTGTCCCGGGGAGCGGGAGTGCCGCAGTCCGGAACCCGAGCCGACTGCGGCACTCCCGCCCGTTCAGGCGTGCGACCCGGCCGGTGCGGTGCGGCGTTCGGGCCGCCGGACGGCGACCGGTGCGGCGGCCGGCAGCGGCTCGGCGAGGTCCCCGCCGGGGTACATGAGCTCCGCGCCCAGTTCCAGGCGCTCGGCCGTCCCCGGGAGTGCCGGGGTGCCGGGGGTTTGCGGCCGGAGGGGGCGCCGGGGCAAGGTGCGTGACGTGCCTACCTTGCTGATCGTGCATCACACGCCCTCGCCGAACTGCCAGACCATGTTCGAGGCCGTGGTCTCCGGCGCCACGAGCCCGGAGATCGAGGGCGTCCGCGTGGTGCGGAAGGCGGCGCTGTCCGCCACGGCCGCCGATGTCCTCGCCGCCGACGCGTACCTGCTCGGCACCCCGGCGAACCTGGGCTACATCTCCGGCGCCCTGAAGCATTTCTTCGACCAGATCTACTACCCGTGCCTGGACGAGACCCGGGGACGGCCCTTCGGCTACTACGTGCACGGCGGCAACGACGTCACCGGAGCGGTGCGTGCCATCGAGTCGATCACCACGGGCCTCGGCTGGCGCCTCGCGGCCGAGGCGGTGCGGGTGACCGGCGAGCCGGGCAAGGCCGACGTCGAGGCGTGCTGGGAACTGGGCGCGGTGGTGGCCGCCGGACTGACGGACTGAAGGGACTGATGGGGCTGAACGAACTGAAACGAACTGAACGGACCGACGGACCTGCCGCGTCCTCCGGCCCCGGTCCGTCCGGGCTCAACCGCTTGTATGCGAGGGCCGGTCGGGGGCATCCGCAGAGTACGACACATGAGAACCCCCATCTGCGAAAGGAAGCCCTCGTGCTGGCCATCGTCTCCGCGGTCCTGTTCTTCATCTCCTTCCTCATAAACGCGGCCGACATCTCGACCAACGACACCTTCACCTCGACCAACATCATGCTCATCGGACTCGCACTGCTGGCCCTGCACGTCGCGGGCATCGGCAGCGGCTGGTCGGTCCGCGGCCGCAGACGCTGAGCGCGGGACGGGGCGCCGACGGCGCCTTGGTGACCGGCGGCGTGCGGCCGTGGAACCGTCGCGGGCACTGCGGAAGTCAAAGACACCACTGTGCGGCTTTTGCTGACGTCCCGTCAGGACAGGTCGATCAGGTGGTGCAGGGGCGTGCCGTGGGCCCATCGGTGCAGGAGGGCGCCGTCCATGAGACGGGTGCCGCCCTGCCGCCGGGCCCACTGCAGGTCCCGGGCGCTGAAGGTGCCGCGGTGCACCACCAGGTGCAGCGGAGCCCCGGAGCCCGTCCCGCCGGCGGGCGCGTCCTCGTCGGGCAGCGGCTCGGCCACCGGACGGAAGACGACCTCAAGCCGCTGCCCGCGGCCGCGCCGGGCGGCGCGCACCCGGGGGCGGACGCGTTCCCCGGGCGGGGCCGTGACGTGCCAGCCGTCCCGGCGCAACATGCGCGCCACGGCCAGGGCGAGGCCGGACGCGTCGAGATCCGCTATCTCCTCGGCGGTGTAGTAGCCGAGGCGCCGCCGGGCGAGCGGACGCCGGTGCCGTAGGGCGATGACGACCACCAGGGCGAGGCAGCCCAGGGCCGCCAGCGGAGCGCCGACGCCCACGGCGCGGTACGCGGAGGCCGCGCCCGCGACCGTCAGGCACACGGCCAGGACGAGGCAGCTCAGCGCGGGCAGCACCTCGCGGAACTCGGGGCCGTAGCGGCCCTGGGCGCGCAGCAGGCGCACCGTGCGCCGCCGCCGTTCCCGGCGCGGCTCGCGTCGACCGGCTCCGTACCGCCTCCAAGCCACCTGGGTCGGCTCCCCCTTGCCCTGCGGGCGTCGTGGGGGGAGCCATACCCGTCCGTGCGGCGCGGGCCGCGCCGGGAACGGCTTTCGGCCGGTACTCGCCGCAGAACTGACCGGGAGCCGGCCCCGCGCGCGTGCGTCTCGCGGGGCCGGCTCCCGGTGGGCGTGGCTCGGAAGGCGGAGGTCAGCCCAGGTTGCCGGTGCGGGCGTCCCGCCACAGGTCGACGCCGCCGTCGGTGGCGTACTTGTCGATCTCGGCCAGTTCCTCGGCGTCGAACTCGAGGTTGCCGAGCGCCGCGACGTTCTGCTCCAGCTGCTCCACCCGGGAGGCACCGATGACCAGCGAGGTGACGCGCTCGTCGCGCAGGGCCCAGGCCAGCGCCATCTGGGCCAGGGTCTGGCCGCGGCGGACGGCGATGTCGTCGAGGGCGCGGAGCCGGTGCAGCATGTCGTCGGACAGCCAGCCGGTGTCGAACGAGGTGCCCTGCGCGGCCCGCGAGTCCTGCGGTACCCCGTCGAGGTAGCGCCCGGTCAGCAGCCCCTGGGCGAGGGCGGTGAACCCGATGACCCCGAAACCCTCCTCCTGGGCGGCGTCCAGCAGGCCTTCCGTCTCGATCCAGCGGTTGACCATGCTGTACGACGGCTGGTGGATGAGCAGCGGGGTCCCGAGGTCGCGCAGGATGGCGACGGCCTGACGGGTCCGCTCGGTGTCGTACGAGGAGATGCCGACGTACAGGGCCTTGCCCTGGCGGACCGCGGTGTCCAGCGCGCCCATCGTCTCCTCGAGCGGGGTGCTCGCGTCGAGGCGGTGGGAGTAGAAGATGTCCACGTAGTCCAGGCCCATGCGCCGCAGGGACTGGTCGAGTGAGGCCAGCACGTACTTGCGGGAGCCGCCGCCCTGGCCGTAGGGGCCGGGCCACATGTCCCAGCCCGCCTTGGTGGAGATCACCAGCTCGTCCCGGTAGGGCGCGAGGTCCTGCTTCATCAGCCGCCCGAAGTTGATCTCCGCGGAACCGTAGGGCGGGCCGTAGTTGTTGGCGAGGTCGTGGTGGGTGATCCCGAGGTCGAAGGCGCGCAGCGCGATGTCGCGCTGTGTCTCGAACGGCCGGTTGTCCCCGAAGTTGTGCCAGTAGCCCAGGGACAGGACGGGCAGGTCGAGTCCTGAGCGTCCGGTGCGGCGGTAGCGCATGGTGCCGTTGTAGCGCTCGGGGTCCGCGACGTGGTTCATCGGGTGATCTCCGAAGGTGGTGCAGGGAAGGGGCGTCCCCGCCGGATCAGCGAACACAGGGGGACGTGCCCACCCTGCGCCTCGTTGATCCTGAAGTCCAACCGTTCCTTCGCATCGCATTCAGAAGCACCGCTGATGAATACGGTCGCCGGACTGCCGGGCCGCGGTCGCCGGACTGCCGGGCCGCGGTCGCCGGACTGCGGGCGGGGCGGCTTTCCCGGGACGCCCGTCCGCCGGGAAAGCCGCCCCGCGCGGGGACGTCAGCCGTGGTAGGTGATGTACCCGTTGCCGTCCCGGTCGTCGCGCGAGGCGGTGTACGCGTGCGTGTCCGCGTGGGCGCCGGACGGCTTGTACAGGTAGATGGAGTCCTTGTCGTTGTTCCAGATGAAGTTGCAGTTCTGGCGGTAGACGACATTGTTCGCGTCGGAGTCGGTGCCGTGACCGCCGCGCAGCTTCACGTAGTCGCCGGGCTGAAGGTAGTGGTTCGCGGGGAACGTGAACCTGTTGCCGGCGGCGTCCTTCACGACGTAACCCCTGAGGTTGACGGTCGCGGTGCCGGAGTAGTTCTTGATCGTCAGGTACTCCGACTTGGTGTTGCCGGTCGAGCAGCTGTTGGAGTCCCGCCCGGGTGCGTCGTACTGGACGCCCTTGATCTTGAGCGCCGACGAGTACTCGGTGGCCTGGGCCGGCCCGGCGGCCACGACGGCGAACGTACCGGCGGTGGCGGCGACGGCCAGGGCAGAGCGTATGCGCATTGAGGTCCCCCCTCGGTGAAACGGATGAAGCGCCTGGAGCATATCCGAAGGTGAGAGGAGGGCGGGGGAAAGGTGAGGAAAACGTGAAGGCCCCGCATCCGTTCCACCCGCCGCGGGGTGAGCGCCCGGGCGACGAGGGCGCGCAGCCGGCGGTGGTCGGCCCCGTCCACCGTGAGCATGGAGCGGCCCGGGTCGGCGAGGCCGATCAGCGGCCAGTCGGCGGCTATCTCGCCGCGCCGCCAGGCGCCCCAGACCTCGATGTCCTTCACCAGGCGCGGGTCGGTGAGGAGGGCCTTGGCCTCGGCGTGATGGGCGACGGCCCGGACCGGGACGCCGCCGGGCAGTTCGACGGCCACGAGCGGGCCGGCGGCGCGCAGCCGTGCGCTCTCGCCGTCCAGGTCGCCGACGAACGGGTCGAGGGCGATACGGCCCTCCGTGGTGCCGGTCGGTGCTTCGATGCCGGTCGTCATCGTGCGTGCACGGCCGCCAGCACGGCCGCGACCAGGACCACGGCCGCGACCCCGGCGCCCCAGGCGAGCGGGGTGCGCACCGCGGCGGGCGCCGCCGATACGGCCGTGGCGAGGGCGACCGCGCAGAGGACGGCCGTGCAGGCGGGGAGGAGGGCGAGAGAGCGAAGGGCGGGTCGCTCGCCGGACCCCGCCCACTGCCACGGCGGCACCTTCCGCGCCACCCGCCGCGACGACGGGCGGCTGAGGGAGCCGCTCCGCTTCGTCGTGTCGTCCCCGGCCACCGGCCCGGCCATCCGTTAGCCTCGCGTGGTCCGGCGGGTTTCGACGTGCGCGGAGGACAGGACGGCGGGCATCGATCGCGAGCGCCTCATCGGAGTGCTGACCTTCTGGCTGCGTCCCGCCTTCG
Organism: Streptomyces sp. NPDC014864; assembly: GCF_043081525.1. NCBI lineage: Bacteria > Bacillati > Actinomycetota > Actinomycetes > Kitasatosporales > Streptomycetaceae > Streptomyces > Streptomyces sp. NPDC014864. The sequence goes on from NZ_JBIBWT010000003.1 coordinate 218,696, forward strand.
CGCTGCGCGTGATCAACCGGTTCCAGAAGGTCGTGGGCTTCGACCGCGCGATGGCCCTGGCGTCCGGCGCGCTGACCGCGCTGGTCTCGGTCGTGATCCTCACCGGCGCCCTGCTGAACGGACTCGGCGGCGAGGACACCGCGGACCGCATCATCAAGCGCTACGGACTCACCCAGTCGGGCGCGGAGACCGTCAGGTTCCTCTTCACCCCGGCCGAAGGGGAGAGCACCGGGGTCGGGTTCTTCGGAGCGGTGTTCCTGGTGATCTCCGCGCTCAGCTTCGCCCGGGCCGCCCAGCGGCTGTTCGAACAGACCTGGGAACTCAGACCGCTCGGCGTGCGCAACACGCGCAACGGCCTGTGGTGGATTCTCACCCTCGCCGTCTACGTGACGGCCACCGGCTGGCTGTACGCCGTCTTCGGCAGAGGGCGGTTCGGCCTGGGCGCCTCCCTGTACGAGGCGCCGATGACCGCCGTGTTCCTCGTCTGGACCGGCCGGATCCTCTCCGCGAAGCGGATCACCGCGCGGGAACTGCTCCCCTTCGGGGTGATCGCGGCCGTCCTCTCGGCGCTGTACTCGGTGGGTGCCACCTTCTACCTGCCGCACCTGTTCAACTCCTACGCGGCCCGCTACGGCTCGGTCGGCGCCGTCTTCGCGATGATCTCGGCGCTCTTCGGCGTCATGCTGGTCCTCGTGGCCTCGGCCGCGGTGGGCCGCGAGGTGCGGGACGAACTGGTCCGGATCGGGCAGGGGCGCCGGCCCTCCGCGGACGAGGTCCGCCGGGAGTGGGACACCCTGAGGGCTCAGACCCGGCTGCGCCGGCGCTCCGCCCGCACCCGCATCTCCCGCCGCCGGGACGGGAACCGCGACCCGGACTCCCGGGGCTGACCGGCGCCCCCGGCGGGCCGAACGGCCCTCGTACCCCTCCGGCCGCCCCTGGTAGTCCGGAAGCAGACGCAGACCCGGGAGGACGCCCAGGGAGGACACGATGCCCACCGGACGCACACGCCGACACCGGGCGTACGCCCGACCGCGGACCCGTCCGCCCTCCCGCGTCTCCCGGGCCGTCCCCGTCGTCCTGGTCTGCGGGGCGCTGGCCGCCTACGCACGGTGGATCCGGCCCAGGATGCTGACCTGGGGCGCGACCTTCGAGGAGATCACGCGGGCCTACCCGGGCGACGAACTCGTCCCCGACGCCGACGCCACGTCGACCATGGCGACGACCCTGCCGGCACCGCCCGGGACGGTGTGGGCCTGGCTGGTGCAGATGGGATACGACCGCGGAGGCTGGTACAGCTGGGACTGGTTGGACCACTACGGCAGACCCAGCGCCGACCGCATCGACCCCCGGTGGCAGACGCTGGAGGAGGGCGAGAGCATCGACACGGCGCGCGGCGGGCGGACCTGGTTCTCCGTGGCGCTCCTCGCGCCCCACCGCACCCTGGTCCTGCGCTCGGACCTCGACCTGACCCGCGGCCACTCCTTCGACCCGGGCTCGGAGCCGGCGCCCCGGGCCCGCCTAGACGGCATCTGGGGCTTCCACCTGGCACCGGCCCCCGGCGGGGGAACGCGTCTGGTGGTCCGTACCCGCGGACTCGGCCGCCCACGGCCGCTCACCCGGCCGTTGGAGCTGCTGCTCGGCGAGCCCGCCCACTTCGTCATGCAGTCCCGTCAGTTCCAGAACCTGCGCTCCCGGGTCGCGGCGGCGGCGTGACGGCGCGCGAACCGCAGGACGCCACGGCGGGCGGCTGGAGTGCCGATGAGAACCGGTGAGGGCGGCGCGGCCGCCGTACGCGAGGCCGGGGGCACGCCGAAGTTCACCGGGGCGCTCCTGCTCGCCGTGCTCGGGCCCGCGGTGTCGTTCACCGTCACCGCCGTCGACCCCCTCATGCTGAGCCTGAACCTGCCCCTGATCGGCCGGACCTTCGGCGTACCGCCCGACGTCCTCGGGTTCCTGGGCGGGGCGGCGACGCTCGTGGTGGCCTCCGCCGTCCTGGCCGTGGGAAACCTCGGCGACGCCCACGGACCCAAGCGGCTCCTGGTCGCGGGCCTGGCCGCCGGGATCCTGGTGAACCTGCTCTCCACGCTCTCGCACAACTACCCGTTCCTGCTGGCGATGCGTCTGCTGGACGGGCTGGCCATGGCCGCGATGCTGGGGCTGTCCCTGGCCCTGCTCACCGTCTCCGTGCCCTCGGGCTCCCGGCCCCTCGCCCTGGGCGTCTTCATGGCCGTCGACATGGGCCTGTACGGAGTGACCCCGCTGGTCGGGGGAGCGGTGGTGGACTGGCTGGGCTGGCGGGGCGTCTTCCTGCCGGCCGCCCTGCTCTCGCTGGTGGCCCTGGTGCTGACCGTACGTCACGTCGCGGTGCCGCCCGGCCACCGCGTCTCCCGGCTCGACGTCGCCGGAGTGACCCTGTTCGGTCTCGCCCTGCTGGCCTTCGTCCACGGCATCGGCGCGGCACAGAACGGGCTGGGACACCCGCAGGCCTGGATCCCGCTGACGGTCAGCGCCCTCACCGCGGCCGCGTTCGTCCGCCACGAACGCAGGACACCGGAACCGGCCATGCCGCTGGAACTGTTCCGCAGCAGGCCCTTCGCGGTCGCCGTGCTGGCCGCCCTGACCCTGAACTTCCTCTCCGCCGGGTTCAGCGTCGTCCTCGGGCAGTTCGGCTCCAGCGTGCTTGCGCTGTCCACACAGGAGATCGGCCTGCTGTACCTGCCCGGCACCGCGGTGATCGTGGCGGCCGGCATCTGCACCGGGCGGGTCATGGCGGCGCACTCGCCCAGGCCGGTCATGCTCACCGGCCTGGCGGTGCTGATCGCCAGCAGTCTGCTGACGGCGGCCACGGCCGAGACACGGATGGCCCTGTGGCTGCTCGTCCTGGCCACCTGGAGCTGCAACCTCGGCACCTTGATCACCTCGGCCTCCGCCTCCGAGTCGATCCTTTCCCACACGCCCCCCGGCAAGGCCGGCACCACCGCCGCCGTCCAGCCGGCCTTCGGCATGACCGGCTACGCCCTGGGGCCCACGGTCTACCTGCTGTTGCTGGGGCTGTTCTTCGAACGCCGGTGGACCGCGGACGCCGAGGCACGCGGGATCTCGCTGAGCCAGGCGGGGGAGGCCGTCGACACGGTCCGGGGGGCCATGGCCACCAGCCCCGGCACGGCCGGGTACGACCCGAACCTGCTCCGGCAGGCGTCCGGACTGGACCTCGCCCTCGACTTCACCAACGGCCTGCGCCTGACGATGCTCACCGTCAGCGCGGCGCCCCTGCTGGTGCTGGTGGCCGCGTACAAGGTCATGCCGCGCCGCTCCGGACGCGCACCGCGGAGCGAGGGAGGCGCTCGGCGCGGCGACGGGCACGCACCGCGGAGCGACCAGTGAGACCCCGGACGGCGACCGGGGAACGGATCGCCGGACCCGGAGGCGGGCCGAGCTGTGACGAAGCCCGCCTTCGGGTACTGCTAGAACAGGGCCGGCGTCCGTCGCCGGCCGGTGAGGAGACGGTCCGATGACCGCGGGAGACATCGACGTCGGGACGGTGGGAGCGCTCGTCGCGGAGGCGGTCCTCGCCCCGTCCATGCACAACGCGCAGCCCTGGACGTTCCGCTTCCTGACGGACGAGGGCGTCCTCGAACTGCGTGCCGACCTCGCACGGGCCATGCCGCGCACCGACCCCGACAACCGGTCGCTGTACATCGGCTGCGGCGCGGCCCTGTTCAACCTGCGGGTGGCCGCCGCGCACGAGGGGCTCACGCCCGAGGTCCGGCTGCTGCCCGACCCCGGCGACCCGCAGCTGCTGGCCGCGCTGCGCCTCGCGCCCGCCGGCCCCGGCGGGCCCGACGACGAACTGGCGCGGCTGCACCCCGCGCTCCGGCGGCGGCACACCAGCCGGCACCCCTTCACGGACCAGCCGATCCCGCAGCCCGTACGGGAGGACCTGCATGAGGCCGCCGAGCAGGAGGGGGCCTCGCTCGCCTTCGCCCAGCCCTGGCACGGCGACTTCGTCCTGGAACTGGTGCGCGACGCCGAGGCCCGCGACCAGTCGGACCCCGCCGGACGTGAGGAACTGGAGCACTGGACCCGGCTGGGCGCCGAGGCGGAGACGGCCGTCGACGGCGTGCCCGAATACGCCTTCGGGCCGCGCAAGACCGACGGCAAGGCCCCCTGGCGCGACTTCGCCGGCCGCCGGACCACGGCCGACCGCGGGGCGACCGCCTTCGAGCGCAGTCCGCAGCTGGCACTGCTGAGCACCCCGAGCGACAGCCCGGCGGACTGGCTGCGCGCGGGCCAGGCCCTGGAGCGCGTCCTGCTGAGGGCGACCCTGGCCGGTCTGGCCGGCTCGCTGACCTCGCACCTGCTGGAGAGCGGCGACCTGCGCGGGCTGAGCCGGGACCCCGTCGCCGGGGAGGGACCGGTCCAGATGGTGTTGCGCCTGGGCTACGGCCCCCAGGGCGTCGTGACGCCGCGTCGCCCCGTCTCGGAGGTGCTCACCATCGAGTGACGCCCGTACGGCGTCCGTCTTTTCCGCACGACTTTCTGCACGCGGGTGTGTATGCGTAAGTCGGGGGTATCCGGTGCTCACCGTGGTCAGGCACGGGACCGACGAGCAGGGGAGGGGCATGATGACGGCGACAGCGACGGCGGCAGCGGCGGTGGAGACGAGGACGGTGCGGCTGCCGGAGGTCGAGGATCCCTCCAAGGTCGCCCCGAAGGACGCCCGCGAGCTGAGCAAGCTGTTCTTCGACCAGCTCGCGGTCCTGGAGGAGGGCACGCCCGAGCACCAGTACGCCCGGAACACGCTGATAGAGATGAACATGTCCCTGGTGCGGTTCGCCGCCGCGCGGTTCCGCAGCCGCGGGCCGGGCGAGATGGAGGACATCGTCCAGGTCGGCACCATCGGACTGATCAAGGCGATCGACCGGTTCGAACTGGCCCGCGAGGTCGAGTTCACCTCCTTCGCCATTCCCTACGTGGTCGGTGAGATCAAGCGCTTCTTCCGGGACACCTCCTGGGCCGTCCACGTGCCGCGCCGCCTCCAGGAGGCGCGCGTGCAGCTGGCCCGCGCCACCGAGGAGCTCAGCAGCCGGCTCGGCCGCACGCCGACGGTGAAGGAACTGTCGCAGCTGATGAGCCTGTCCGAGGAGGAGGTCATCGAGGCCAGGCTGGCCTCGAACGGCTACAACTCCGCCTCCCTGGACGCCGCGATCGGCGGCAGCGAGGACGGTGAGACCGTGCTGGCCGACTTCATCGGCGAGCAGGACGGTGCCCTGGAGCTGGTGGAGGACTTCCACGCGCTGGCGCCGCTCATAGCCCAACTGGACGAACGAGACCGCCAGATCATCCACATGCGCTTCGTCGAGGAGCGCACCCAGGCGGAGATCGGCGAACGCCTCGGCGTCTCCCAGATGCATGTCTCCCGGCTGCTGTCCCGCCTGCTGACCCGGCTCCGCGAGGGCATGCTCAGCGCCTCCTGACCGCGCCCGCGCCCCGCGCTGTCCGGCCGCCGGCCGGACACCCCGCGCCCAGCCGCCCGTGACGACCGGCCGCCCTGACGCACGGCCGCCCGTCACGGGCGGCTGTCTGCGTCCGCCGTACGGTTTTCCGCGTCTGCGAAACGGCTGTCGGGCGTCCGCCGTAGGGCTGTCTGCGTCGGCCGTACGGCTTTCCGCGTTCGCCCACGGCTGTCTGCGAGCGCCATGCACCGGTCCCCGGACGCCTGCACCCGCCGGGGCCGCCGCCGGTCACGGGCGGCCGGGCGCGGGGCGTCACACCAGCCCGGTGACCGACACGGTGACACGGGCCGGAACCGCCCCCCGGAAGGTCCGGCGGCCATGCGCTCCCCCGCGGCGCCGCGGACGGCGCGGGCCACGTCGACCGTCCGGGCCCCGGCCAGGGCCACGAGGTGGATGTCCGCCTGCCAGGCGCCGTCGTCCCCGCCCGGCTCATCCGCACGCCGGCCGGCCTCCGGCCCGGCCGTGGCCGCCCTTGGTGGGATGGGAACGCAGCCGCCCGGAAACGCCCGGCCTGAGGAAGGCCACACCCGGCACGTCCTCCACAGCCCTGGCGATGTCCTGCTCCAGGCCCGCGCGCAGGTCGGAGTCGGTCCTTCGACGTGTCCAGGGGACTGACCGGCCTGCGGGCGCGCAGCACATTGAGGCACCGGTTGGTGACGATCCGGTACATCCAGGTGCCGAAGGCCGACCGCCGTCGGAACTCCGGCAGCCTGCGCCACGCGCTGATGAAGGCGTCCTGGACGGCGTCCTCGGCCTCCACCGGACTGCCGAGCATCCCGGTGGCCGGCCGTACCTGCGCCGGGGCGTGACGGCGCATCAGCGGCGCGAAGGCCTCCTCGTCACCCTCCGCCGCCCGGACGGCCAGCAGATCGTCGGACAGCCGGGCGTCGTCCACCCCGCCGTCCGCCGTCGGGCGTGCGGTGTCTCCGCGGGCCCCCGCCACCGGGCGGCTCCTCTCGATCGGTCCTGATCGCTGGACACGGCAGCGTGGTGCCCTGTTGCGCGGAATTCCGTGATCGGATGCGAAGCGGACGCACGACCGGCAGGAGCGCCGGGGAATTTTCGGGGAATCCGCGTCACAGACGTGGCTCGGCCGGGTCTGACGCAGTGAGAGCAGTTCACCCGCAGCAGAGAGGACACGGCTCATGACCACGCAGACCTCGCCGACCGCCCCCACGGCCTCCGCTCCCCGCTCCGTACGGACCGAGCAGGCCACGACGGCCCTGGCGGGCGGCACCACCGGCGCCGACCAGCCCGCCGCCACGCGCGGCCGGACCTCGGTCGCCGACCTCGTCGTGGTGAAGGTGGCGGGCATGGCGGCCCGGGAGATCCCGGGCGTGTACGCCATGGGCGGCAGCCTGTCCCGCACCATCGGCGCCGTGCGCGACCGCGTGCCCGGCGGCCGGCCGAACGTGGGCCGGGGCGTGAAGGCCGAGGTGGGCGAGCGGCAGACGGCCATCGACCTGGGCCTGGTGGTCGAGTACGGCGTTCCCGGCACCGACGTGGCCCGGGACGTCCGGGAGAACGTCGCCGCCGTCGAACGCGTCACCGGCCTGGACGTCGTCGAGGTGAACGTCACCGTCAACGACGTCCACCTGCCCGGGGACGACGCCGAGGAGGCGACTGCCGAGTCCCGCGTGGCCTAGTCCCCCGAGGCGACGGGAAGCGACACACACGGTGAGAGGTGGACGAGGATGAGCACCGCGTTCGTGGGCATGATCGCCGGTATGGCCCTGGCGTTCGCCGGCTGGTTCGGCGGTTTCGGAGCGTTCCTGCTCGTGGCCGCGCTGGGTGCCCTGGGCTGGGCGGCGGGCCGGTGGTTCGAGGGCGGCGGCCGGGTCCGGGACCTGCGGGACCTTGTCGAACGGGGCCGCCGATGACCACCGGGCCGGGGCGGGGGAGCATGACGGTTCCGGAGCGGGACACCACGACGGTCCCGGAACGGGGCACGACCACGGTCTCGGACCGGGGCTCCTTCACCCGCCTTCTGTCGCAGGCCGGGGAGGCGGCGGCCCCCTGCACGCTCAACAGCCGGATCCGCCTCAGCGGCCGCTCCCACCGGATGCCGCATGTCCGCTGAATCACGCACCCAGAGCACCGGACGCCTGCCCCGCGCGCTGCCCCGCCCGCCCGCCGCGTGGTGGCCGGCGCTGCGCAGCACTCCGGTGTCCATGTGGCACGACGACGTGTCCGACTACGCGGCCGCGCTCACCTACTACGCCATCCTGGCCGTGCTGCCCGGGCTGCTCGCCACCGTCATCGCCTTCGGGCTGATCAGCCCCGACACCGCGGAGCGGTTCATCGGTCAGGTCACCGCCTACGCCCCCGCGCAGTCGGGCGCCGAACTGCACGACGTCCTGGCGCGTATGCTGCGCGCCGACTCCACGACCTGGACCCTTCTGGTGACCGGCGCCGGCAGCGCCCTGTGGTCGGCCTCCAGCTATCTGGCCGTCTTCCGCCGCGCGTTGCACCGGATGCACCGGGTGGAGGACCACCGCTCGCCCTGGCGCAGGGCGCACCGCATCGTCCTCACCGCCCTGGTCCTCCTCGGACTGCTCGTCGTCAGCGCCCTCGTCCTGATCCTCACCGGGCCGGTCGCCGAGTCCGTCGGACGGTTCCTCGGTCTCGACGCGACCGTCGCGTGGGTCTGGAGCCTGCTGCGCTGGCCGCTGCTGATGGGTCTCGCGGTGGTCCTGGTCGTCGTCGTGTTCCACACCGGGCCGGTCCAGGCACGCCGGCACGGCCGCAGCCTGCCCGGCGGCGTGCTGGCCGCGGCCCTGTGGCTCGTGGTCTCCGCCGCCTTCGCCCTGTACGCCTCCGCGCTCGGGGCCTACAGCAGGCTCTACGGCTCCCTCGCCGGCGTCGTGGTCTTCCTGATCTGGCTCTGGCTCTCCAACCTCGCCCTGCTCACGGGAGCCCAGTTCACCGCCGAACTGGGCAAGACCCCCGCCCGCCACCGCGTCTGACGGCCACGCGGCGCGCGACCCGAGGCGCCGGCCACCCCTTCGGCCGTATCCATGCGTGGGCCGAACGGGTGGTTTCCGTCCGGCGCTGGTCCGTGTCGGTGACAGGCGGCGTCCCATCCCTGGCCGGGAGCGCGAGGATGATGCCGAGTCCTGCGGTGTGCGCGCGGTACTCGTGGTCCCAGAACTCCTAGGAAAGCGTGTGTCGGGCCCCATGACAGATGTTCAGCAGACCGGGCAGGAAACCGTCGGGGCCCGTCGTCCCCTGCGGCCCGGAGCCGTGGTGGTCAAGTGGGCGACCACCACCGACCACAAGACGATCGGCTCGCTGTATCTGATCACGTCGTTCGCGTTCTTCCTGATCGGCGGCGTGATGGCGCTGCTGATGCGCGCCGAGCTGGCCCGCCCGGGACTGCAGATCGTGTCGAACGAGCAGTTCAACCAGGCGTTCACGATGCACGGCACGGTCATGCTGCTGATGTTCGCGACACCGCTGTTCGCCGGCTTCACCAACTGGATCATGCCGTTGCAGATCGGCGCCCCCGACGTCGCCTTCCCGCGGCTGAACATGTTCGCCTACTGGCTGTACCTGTTCGGCTCGCTGGTCGCGGTCGGCGGCTTCCTCACCCCGCAGGGCGCGGCCGACTTCGGCTGGTTCGCCTACAGTCCGCTGTCCGACGTGGTGCACTCGCCCGGCGTCGGGAGCGATCTGTGGATCATGGGTCTGGCCTTCTCCGGTTTCGGCACCATCCTCGGCTCGGTCAACTTCATCACCACGATCATCTGCATGCGCGCCCCGGGCATGACGATGTTCCGCATGCCGATCTTCACCTGGAACGTGCTGCTGACCGCGGTGCTGGTCCTGCTGGCCTTCCCGGTGCTGGCGGCGGCGCTGTTCGCGTTGGAGGCGGACCGCAGGTTCGGCGCCCAGGTCTACAACTCGGCCAACGGCGGTGCGCTGCTGTGGCAGCACCTGTTCTGGTTCTTCGGCCATCCCGAGGTGTACATCATCGCGCTGCCGTTCTTCGGCATCGTCACTGAGGTCATCCCGGTCTTCTCCCGCAAGCCGATCTTCGGCTACATGGGCCTGGTCGGCGCGACGATCGCCATCGCGGGCCTGTCGGCCACCGTGTGGGCGCACCACATGTACGTCACCGGTGGCGTCCTGCTGCCGTTCTTCTCCTTCATGACCTTCCTCATCGCGGTACCCACCGGAGTGAAGTTCTTCAACTGGATCGGCACCATGTGGAAGGGCAGCCTGTCCTTCGAGACGCCCATGCTGTGGTCGGCCGGCTTCCTGGTCACCTTCCTCTTCGGTGGTCTGACCGGCGTCATCCTGGCCTCGCCGCCGATGGACTTCCACGTCTCCGACAGCTACTTCGTGGTGGCCCACTTCCACTACGTCGTCTTCGGCACCGTCGTCTTCGCGATGTTCGCCGGCTTCCACTTCTGGTGGCCGAAGATGACCGGCAAAATGCTCGACGAGCGCCTGGGCAAGATCACCTTCTGGACGCTGTTCGTCGGCTTCCACACCACCTTCCTGATCCAGCACTGGCTCGGCGTCGAGGGCATGCCCCGCCGGTACGCCGACTACCTCGCCGCCGACGGCTTCACCGCCCTCAACACGGTGTCCACCATCGGGTCCTTCCTGCTGGGCCTGTCGATGCTGCCCTTCCTCTACAACGTGTGGAAGACGGCCAAGTACGGCAGGACCGTCCACGTCGACGACCCGTGGGGCTACGGCCGTTCGCTGGAGTGGGCGACCTCCTGCCCGCCGCCGCGGCACAACTTCGTCACCATGCCGGTGATTCGCAGTGAGTCCCCGGCGTTCGACCTGCACCACCCCGAACTCGCCCTGACCGACAGGCGGGAGAACCTGGAAGTCCGCCGATGACGGACGCGGGGGGCCGCCGCGGAGCCGGCGACGCGGCCCTGGCCGCCGAGACGGTGAACCAGGTCGAGGGCTACCTCCTCTGGCAGGCCCGGGTGGCCGAGGCGGAGCAGCGCGCCCGCTCCTTCACCGAGCCCCTGCACTGGCTCACCGGGGCGCAGCGGGACGAGGTCGAACGGCACTACGTGCGCGAATGCCTGTCCCGTGCGCGCGCCGATCTGCAGCGGGTGGCCGACCGGAGCCGGTCGCTGCGCGCCGAGTACGAGAAGCGCTACCGCCAACTCCGCGCCCGCTGCCTGGCCCTGCTGGTCACCACGGTGACCCTGGTGTCCGCGCTCGCCGCGGTCGCCGCGGTGGGCGCACGGGGGTGACGGGCGCCCGCCCGCCCGTCACCCCCGCGTGCCGGTGGACGTGCCCGGCCGGCCCTGGCGTGCTACGGTCGATCGCGAGCAGGGCACCGAAGAACCGGTACCCGGCGCTGCGTTGGTGGTCCAAGGAAAGACGCCCCGCTTCCCGCGGGGAGATGCAGGTGCAAGGCCTGCCCAGCGCTCGACGAGACGCCGCCCCCGGAATCCGGGGGCGGGGTTCTTTCGTCTCCGTGCGCGGGCGGTCAGGGCTGTGTGGGCAGGGTCCAGCAGTGGGAGGCGGCCGGCCTACCCGCGGGACGGTCGGTCAGCCAGGCGACGGCGGTGCCCTGGTCGCTGAGCAGCGGCGCGAAGTGGGTCGACAGATCCTCGTAACCGACGGACATGGTCTGCCCGTTGAACTGCAGCGGATGCTCCAGGCCCATGGAGGCCGCGCAGACGAGACCGTACCGACCAGCTGTTACCGCCGGTAGCGGCAAGGAGGTTACGGTTCAGTGATTTGACTCGGCATCCAATAGCGGGCTGTGGGCTGTCACATGCCGCACGCGGTCCGGGGTGTCAGGGTGCCGCCTCGACGTTCTGGGGCGGCCTGAAGCACGCGGTGACCGTCTTGCCGTGCGGGCAGGAACGGGTCTCCCATTCGTCGGCCAGGGCGTCGACCAGGAGCATGCCCCGGCCGCCGAGGTTTTCGGTGCTCGGCGACCGGGGCGAGGGCAGCTTGCTGGAGGCGTCGTGCACGGCGATGTGCAGGCAGCGGTTGTCCCACGTCAGCACCAGCTGTGCGGTGCTGTGGGCATGGGTGTGCGCGTTGGTGACCAGCTCCGAGACGGTCAGCAGAACGGCGTCCACCATCTCCGGGGCGTTGGTGGTCCACCCCAGGGAGTCCAAGTGCTCGCGCGCCCAGTCCCGTGCCGCCTTCACCTCGCGGTCCATGGGCAGCGAGCGCGCCCAGCCCACCGCCCGAAGCGACGTTCGGTCCACAGTGATCCCTTCCTCTCCGTCTGTCCGCACCTGCGCGTCTACCCCTTGGCCGCGTCGCGACGCAGCGGAGAGGTAGGGAGCGGGCCGGAGGGACGGGAAGGAGGCCCGGCGCCGGGTGCCGGGCGCGGCAGTCCTACCCCCGCAGCTCGGCTTTGTCCCCCATCACCACCACGGGGTGCTGGGCGGGGTCGAGGGTGCGCAGCAGGTAGCGCATCGCCTCCTTGGACTGGGACACGCACGCCGACGTACCGCCGCCGTGGTCCATGTGCAGCCAGATGCCGCCGCCCCTGGCCTGCCCCTGCGGGCGTGTGGGGTCGTTGGGAGCGGTGCCCTTGACGCGGTTGTAGTCGATGGCGATGACGTAGTCGAAGTCGTGCCAGGACGCCTTGTTCCACCAGTGCGGGGCCTGGAAGGACGCCGACCTGGTGTAAGGGAGCCTGGCTCCGGGGTCGGCGAGCACACCGCCTGCGTCGCTGAGGGTGAACACCCCCACCGGGGAGCGCTGGTCGCCCTCGTGATGGTCCGTCGTCCAGCCGTGCCTGCCGTTGTGCGCCGCCCAGGACCGGGTGCGCTCCCACGTCGAGCCGTGCCGGGTGAAGAGGGCCCCGGTCGCATCGGGGGAGTTCGGGCCTGCGCCGTAGACCACGACCACCTGCCGGGAGTCGGCCGGCACGCGCCGCCACAGCCTGTCCCCGATGCCGGGCACCCGCTCAGGGTCGGTGCCGTCCGGTGCCCCGTGCGCTCCCCGCGCGCCGTCTCCGGCCGCGCTTGCACGGCCGGAACCGCCGCACCCCGAGAGGGATATCGCCATCACACCGCAGACCGCCACCACGGCCGCCGCCCGCCTCGCACCGTTTTTCCGCATGCGCTCCATCGTCGCATCCCGCGGCCCGTACCCGGCCGGGGGTGTCCTGCCGATGGTTCCTCACCAGGCCATGTCGTCCAACAGCGCTGCGGTGGCGGCCGGTTCCGGGGTGCCGTCCAGAATTTGCTCCGCCCAGATGACCTTCCCGTCGGCCACGTAGCGCGTGCCCCAGCGGTCGGCGAACTGCGAGACCAGGAACAGACCGCGCCCCCCTTCGTCGGTGGCGGCCGCCCGCCGCAGGCGCGGTGAGGTGTTGCTGCCGTCCGACACCTCGCAGACCAGCGACCTGCCCAGCAGCATCCGGACGCGCACGGGCGGGGCGCCGTAGCGGATCGCGTTGGTGAGCAGCTCGCTCAGGACGAGCTCCGTGGCGAACGACTCCGCCTCCAGGCCCCACTCGCCCAGCCGGCGGCTCACCTCCGTGCGGACCCGGGACACCTCCCTGGCGTCGAACGGCACGTCCCAGGTGGCGACCCGGGACGGCGCCAGCAGCCGGGTCCGGGCCACCAGCAGTGCCACGTCGTCGCTCGGATGTTCCGGCAGCATCGTCTCCATCAGTGCCCGGCACGTCTCCTCCGGAGTCTGCCCCGGGCGCCCGACGGCCGAACGGAGCAGATCGAGGCCCTCGTCGATGTCGCGCCTTCGGTCCTCCACCAGACCGTCGGTGAACAGCACCAGCCGGCTGCCCTCCGGCAGCTCCAGTTCGCTCGCCTCGAACGGATGCTCACCCACCCCGAGCGGCGGCGACAGCGGCAGCTCCGGGAAGGTCACCCGCCCCAGCGGGTCCACGACGGCCGGCGCGACATGACCGGCGCGGGACAGGGTGCACCGCCCGCCGACGGGATCGTAGATGGCGTACAGGCAGGTGGCACCCGTGACGGGCGCCTGCTCGCCGTCGGTGCCCGCCGTCTGGGTGTCCAGCCGCATCACCATCTCGTCGAGATGGCCGAGCAGTTCGTCCGGAGGAAGGTCCAGCGACGAGAAGTTCAGCACCGCCGTGCGCAGACGCCCCATCGTCACCGCGGCGTGCAGACCGTGCCCCACCACGTCGCCGACCACCAGCGCAACCCGGAAGCCGGGCAACGGCACCACGTCGAACCAGTCGCCGCCCACACCGGACTGCGCCGGCAGATACCGCCACGCCACCTCCAGCGCCTCCTGGTCGGGAAGGTCCCGGGGCAGCAGACTGCGCTGCAGCGTCACCGCCATCGCGTGCTCGCGCGAGTAGCGGCGCGCGTTGTCGATCGCCACGGCGGCCCGCGCCACCAGCTCCTCGGCGACCGCCACGTCCTCCTCCTCGAACCGCGGCGCGTCGGCGCCCCGCCAGAAGTTCACCACGCCCAGCACCACGCCCCGCGCCCGCAACGGCACCGTGATCAGCGAGTGGATGCCGTACGCCAGCACCTGCCGCGCACCCTCCGGGTCCTGGGCCCGCCAGTCCCGGGCGTCGTGCAGGTCGGGCACGCGCACGGCCTTGCCACGCTGCAACGCCGCCACCGTCGGCGTGTCGGCCACCACGAACTGGATCAGATCACCCACCGGCTGGAGCGGATGCCCCGTCCGCGACCCGCGCAACGCGGTGCGCCGCATCCTCCGTACGGCGCCCGTGGGCTCCTCGCCCCGCAGCACCGAGTCGAGCAGCTCCACGGTGACGAAGTCCGCCATCCGGGGGACCGCCACGTCGGCGAGTTCCTGCGCCGTACGGCGCACGTCGAGGGTCGTCCCGATCCGCACCCCGGCCTCGTACAGCAGCGTCAGCCGTTCCCGGGCCACCTCGGCCCGGCCCGAGAGGGCCCGCAGCTCGGTGGTGTCGCGGAACGTGGCCACCACGCCCGGCGAGCCGCCGTACGGTGCGGTGAGCCGGACGCTGACCGCCAGCAGCCGGTCGCCGGCCGGGAACACCTCGTCGGAGGCGACCTCCCCCGACGTCAGCAGCCGGGTGATGCCCGGCCCCAGGCCCAGCTCCGTGACCTGCCGCAGGTCGGCGTCGGCAGGCAGGTCCAGCAGTCGGCGCGCCTCGTCGTTGGCGAGGAGGACCCGGCCGTCGGCGCCGATGATGAGCACGCCCTCGCGCACCGCGTGCAGCACCGCGTCGTGGTGCTCGTACATCCGGGTCATCTCGGCCGGCCCGAGGCCGTGGGTCTGCCGGCGCAGCCGCCGGCTGACCAGGGCCGTGCCCGCGGTCGCGAGCGCGAGGGCCAGCGCCGCCGAACCGAGCACCACGGGCACCTGCCAGTCGAGCATGTGTCCCACGGTCTCGACCTGGATCCCGGCGCTCACGATGCCGACCACCCGCCGGCTCTGGTCCAGGACCGGCACCACCGACCGGACGGCGTCCGACGGCTTGCCGTGGAAGTCCTCGGTGAAGGCCTCGCCCGCCGCGGCCCGGCCGACCCCCTCCGCCCGGGTGCCGATCAGCCTCGGGTCCGGATCGGCGACCCGCACGCCGTCCTTGTCCATCACGGACACGAAGTCCACCCCGGAGGCCTGCTGGGTGTTCTCCGCCGCCGTCTGCATCTGCGCGGTCGGGTCCGCCGACTGGAGGGCGAGTGCCGTGCCGGGCGCGTGCGCGAAGGCCTCGGCGGCGGCCATGGAGCGGTTGCGGGCGTTCTGCTCGCCGTCGAGCCGCCCCTGCAGCACCAGGGCTGCGGCCGCCGCCACGACGAGCACCAGCACGACGACGACCTGGAGGAGGAAGACCTGCGTGGAGAGCGTGCGCACGCTGAGCGACGGACGCCGTCCGGGTACGCTCCTGGGCACCGGGCGACGGGACGGATCACTCGAACGCCGGTCGCCGGGCGGTGGAGCCGCTCGCGAACGGGATCGGCGGAAACGTCCGATCATGTCCCCAGTTCTAGCACTGCGGTTCCGTCCCGGGCGACCCGTGTGCCCGGCAGGGACGGGACCGGGCTCCAGGCCCCTGCCCGACGGCCGTCCCGCACGGCGAAACGGCCGTGGGCCGGGCTCGGCGCCGGGCCGGACCCCGAGCACGGCCCGGAGTGCGGGGCCCTCCTCCGCGTGCTGCAATGAGCGGGTGGTCCGCCCCGCCGGCCGCGCACCGGTCCCCGTCCCGCTCCCGAGGAATGGCCATGAACGACGTCGAAGACATGGGTCCCGTCGACTACCTCGTCGTCGAGTTCCCCGGCAACCGCATGACGGGTGAGGGATTCCCGCTGCTGGTCGATCTGGTCGACCGCGGCGTCATCCGCATCCTCGACCTCGCCTTCGTCCGCAAGGAGGCCGACGGGTCCGTCGCCGCCCTGGAGCTGCGGGACCTGGGCGGCGAGACGGACCTCACCGTCTTCGAGGGCGCCTCGTCCGGACTGCTGGACCAGGGCGACGTCGACGAGGCCGGAAAGGCGCTGGAACCCGGCAACTCCGCCGCGGTCCTCGTCTACGAGAACCTGTGGGCCGCGCCCCTGGCCCGTGCGCTGCGCCGGAGCGGGGCGCAGCTCGTGGCGAGCGGCCGGGTCCCCGTCCAGGCCCTTCTCGCCTCGCTGGACGCCGTGGAGGGGACCCCGCCGCCCGGCGGATCCGCGGCCGCCTGAACGCCCCCCACCACCTCTGCAACCGGCAAGGGAGACGAGTGATCATGCCCGGACTGATTCGCGGTGTCGCGCGCACCGCCGTGGTCGCCGGAACCGCAACCGCGGTCTCCAACCGCGTGTCACGGCGGCAGGCGGGACGGTGGGCGCAGCAGGACTACGAGCAACAGCGGCAACAGACCGCCCAGCAGGCGGCGGCACCCGCGCCCGCGGCGCCCGCGGCACCACCACGGTCCACCGAGGAAGACATGGACAACAAGATCGAGCAGCTGAAGCAGCTGGGCGACCTGAAGGCCCAAGGGGTGCTGACGGACGAGGAGTTCGAGGCCCAGAAGCGCAGGGTGCTCGCCTGACCGAGTGCCGCCACCGAAAGACCCGTGCACCATGAGCGATCACGACGACGGCCCCGACCCCGCCCACCGGCCGCCGCCCGGAGTCTCGGACACCACCGTGGAGGCGCTGGGCGCACTGTCGAAGGCGCTGGAGACCACCGAACGCGCCCGCGGCCACCTGTACTCCTTCCACCAGCTCACCGGTACCGCCGACTTCGAGCTCGACCGCGCGGTGGAGCTGCTGCGCGCGGCCGGGCACGGCGCCTGGGCCGAGAAGGTGCAGCGCGACATCCTGGGACGCAACGTGATCCCGGGCCACTGGACCTTCCAGGTCGTCGAGGCCTACGACGCCACCTACTACGAGCCGTTCAAGGCCCTCGAGGCGGCCGCCCGCCAGGAGCTCGCCGGCGGAAGGAACCACCTGTACGAGGCGCGGCTGAAGGAGGAGCGCCGCACCGGCGGCCATCCCGACCACACCGCGCTGCCGGAACCCCCGCCCGTGCCCTGACGTCCCGGACCGGCCGTCACCACACGGGGGGTTCGGCGGCCGTCCAGGCGGGCCCGGGAAGGGGTGCGGCCGCGGCGTCCGGAGTCAGCAGATGCCCGACCACCGACGATGCGGTGCGGTGCCAGTCGCCGAGGCGCCGCAGCATCGCGTGGTCCCCGTTGTCGAGCAGCACCATCGCGGCCCGTGCCCCGGCCCCGCGGGCGCGGCGGACGTACGCGACCGAGGCCGCGGGCGAGGTGACGCGGTCGCGGTTGCCGTGCAGGACGACGACGTGCTTGCCCGCCAGGTGGCCGACCGGTTCGCCGGGCGGACACCACGGCGCGAGCGCCACCACGGCGCGCACCCGCGGGTGCGCCGCGGCGCGCAGTGCGGCGCGCCCGCCCATGGAGTGGCCCACCAGGACGACCGGAAGGCCGCCGGTCAGGTCGTCCAGCTCGCGCAGGGCGCGTTCCGTGTCCCGCAGCGGGTCGGCACGGGCGCCGTTCCAGCCGCGATGGCGGTAGCGCACCTGCGCCAGGAGGACGTCGTCGCGCCCGGAGTCCGCCGCCACGGCGCGCACGAAGGGCCGCATCCGCAGGGCGGCCAGGTGCCAGGGGCGGGACAGCCGCCGGCTCTCCTCCTGCCCGCCGTGCAGGATCACCACCGCCGCCCGCGCCGGTACCGGGCGATGCCGAACGAGGAGTGCCTTCCCGGCCGGTCGTACCGTGCTGTCCGCAGGCTGCCGCACGTGCGAGCGGTCCTTTCGTGAGGCGCCCGCGGGGGTGCGGGCGCTGTCCGTCGTGGGTCGGGACACGGGGAACGGGGTGCCGTCATGATGCCTGCCCCGGGCCGGTGGCGGGAGCGGAGCCCCCCTCAGACGGCGACGGCCAGCTCGGCCCACACCGTGTGACCGCCGGCCGTGGGCCGGTCTCCCCAGTCCCGGGACACGGCGTCGACGACGTACAGCCCCCGGCCCTCCTCGCCGAGCGAGAAGGCGGGATGCCGCCAGTGGGCGCGGACGGCGTCGGCGTCGAAGGGCGGCCCGCAGTCGGTCACCTCGATGCGCACCGCGGGCGGATCGCCCCGGGCGCAGCGCAGCGTCACCGCCACCCGTACCGGCGGTTCGCCGTGCAGGATGGCGTTGGCGGCCAGCTCGCTGAGGACGAGGCCCGCGTCGTCGGCGAGTTCGCCCATGCCCCAGTCGACGAGCTGCCCGCGGACGGCGGTGCGCAACCTGGTCACCCAGCGGACCGAGCGACAGGCGGAGCGACCGTAGGCGCTGTTCATCTCGGCCCCCTCTCTCGCTCTCCGTAGGTGATACGTCGCGGCGGCGCCGACGGATGGGTGGGAGCGGGGCGGTTGCCGTCCTAACCGGCCGTTTCCAGGTTTCCGTCCGAGCCCGCACGCACCATGCGCCCTCCCGACGACAGCGCGTCGACGATCGCGTCGACCGCCTGCCCGAGCGGCAGCCCGTCCGGCAGGGGCGGCGGACTGCCGGTCACGGCCCGCCCGGCGAACCCCGTGGCCAGGTGGGGCAGGCAGATCTCCAGGACGTCGACCCCGGAACGCCGCCGTTCCCGCCGTACCGCGGTCAGCCAGGCGGACAGCGTCGCCTTCGCCGCCGCGTAGTCCGCCATGCCGGCCGGTGACGACTGTGCGACCACGCCGGTGACGGCGGCGAGCACCCCTCCCGACCGCACCAGGGACAGCGCGGCGCGCACGAAGGCGATGGGCGCGAGGGCGTTCACGGTGACGAGATGCTCGGCCACCGCGTCGCTCACCGACTCCGCCGGACCGAAGGCGGGAACCCCCACGCACACGACCACGGCGTCCAGGCCGCCGAGCCGCTGTGCCGCCCAGGACACCGTGTGCGCGCAGGAGTCCAGGTCGTAGGCGTCGAAGCGGCGGGTCGGGATGCCTCCGCACGCGTCCGACAGCCTGCGCAGCGCGGCCTCGTCCCGTCCCGCCGCCGCCGTGGCGGCGCCGAGCCGGTGCAGTCGGTCCACCAGGGCGCCGCCGAGGTCGCCGGTGGCACCGGGCACTAGGATCCGGGCGGATCGCACGTCCATGGCATGCCTCCTGTGATGAGAGCCGGTCGGTCACTTCCCCGGCCGGCCGGCCGGGGGCACGGATGCGGAGGAGAGCGCACGGGCGCCCCGCGCGGCGGAGACCTCGGGACCCCCCTGCGCCCGGCGCAGGGCCGGCGCCTCGTGGGCCGCCTCACGGGCGTGGCGCCGGCGCCAGTACGGGTTGTCGTGCGGCAGCTTGCTCGAGACCCGCCCGTACATGCCGAACGTGAGGATCACGAGCCCCATGACGAAGCTGAACATGACGTTGGTCATCCCGAAGTCGAGGACGTTGGCGGGGCGGTCCAGGATGAAGATGTGGGCGAACCCGCTGAGCAGGAACAGCGTGCCGACGGTCATGTTCAGCGTGGAGGCGAAGTTCCCGCCCACGACGGCCCCGCCGATGAGGACGAGGCCGACGACCACGGAGATGAGGCTCAGCACGCCGTTGGTCGACATACCGGCGATGTGACGGCCGTTGGTGTTGAAGGGACTGAGCTCGTCGGCGAAACCGAGACAGCCGAAGGTCAGCAGCACCAGGCCGCAGAAGGCGGCGCCGTAGCGGTAGACCGTCGCGAGCCTGTGGTCGACGGGCAACTCGTCACTCAGCTTCATGGCGGTTCCTTTCGGGACGGTGACCGCTCGGTCCCGGTCGGCCGGAGCCGTGCGGCGGGCCCGTCGGGCCGGTCGGCCGTGCACCCCTTGTTCCGAACAAACCGGGTGAACGGTTGCAGCTCCCCGGCCTGCCGTCCGTGCGGGGCCGCACTGGCCCGTTCGGTCCCCGAGCACGGGGAAGTACGTCTGTCCCCGGCTCGACGGGGCATGAGTGCAGGGGCCACACGTACGACATGGAGGTAACGGAACACATGGCACAGGACCTCACCCCCGAGTACACGGTTCCCGGCGTGGAGCTCGACGCCGCCGGCCGGCTCATCGGTCTGCTCCGTATGCGCCTGCACGCGCTGAACGACCTCCACCTCACGCTCAAGCACGTCCACTGGAACGTGGTCGGCCCGCACTTCATCGCGGTGCACGAGATGGTCGACCCGCAGGTCGACCGCGTCCGCGACATGGCCGACGACGTGGCCGAGCGCATCGCGGCGCTCGGCGGCGTGGCGCAGGGGACCCCCGGTGCCCTCGTCGAGGAACGGAAGTGGGAGGACTACTCGATCGGCCGGGCCGACGCCATCGCGCACCTGGGCGCCCTCGACCTCGTCTACACCGGCGTGATCAAGGACGTGCGGGCCGCGATCAAGGAGGCGGCCGAGGCCGACCCGGCGACCGAGGACCTGCTCATCGAACAGCTGCGTGACCTGGAGCAGTTCCAGTGGTTCGTCCGGGCGCACCTGGAGAGCTCCGGCGGCAAGCTGGCGACCGCGGGCGCGTCGACCGAGACCGACGCGGCCTCGCGCGGCGCCGACCTGGGCTGACGACCGCGGAGCCTGCCCGCACCGGGCGGATGGGCGGTCGCGGGCCGCGGTCGCCGGACCTTCCCAGGAGCCGGTTCCGGCGTCCGGTACGCGGGCGGCGGGGCCGGCTCCCGTCTTTCCGGGGGCGGGGCGCGTGACGTTCTGCCCCTGGCCGCCGTTCCGGTCGTCGTCGCCGTGCGTGACCGCGCCGCTCGTGGTCGCCGCGGGCCTGGTGCGCGGTTCCCCTCGGGGCCGGTCCGTGGTCCCTTCAGCGGCGGACCCCGGTCGCCTCGGTCCCGGTCCGCGGTCGTTTCAGGGCCGGTCGAGGCGCAGGGCCGTGCTGCGGGAGTCGGTCACGGTGAAGTGCTCCAGGGTGCCGCTGACCGTGAGAAGTCTTCGGATCGCCGGGTGCAGGGGGCCGAGCAGGACGAGCTCACGCCCCGCCGCGCTGTGCCGGCGCCGGGCATCGAGCAGGGCGTTGAGCAGCGCGCTGTCGCCGAAGGTGACCGCGGACAGGTCCACCACCGTGACGGGCAGCGCGGTCTCCTCGGCCTCGGCCCAGGCGGCCTGGAGGAGGTCGCACTCGTCGTAGTCGACCTCGCCGCGCACCGCGATCTCGAAGACGCGGGGGTGACGTGTGACGTGCACTGTTGTCCGGGAGTCGTGCTGCATGGCGCCATCGTGACATCGACGGCTCCCCGCAGACCAGGCAGGGCGATCACGACGCGCCGTTCGTGACACGCGACACCCTCGGATCGGCGGCGAGGCAGGGGATGCCGCAAACCCGCTGGTGGGAACGCGGCGGTGGTGCCGCCATCACCCGAATGGGCTGCGCCCGTTTCGCCCTTGACGCTTGCGCAGGTTCTCCTGGAGTGAGAAAGGCGTCCACGATTGGGAGGCCGATCATGTACGAGATGTGCGTGGGCCCGGAGAAAACGGGCGCGGCGTTGGTATGGCACGTGGTGGCCAAGCAGGCACATGCCACCTTGTGCGGGCAGCGCTTCGCCGAACGACTCGACGCGTCCCACGGGGAGCGGACAGCTCATTGTTCCCTGTGCATGGCCGCGTTCGCGAAGCTGATGACGGCCGCGCCGAGCTGATCTCCTGAGCAGGGCGGCCACCGGCCGACCGGAGATGTGTGCGTCGGCCTGTCCGCCGGCCCGTGCGACGGACGTGCCGACGGACGTGCCGACGGGCGGTTCCGACGGCGGTCCGTCCAACGGACGGTTCCGGCTCGCCGGTCCGGACGCCACCGTACGGCGCGTCACGCGCGGTGCGGTGGCGTCCGGGCGTCCGGGCCGTGGGGACGCCGGGCCGGGTCCGGAGCGTGCTGGGATCAGACCGCCGGGGCCGGGTAGGTCGGGTACTCGACGCCCGAGACGTACTGGACGACGCGGACGACCTGGCAGGAGTAGCCGAACTCGTTGTCGTACCAGAGGTAGAGGATCGCGTTGTCGCCGTCCACCTTGGTGGCGCCGGCGTCGACGATCGAGGCGTTGCGCGAGCCGATGAAGTCGCTGGAGACCGCGTCGGGGGCGCTGGTGAAGTCGATCTGGCGCTTGAGCGGCGAGGTCAGCGACACATGGCGCAGGTAGTCGAGGACCTCCTGGCGGTCGGTCTCGCGCGCGAGCTGCAGGTTCAGGATCGCGATGGACACGTCCGGCACCGGGACGCGGATCGAGCTGCCGGTGATCTTCGCCTTGAGGTCGGGCAGCGCCTTGGCGACGGCGGAGGCGGCACCGGTCTCGGTGATGACCATGTTGAGCGGCGCGGAACGGCCGCGGCGGTCCGCCTTGTGGTAGTTGTCCAGCAGGTTCTGGTCGTTGGTGAACGAGTGGACGGTCTCCACGTGGCCGCGCAGTACGCCGAACTCGTCGTCCATCGCCTTCAGCGGCGGGACGATCGCGTTGGTGGTGCAGGACGCGCAGGACAGGATCCGCTCGTCCGGCTTGATCATGTCGTGGTTGACGCCGTGCACGATGTTGGGGACGTCGCCCTTGCCGGGCGCGGTCAGGACGACCTTGTCGATGCCGGGGCGCAGGTGCTTCGACAGGCCCTCGCGGTCGCGCCACTTGCCGGTGTTGTCGATGAGAATGGCGTTCTTGATGCCGTACGCCGTGTAGTCGACCTCGGTCGGGTCGTTGGCGTGGATCACCTTGATCGCGTTGCCGTTGGCGACGATCGTGCTGTTCGCCTCGTCCACGGTGATGGTGCCCTGGAACTGGCCGTGTATGGAGTCGCGGCGCAGCAGCGAGGCACGCTTGACGAGGTCCTGGTCGCCGCCTCCGCGCACCACGATGGCGCGCAGCCGCAGCCCGTTGCCGGAGCCGGACTTCTCGATCAGCAGGCGGGCCACGAGGCGGCCGATGCGGCCGAAGCCGTAGAGGACGACGTCCCGTCCCTCGCCGCGCTCGATCTTGTTGGCGCCGGTGGCGCCGGCGACGGCCTCGGCGGTGAACGCCTCCACCGTCAGGCCGCGGTCGTCGGCCTTGTACGTCGCGGCGAGCATGCCGAGGTCGATCTGGGACGGGCCGAGGTCGAGCGTGGTGAGAGCCTGCAGGAACGGCAGCGTCTCGGTGACCGTGAGCTCCTCGCCGGCGATCTGCCGGGCGAACCGGTGGGTCTTGAGGATGCTGACCACCGACTTGTTCACCAAGGAGCGGCTGTGCAGCAGGATCGTCACGTCCCGCTCGCGGTGCAGCTTCCCGATGATGGGGATCATGGACTCCGCGATCTCTTCGCGGTTCTTCCAGTTGGTGAACGAGTCGTCGTTGACAGTCACAGGATCATCTTTCGAGCTAGGCAGCGCTCATATGCTAACCCCAGGTTGATTCGATTTTGCCGGGGGTGGCTGCCAGCCTGTGACCTTCGCGAAGTCCGCGATGGGGGCCGCGACTTCGGTCAGAGCAGGGGAAGGGCGGCGGACTGCCCTGGCACGGGTGCCGTCGCCCGTCAGGGAGAGCGCGAAGCGTCCGGCCGACCGGAAGGTGAAGGAGGCGGACGCGAGGGTCCGCTCCGGTCCGTGACCAGGGCAGTCGTGGCTCAGGGAGCCATGGTCAGCGTAAGTCGGCCGGAGCCGCGCGGCATCTCGGGCGCGTCCGTCCCCCCTTGCCTTTGATCGCAATTGGGCTTGATCCGGTCTGGTCGGCCCGCTCCCCACCGGCTACGGTCCTGCCGACATCGCGTCACCCGGCCCGGCGCAACCACCCGGGCCGGCGCACCCGCCCCGGCCGGACCCGGCCGACCCGGCGGATCCGAGGGGGGAACCGGCATTCCTCCGCGCAGGGCGGTGGCGTGCCGCACACCTGGTGAGATGGGCATGGGATGAGTGACAGCACGGGGGACTCCGGCCGGAGGTCCGCGGCGCACGGCAGACGGGCGGGCGCGCCGAGGGGGCGGGCCAGACACGCCGGTACGAAGGAGATGCGGCGGCTCAGCGACCGGCTCGTGGCGAACCTGCAGCGGTCGGCGTCCGACGAGGCGTCGGTCTTCGCCGCTCTCGGCCACACCCTCAGCCAGGTCCGGGGACGCCCCGTACACCTGCGCGGCTTCGCCTTCCCTCCGCACACGGCGAGCGGGCTGTGGGTGGACCGCGCCGAGCACGACCTGATCGCCTACGAGGAGAAGACGGACCCCGACCACCAGCTCGTGATCATCGGACACGAGGTCTGGCACATGTTCCAGGGGCACTGCGTCAACCGCACCGAGCGCGGTCCCGCGGCCCCCCGGGCCCGTCGGGAGGCCGCGGCGGTGGTCGAGGAGCTGGTGCGGCTGGTCTCCGACGACGACGATCTCGCCGCCCTGCCCGCGCGGCACGACGCCGCACTGCACTTCGCCGCCCGCGCGGACGCCGACCACCCCGACGAGCGGGAGGCGGACCGTTTCGGCTTCCGGTTCGCCACCGACGTCCGCACCTTCCTGGAGGATGCCTGCTCCTCGGCCGATCCCGGGGTGCTCTCCTGCCGGATCCGCGCCTCCATGGCGCACCGCGGCATCCCGTGGTCCTGACGGCCCCCGACGGAAACCCGGTGCCGTGGAAAGCGGAGGCGTGAGCCGGTGACGGGCGGATTCTCCTTCTACGTCACCGCCGCGCTGTTGCTGTTCGCCTGCGCCCTGAAGATTCCCGCGCTGCTCAGGCGCCCGCACGACGTGCTGCTGCGCCTGGCCTGCCTCATGCTCCTCCTCGGCGCCGGGATCATGTTCTTCGCCGCGCCGGGGACGATCCCCCGGGTCAACCGGCTCGCCGGGGTGCCGAACTTCTCGGCGCCCCTGGTGTACTCGGTGATGACGGCGTTCTCCGGTGCCAGCCTGCTCCTGTTCGTCCACTGGCGGCCGGCGCCGCCGGAGCAGACCCGGCGCGCGTCCCGGCTGTGCGCCGCGGTGTACGCGGCGGCGATCCTCGCGATCGTCGTGCTCTTCCGGTGCGGCGACGCCCCGGTGGAGCAGACGACCCGGTTCGACATGTACTACGCCACCACGCCGTACATCGGCCAGATGATCGTCACGTATCTGGTCCTGCACGGCGCGGCCTCGGTGGTCACCGGGGTGCTGTCCTGGCGCTGGTCGCGCGAGGTGCGGGGGTCCCTGCGGGGCGGGCTGCTCATGCTGGCCGGCGCCTATCTGATGCACCTGTGCTTCGACACCAGCAAGCTGCTCGGGGTCGCCGCCCGCTGGGCCGGGCGGGACGGGGACGTCCTCAACGACGTGGCGGTGGTGTTCGCGCTGCCCGCAGCCGTCATGGGCATCACGGGATTCGTCCTGCCGCTGGCCGGGCCACGGGTCGCCGAACAGGTCCGGGCGGCCGCCGACTTGTGGCAACTGGCGCCGCTGTGGCGAGAATTGCGTCGTGTCGCCGGCCCGACGGCCGTGCGTGTCTCGTTCGAGTGGTGGGAGATCGACTTCCCGATGCGGCTGACCGGCCGGAAGACGGCCATCTACGACGCGCTCCTCGCCGTCGCCCCCTACTTCGACCGCGACGTGCGCGGCCGGGCGTACCGCGCCGCCCGGGACCGGGGCGAGGACGGAACACGGGCCGCGGCGACGGCGGACGCCGCCATGATCGCCGTCGCGGCCGAGCGCAACCGTCGCGCCCACCGGGTGTCGGGGCCGGTGCCCAACACCACCGACGTCGAAGTGGCCTGGCGCGGGCGGGACTTGATAGCGATCTCGCGCGCGATGACCGCCCCGGCCGTCGAAGAGTCCCGCCGCCGTCACCGCGCCCCCGCAGAAAGCAGCCCGTCATGAGTGGATCGCCCCGTGTCCCCCGTGTCCCGCGTGTCCTCCGCACGCGCGGCGCACGCACCGCTCCCACCGCAGGCAGCCGCGCCGATCGTGCCGAGCGCACCGCCGGCACCCGTGCCGTCGTCGTCGGGGGCGGCCTCGCCGGCATGCTCGCCGCGGCCGCGGTGAAGGACCACTACGATCGCGTCGACATCGTCGAGCCCCACGCCTTCCCGGCCGCCGGGCCCGGTCCGCGCCCCGGTGTCCCGCAGGCCCGGCACGCCCACATCCTGATGTCCGGGGGCGCCGACGCGATCGACGCGCTGCTGCCCGGGACCACCGAGCGCCTGCTGGCCGCCGGCGCGCGCCGCGTCCCGATCACCACCGACATGGTCGTCTACTCCACGGAGGGCTGGTTCCGGCGGTGGCAGCGCGCCACGCAGTATCTGATCGCGTGCAGCCGGGACCTGACCGACTTCGTGGTCCGCGAACAGGTCCTCGCGGACCGGCGCGTCACGGTGCACTCCGGCAGCCGCGTGGTGGGTCTGCTCGGCAGCCGCCGCAGTGTCACCGGGGTGCGGGTAAGGACGCGGTCCGACCGCGCGAGCGACCCGGCCACCGACCTGGCGGCCGACCTGGTCGTGGACACCTCCGGGCGGGGCTCCGGCATGCCGCGGTGGCTGGGCGAACTGGGTGTCGGGGGGCTCGCCGAGGACCGTATCGACTCAGGTCTGGCCTACGCCAGCCGTACCTTCCGTGCCCCGGGCGGTGACGCCTTCCCGTGGCCCGTGGTCAGCGTCCAGGCCAGCCCGCGGGTGCCCGGCCCGGGCCGGAGCGCCGTGCTGGTGCCGGTCGAGGGGGGCCGCTGGATGGTGAGCCTGGCCGGCACCCGCGGCGGAAACCCCGGCCACGACCCGGACGCCTTCACGTCCTTCGCCCGCGGCCTGCGCCACCCCGTCATCGGCGATCTGCTCACGCACGCGGAACCGCTCACCGAGGTCTCCGTCACCCGCAGCACCGCCAACGAGCGCCGCTACTACGAGCGTCTGAAGGTCTGGCCCGAGCAACTGGTCGTCCTCGGCGACGCGGTGGCCGCGTACAACCCCGTGTACGGCCACGGGATGTCCGTCGCCGCGCAGGGGGCACTCGCGCTGCGCGACACACTCGGCCGGCACGGTGCGACGGCCGCCGGCATGGCGCGTGGCGCCCAGCGCGCGATCGCCCGCCCGGTCGCGGCCGCCTGGTCGCTCGCCGTGGGCCAGGACATTCACTACCCCACCACGCTCGGCAGGCAACCGGCCCTGACCGACCGGCTTCTGCAGCGCTACGTCACCCGGCTCTCCCGCGCGGCGACCGGTTCCTTCCACGCGGCGACCGCCCTGACCGAGGTCGTGACCCTCCAGGCCCCGCCCGCCTCACTGCTCAGCCCCGGCGTCCTGGCCTCGGCCCTGGTGGGGCCCCTGCGCCCCCGGCTCTGCGCGCCGCAGTTCACCGCCGCCGAGCGAGGGGCGCTGCGCGAGAATCAGGCTGCCGTGCTGTCCGTCGAGTAGGACGTGCAGACGTACAGGACGTGCAGGACGTGTCGGAGGACTCGGCGCGCGGTGAGAGCAGCGCTCCCGGCCCTGGCAGTTTCCCGCGCCTCTCCCGGAGAGCGTCACCCCCCGCTCGACCACGTGTCCGGCCGGGGGGTCAGTATCGCGGCGGTCACCTCGGCCGAGGAGGCCATGACGTCGGAGACGAAGCGCAGGCGCCCGACGCCGAGCCGGGCCAGTGCCCCGCCATGGTCGACGGCGACGACGAGCGTCACCGCGAGCAGGAGCAGCCGCCACAGGCCAAGTACCGGGCGCCGCACCGGCCGGGGCAGTTGCGCGAGGCAGGAGTGCAGCCGCGCGCAGTGGAAGGGCACATGGCGCTGCTCGTCGGCCAGGATCCGGGCCGCCACGTCCGACGTCAGGCGGTCGCCGGTGCCGTCACGCAGGGCGCGGTAGTAGCGCAGCGCCACCACCTCCGCGATCATCAGCACCAGCAGCTCCAGCCGCAGACCCATCAGCCGCCGCAGCCGTACGAAGACGGTGTCGCTCCAGTGGCCGGCCAGGGTCGGCATACCGCCCGCGGCCAGCAGCAGGGCGAGCAGCCGGGCGTGGTTCTGCTCCTCGGCGACGAACAGCCTGACCGCCCGCGCGTAGTCGGGGTCCCCGGCCTCGTCGGCCTTGGCGACCAGATTGGCGCCGTCACCGTTCTCGCCCACCTGGAAGCGCTGGATGCCGGCCCACACCGCCGGATGCAGGGTCGCGCCCCGCTCCCAGGCCGGGTCTCCCAGGGCCCGCCTGCGCTCGCGCTCTTCCTCGAACCGCCGTACCCACTTGGCGAACTCGCCCGCACCCACCCGGTCTCCCCTCTCCCTCGGGCCACCGCAGCCCGGCCCTTGGAGAAGCACGACGCGAGCGGGCAGCCGAACGTTCCCCCTCACCCGCCGCGCTTGATCTGCGCCAGGACCGACGCGTCGGTGATCGCGGTGTCGGCGGCCAGCATGAGGGCCTTGCTGAGGATCAGGGAGAGGCGGTCGTCCTCGAAGGGCAGGAACACCTTGCCGCCGGTCGCGCGGCGGGCGGGGACGACGCACAGGTAGGTGTCGTCGGGTGCCATGAGGATGTTGGCCGAGCCCAGGTGGATGCGGTAGGTGGTGAGGTCGCCCCGGACGACGAGGTAGCGGCCGTCGAGGGTGCACCGGTCGGCGATCCGCAGGCGCGGCAGGATCCGCGCGAGCGCCTCGCGGCGGATCTCGGCGCTCGCCGTCAGCTCGCCGAAGGTGGCACTCCGCCAGTAGTCGGTCCAGCGGTGCTCACCGCGGTCCGCCCACTCGGGATCGGCCGCGATGGAGGTCACGGCCACGAAGAGATCCACGTCCCGCATCGCCTCGCTGAACACCTGCGGCGGCACCTCGGACAGCCGGGCCTCGCGCCAGCGCCGCCCGTCCCGCCGCGCGAACCGGACCTGGTCCGTGGCCGCGTGCTCGGGCGCGTAGCCGTAGCCGTCGCCGGCGGGCTCGTGGTAGAAGCACGCGCGCCACTCGCCGTCGCCGAACTCCGCGCGCGCCCTGCCGTCGTGGCCGCCGTCGTGCGCGCCGAGGAAGTTCGCCGACCAGCCGCGTTCCTTGAACAGCGCGTACAGCTGCCGGTAGTGCACGATGTGGGCGGCGAAGCGGTTGGAGTAGACGCCTGCCGCCTCCTCCGCCGGAGTGAGCAGGTATATCTCCCGGAACGCCTGCTTGAACGGCTGCCGCACCCGGTCGGCTACGATCCGCGCCCGCCACGCCCCTACCTCGCCCGCACGGGCGCGGATCGGGTGCCACAGCCGGACACGCCCGCACCCGGCGGGCGGCTCGGCCCCGGGCGCCACCGCGTGCCACCCACCGTCGGCGTCCTGGAACTCCCAGATGAGACCGCGGGTGACCACTCCGGTCACCGGATGGTCGCGGTAGTGGCGGCACCACTCCTCGTACGGCCACTCGCGCTCTGCCGACATCAGCGACTCCAGGCGGGCCCGCTCGCCCGCCAGAGTGCCCCGCACCTCCTTGGCCAGGGCCTTGAGTTCCTTCAGCTCGTCCGGGAACCCCTCCTTCACCGCCGCCGGCGCGGTGCGGGAGGCCCGTCCACCGGGGGTGGTGAACGTGAGCCCTGCCGTCGTCGCGTCCTCGACGGCCAACCGGACCCGGTGGCCGCCCAGTTCGCGTTCCACGGAGCCGTCCGGCGTCAGGCCGTGGGCGGGCACACTGCGCTCGACGAGCTGGCCCGCCGTGATGCCCTGCCGCGCGGCGGCCGTCACCAGCGCGGTGTCGACCTGCTTGCGCAGGGCCCGGTGCCTGATCCTCGCCTGGAGTTGCCACAGGGCCTCCAGCGCCGTCGCGTCGCCCACCTCGGCCAGCGCGTTGATCGCCGCGCCCGCGAGCTTGAGGTCCTCGCTCAGGCCGGGCCCGAGGCCGGCCCGCAGGGCCAGCGCGACGAGCCCGGGCACGGCCTCCGGCCCGCCGGTCAGCGCGGCCGCCCAGACGACACCGCGCGCCAGGTCCGCGTCGCCCCGCCGGACGACGGAGTTCCAGGGGTGGCCGCCCTCGGGCCGGCCGGTGTCCGCGTCGCCGACCCCGTCGTAGCTCGGATCGTCCTCGGTCAGGGCCCGCAGCAGGCCGGAGACGAGGCCACGCGCCGAGGCCGCGTCCACGAGCGTGAGACAGGTCCGCCGCCACCGCTGGGTGGGACGCGGTCCCGTCAGGCTCGCCAGATGACGGACGAGGCCGGCCAGCCCCGCCGTCGGCGTGGTCTGCGCGCGGTCGCGCAGCGGGGCGGCCCAGGGGGCGTGCGGGGGGATCAGCCCATCGGGGATCCACGCCTCGTCGATGCTCGCGAGCAGCTCACGCAGGCGGCCGGCGAGCCCGATGCGCAGGCGCGTCTCGACATCGGCCCGCATCAGCTTGGCGTGGGCGCGCCGCAGCCAGGGCGCGAGCGCCCGGTGTCCGTCGGCGCCGAGCCGCTCGGCCACGTCCAGCGTCGTCCCCAGCGACGCGGCGAACCAGAAGCCCATGTCGTACTGCGCGGTGCGGTGCAGCATCACCGCGACCTCGTCGGTCGTCCAGCCGTCCACCCGCCGGACGAGGGCCTTTATCTCGGTGTCGTACTGCCAGAAGCCCCGCTGGTCGAAGCGGGCGGCCAGCATCAGGCACAGCACCGCGGCCCTGCCGTCGTCGTCCGCGCAGTCCGCGAGCCGCCGGTCCATCTCGGCCGAGGTCGCCGCGCACGCCGCCTGCCACCGCTCGTAGGCGTCCGGGCCCTGCCATACGGACGGGTCGCAGCCGGACTCCGACCGCCGGCGTTCCAGCAGGTCGACGAGCCAGCGCACGCGGTCCAGCGCGGCGCATCGCACGTCGTCGAGCGAGTCATGGACACGGGATGCGGCCACCAGGGCGTCGTAGAGCATGTCCGGGATCTTGGCAGGGGGGACTGACATTGATGCTGATACTCGGGTTCCGGCGGTCGTGACCCGGGGACTGACTGACGCCCTGCTGGGCTGTCTTCGCGTTGTTCTGTCCGGCCGCCGGGACCTGTTCAACGCGATCGACCTGCGGGTTCGCCGACTCCGTCGCCTCCGCCGCGCGCACCGCGCCCGGACGGCGGGGACCCGGGACATCGTGGCGGCGGAAGTATTTAGCATGGAGTCGGCATACCGAAGACCGATCGGGTGAAAGGTGCGGCGCGAGTGTTCTCGGTGGAGGTGGTGCGATCCGGTCGCGCCCTCGTGCTCGGCCTGAGCGGCGAGCTGGACCACGAGAGCGTGGTGCAGTTCCACGAGGCCTCGGACACCGCGGTGACAGAAACCTCCCGCAGCGCCTTCACCGGCCCTTACGGCACCGCCTTCACCGGGCCTTCCGCCGCCGTGGTCACTACGGATGCCGACGCCGACGCCACATGGGGCGGTGCCCCGACCCTCGTGGTGGCCGACTGCTCCCGCCTGCTGTTCTGCGATTCCTCCGGCATCGGCGCCTTCGTCCGGCTGTACCAGCGGCTGCTGCCGCACGGCGCGGTGCTGCGGGTCGCCGCCCCGCCGGCCTCGGTGCGGCGGGCGTTCTCCCTGACCGGCCTGGACGGGCCCATCCCCGTGCACCCGACCGTGGACGAGGCGCTGGTCAGGACGGTAGGGCATGATTTGCTGGATGACCTAACGGCCGGGACGCGGCCGCGGACCGCGGGGGAGGGGAGACGGGGATGACGGCCAAGCCCAAGCGGAGGTTGACGCCCCCTGCCGCGTTCCCGGCCGGCCGCGTCCGCAGGGCGCCGGACGCCGAGGACGACCTGTCGGTGCTCTTCGGCCAGTCGAGGGCGCTGTTCGCGTCCCTGGTCGGACCGGCCCACGTCCTGGAGTCGGCCAACCCCGCCTTCTTCGCCGTCATCGGCGGCGGGGGACGGCAGCGCACCGGCGTGCCCCTCGGGGAGCTGGTGCCGGAGCTGGCCACGCCGGACTTCCTCGCCGCGCTGGACCGCGTGTACCGCACCGGCGAGCGCCATGTGGGCCGGGACGTCCGGTTCGTCCTGGGCAGGGGCGCCGGGGCTCACGAGATCTTCGTCGACTTCACCTACGAGGCGCGCCGGGACGCGGGCGGCAACGTCGTGGGCGTCCGCATGATCGGCGTGGAGACCACCCAGGCGAAGCACGCCCAGCGACTGGCCGCCGAGCACCGGGTGCTGCTGGAGCAGATCGCCCGGCAGGCCCCGCTCGAGGTCGTGCTGGACGGCATGTGCCGGGCGATCGAGGAACTGTCCCCCGGTGTGATCGTCTCGGTGCTGCTCGCCGACGAGGACGGACGGCACCTGCGCCACGGAGCGGCCCCGAGCCTGCCCGAGTTCTACAACCGGGCCATCGACGGCATCGCCACCGGGGAGGGGGCCGGCTCCTGCGGCACCGCCGCCTTCCGGCGGGAGCGGGTCGTCGTCACCGACATCGCCGCCGACCCGCTGTGGAAGGACTTCCGGGACCTGGCCGTGCGGGCCGGCGTCGCGGCCTGCTGGTCCACGCCCGTCCTGGCCCGCGACGGACGTCTGCTGGGCACCTTCGCGATGTACCACCGGACGCCGCGCGCCCCGCTGGACGTCGACCTCGCCCTAGCCCGCGTCTTCGCCGACACCGCCGCCCTGGCCGTCGAACGGCACCGGGTCGAGCAGGCGCGCCAGGCCGCCGACGCCCGCGAGAAGGCGGCCCGCGACGATCTCGCCTTCCTGCTGTCGGCCAGCAACGCCCTCGCGGCCATCCTGGACGAGACGCAGATCCTGCACCGGGCGGCCACCCTGTGCACCCCGACCCTGGCGCCCCTGGCCGCGGTCGACGTCCTCGACGCCGGCCGTCTGCGACGCGTGGCGGTGGCGGCACCCACCGCGCAGGACAGTGCCCTCCTGGCCGCCCACATACGGGGCCCCGCCGACCAGGACGCCGTGTCGCGCGTGTTCACGTCCGGCATCACCGAAGTGGCCCGCCGCACGCCCACCGGCCCCGGCCCCTGGGAGGACCTGGGCGTCACCGGCTACCTGTGCATCCCGCTCACGGACCGCGGCCGGCCCTTCGGGGTGCTCACGCTGCTGTCCACCGCCGAGCACTCCTTCGACGGCCACAAGGTCGCGCTGGCGGAGGAGCTGGCGCGCCGCGCCGCCTCCGCCGCCCGCAACGCACGGCAGTACCGGCAGCGCGTCGCCCTCGCCCGGGACCTGCAGACCGGACTGCTCCTGCCCGACCTGCCCGACATCCCCGGCGCCGAGCTGGCCGCCCACTACCACCCCGCGGGCGAGGGCCTGGAGATCGGCGGCGACTTCTACGACCTGTTCCCGCTCGACGACGGATCCTGGGCGTTCGTGCTCGGCGACGTCTGCGGGCGGGGCGCGCTCGCCGCCACCACCACGGCCCTGGTCCGGAACACCGCCCGCGCCGTGGCCCCCTTGCTGCCCGGCCCGGTCGAGGTCGTCGAGGCCGTGGCGAAGGCGCTCAACGACCGGCCGGCGGGCTACGGCAACGGCTTCGTCACCCTCATCTGCGGCCGGATGACCTCCACGCCGGAGGGCCTGGCCGTCGACCTCGTGCGCGCCGGCCACACCCTGCCCCTGCTGCTCGACGCCGAGCACAACGTCACCACCGTCGAGGCCGAGGGCGGCCTGCTCGGTATCGGCATCGACGCGAAACCACGCGTGCGCAGCCTCCTGCTCCGGCCGCACGAGAGCCTGCTGCTCTACACCGACGGCATCACCGAATGCCATCCCCCGACGAGCCGGGAGCAGTACGGCGACGAGCGGCTCGCCCGCGCGCTGGCCGCCGCCCCGCACCGGCCGAGCGCGCAGGACGTCCTCGAAGCCGTCACCGCCGACGTACGGAGGTTCACCGGCGGCGGTGACGTGGACGACGACCAGGCCGCTCTCGTCATCACCGCCAGATGAGCGCGGACGCGACGGCTCCCCCAGCGGGGACGGGGCCGAGGAAGAGGGACGACACGTCGGACGGCAAAGGGGCGAGGCACCGGTTCATGCATCAGGCAGTGGACGAATGCGGCGGTGACGAGCCGCGCACGCGGCCCGTACGTGCGGCCGTGGCCTACGACACCTCCCTGGGCTCGGGACTGATCTCCGACTCCCGGGACTTCGTCCGGTCGTTCCTCCTGCACCTGCAGTCGGCCTGCGACGCCACCGTGTCCCGCCAGGCGACGGCCACGGCCCAGATCGTGGTCAGCGAACTGGTGACCAACGCCCTCAAGTACGCGCGGGGCTCCTGCCTGGTGCAGCTCGAAGCGCGCGCCGACTCCCTCGAGGTGGCGGTGTGGGACTCCAGTCCCGTCCTTCCGGTGGTCCGGCAGCCGGACCCGGGGCGGGTGGGCCAGCACGGCCTGGAGATCGTCAAGGCCCTGTGCCGGAGTGTGGAGAGCCAGTCGGCCTCGGCGGGCAAGTGGGTGCGGGCCGTCGTCGCGCTCACCGACTGACCCACTGACCGACCGAGCGACGGGTCGGCCGGCTCCGGCCTACCGGGAGACTCGTATGCGCGGATCCCCCCGTCCGGTGGCCGTCGGCCGTCGGGGGCGCCAGCATGGAAAGGGAGCGTGTCCGCACGAGGGCACCGTCGGGAGGACGGACATGACCGACGACACCCAGGTCCTGGTCGTGGGCGCGGGCCCGGTGGGCCTGACCGCGGCACTCGAACTACGGCGCCGAGGCGTCGACTGCCGTCTCGTGGACCTCTTGCCCGAACGCCAGCCGTACGCCAGGGCCGTGGGCGTCCAGCCGAGAACGCTGGAGATCTGGGACCGCTCCGGAGTGGCGCGGGCGGCGCTGGACGCCGCGGTGCCCGTGCGCGGACAGCTCGTGTACGTCAACGGAGCCGAACAGGCGCGGATCGAGCTGACGCTGCCGCCCGAAGTGCCGTACGGCTTCGCGGCGCTGCCCCAGTACGAGACCGAGCGCATCCTGGAGGAGCGCCTCGCGGTTCACGGTACACACGTCGAACGCGGCACCGCGCTCGTCTCCTTCACCCAGGACGCGAAGGGCGTCACCAGCAGGCTGCGCACGGCCGCCGAGGAGGACCGTGAGGTCCGGTCGGAGTTCCTCGTCGGATGCGACGGCGCGCACAGCGTCGTACGCAGACAGCTCGGTCTGTCCTTCGAGGGCGGCGCGTTCCCCGAGGAGTACATGCTCGCCGACGTCGAGCTGGACTGGGAACTGCCCGCCGGCTACGGGGTGCGCGCCATGCACCGGGCCGAGGACGGGACCGTCGACGACCTGCTGGTGTGCATCCCGCTGCCCGGCCGGTCCCGCTACCGGGTGTCGACGACGGTCCCGCCCGAGCTGTCGCACCACCGGCCCCCGGACGCGGCGGAGCCGGGCGAGCCGGCGCACGGGCCGGACAACGGTCAGACGCCCCGGATCGACCACATCGAGAAGGTGCTCGAACGACTCTCGCCGGTGCCGTGCACCGCGTCGGCGCTGCGCTGGTCGTCGGTGTTCCGCATCAGCCACCGGATCGTGGACCGCTACGCCGACGGCCGGGTCTTCGTCGCCGGTGACGCCGCGCACATTCACCCGCCCACCGGCGCGCAGGGCATGAACACCGGCATCCAGGACGCGTACAACCTCGCCTGGAAGCTGGCGCTCGCTGTCAAGGGCGTCGCACAGCCCCGGCTCCTGGAGAGCTACGAGGCGGAACGCAGACCGGTCGGAGAGGAGGTCGTCGGCCGTACGGTGCGGCACGCCGCCGAGGGTGTGCAGGCCGACCCCGACGACCCCGCCACCGTGATGACGCGCGAGGCCCAACTGCTCGTCTCCTACCGGGGCAGCCCCGTAGTCGAGCGGGACGCGACCGGGGGACCGGGACCGGGACCGGGACCGGCCGCCGGCGATCGCGCGCCCGACTGCACGGGGCTGCGCGACGCGCTCTGCGCCTTCCCGCTGCGCCTGTTCGACCTGCTGCGGGAGCGCGACCACGTCCTCCTGCTCTACGCCGACTCCGCCGACCGGGCCGCGGACTTCGACGAACTCGCCGACGAGGCGAGGAACGTGGCCCGGGGCGAGCTGACCTGCTACGCACTGCTCGCCGACGGCGTCGAGGCGCCCGGCCTGCTGCTGCCGGTGATCCGCGACGGAGCCGGGGAGTTCCGCCGCGCGTACGGCGCCGAGGGGTCCACCGCGCTCCTGATCCGCCCGGACGGCCACCTCGGTGTGCGAGCCGCTCCGGCGAGCCGCCTGGACGTACTGGCCGCGCTGGCCCGCGTGTTCACCTGAGGCATACGCGTCCCCGCGTGCATCATGACGTGTGACGGCGGCTCAGAGGCCCATGGCCGCCGAGCCTGAGGCGGAGGCGTCCCGCATGCGTCAGGACACATGACGGGGGCTCAGAAGTCTCCATGGCCCCCGAGAAAGGCTCAGTCCTCCTCCACGGCCCGCCGTACGCGTCGGGACGGGGAGAACACGTACAGGTCGAGGATCTCCGGCACTTCGGCGAGCCCCGGTCCGCCGGCGCCGACCCAGGCCGTGATGTCGGCCGTGGCGTCGGGATCGTTGACCAGCCCGAGCCAGACCGGCCGCCCGCCCGCGGCGCGCCCGGTCGCCGACGGTTGTACGACGACGACGTTGGCCTGTTCGCAGGCGTCCAGGCAGTTCACCGCCCGCACCTGGGCGATCGACCCCAGCTCCGCCCTCAAAGTGGCGAGTTGGGCCTCGTGGTCCACGCCGGGGATCTTGCCGGTGCCGCAGCAGCATCCCCGGCACACGGTCACGGTGCAGCGGGGCGCGGCCTGCGCGGCCCGTGCGGACGTCCTGCGCCGGCTCATGCGGTGGCCCGCTTCCAGGCGGCCTCGCGCAGCAGCCGCAGCCCGTTGAGGCCGACGATGACGGTCGAGCCCTCGTGCCCCGCGACACCCAGCGGCAGCGGCAGGGTGCCGGCGAGGTCCCACAGGACCAGACCGGTGATGAACACCCCGGCGACGACGAGGTTCTGCACGACGAGCCGGCGCGCCCGGCGCGACAGCGCGATCACGGCGGGAACGGTGGCGAGCTCGTCGCGGACGATCACCGCGTCGGCGGTCTCCAGCGCCAGGTCGGACCCGGCCCGGCCCATGGCGACGCCGGTGTGCGCGGCGGCCAGCGCGGGGGCGTCGTTCACGCCGTCGCCCACCACCATCACCCTGCGGCCGGCCGCCTCCAGCTCCCCGACCGCGCCCACCTTCTCCTGGGGCAGCAGCCCTGCGCGCACCTCCTCGATGCCGGCCTCAGCGGCGAGGCGGGCGGCGGCGCGCGGGTTGTCGCCGGTGAGCAGCAGGGGTGCGGTGCCGGTGAGCGACGTCAGGGCGGAGACCGTCGCGGCTGCGCCCGGACGCAGCCGGTCGGCGATGCCGAGGGCACCCACCGGGGAGCCGTCCACCGTCACCAGTACCGCCGTCCGTCCGCCCTCCTCCAGCTCGGCGGCGAGGACGGCGGCACGCGCCGCGGCGGCGTCCGCCCTTCCGCGCAGCAGCCGCGCCGGGGCGCCGACCGCGACCGCGCGCCCGTCGACGGTGGCGGTCACGCCGACGCCGGGCGTGGAGGCGAAGTCCTCCGCCGCCGGGAGGGCGAGCCCCCGCTCGCGGGCCGCGTCGACCA
The DNA here is from genome assembly GCF_043081525.1 of Streptomyces sp. NPDC014864. Lineage (NCBI taxonomy): Bacteria > Bacillati > Actinomycetota > Actinomycetes > Kitasatosporales > Streptomycetaceae > Streptomyces > Streptomyces sp. NPDC014864. The sequence continues at coordinate 255,987 of NZ_JBIBWT010000003.1, forward strand.
CCGCCCGCGCCAGCGGATGCTCGCTCGGGTGCTCCGCGGCGGCCGCGAGCACCAGCAACTCACCGGGCTCCAGACCGGATCCGGGGAACGGCCGTACGTCGCTCACCCGGGGCGCGCCCTCCGTCAGCGTGCCGGTCTTGTCCAGCGCCACCGCGTCGATCTGACCCAGCCGCTCCATGACCACGGCCGACTTGACCAGCACGCCGTGCCGTCCGGCGTTGGCGATGGCGGACAGCAGGGGCGGCATCGTGGCCAGGACGACGGCGCAGGGCGAGGCCACGATCATGAAGGTCATGGCCCGCAGCAGCGCGTCACTGAGCGCCGCGCCGACGGCGAGCGGCACCAGGAACACGGCGAGGGTCGCGGCCACCATGCCCAGCGAGTAGCGCTGTTCGACCTTCTCGATGAACAACTGGGTCGGCGCCTTGGTCTCGGACGCCTCCTCGACCATGCGGACGATCCGCGCGATCACCGTGTCGGAGGCGTCCCGCTCCACGCGCACGCGCAGCGCGCCGGTGCCGTTGAGCGTGCCGGCGAAGACCTCGTCGCCCTTCTCCTTGGCCACGGGCAGGGGTTCGCCGGTGATGGTGGCCTGATCGACCTCACTGGCGCCGTCGAGCACCCGGCCGTCGGCGCCGACCCGCTCGCCGGGCCGGACGAGCACGGTGTCGCCGACGGACAGCTCCGGCAGGCGGACGGTCTCCTCGCCACCGTCGCCGTCCACGCGGGTGGCCGTGGCGGGAGCCAGGTCGAGCAGCCCCCGGACGGAGTCGGCGGTCCGGGCCGTGGCGAGCGCCTCCAGCGCCCCCGAGGTGGCGAAGATGACGATGAGCAGCGCGCCCTCCATCACCTGCCCGATCGCCGCCGCCCCGAGCGCGGCGACGACCATCAGCAGATCGACGTCGAGGGTCCTCTCCCGCAGCGCCCGCAGCCCCGCCCGGCCCGGCTCCCACCCGCCCGAGACGTACGTCAGCGCGTACAGCGGGCCCCAGGTCCAGGCCGGGGCGCCGGCCAGATGCAGAGGCAGGGCGAGCAGGAAGAGCACGGTGGCCGTGGCCGCCCAGCGGGCCTCGGGCAGCGCGAACACCCGGGTGCGGCGCCGGGGAGCACCGCTCGCGCGGTGGGGCGCGGCCCGGTCGACCGGGGCCGGGGCCAGGGTGGAGGTCATCGGTGCGGAAGTCCTTCGCGGGAGCGTGAACGGGATGCGCGGGCAGCCGGAGGGGCGGCACCGCTCCCGCCACCGTACAGGAGTGCATGAAGAAGCGTTCATGCGTTCATGAGTCGTTCTCCGTAGGATGAAGGCCATGGGCCACGGAGCTGACGCCAAGACCACCGCCACCGCGCGCGAGCGCCTGGAGACCGTGGGCGCCGCCGACGTGGCCGCCACGCTGCAGGCCCTCGCCACACCGTCCCGGCTACGGATCCTGGCCCGCCTCCAGGAAGGGCCCTGCGCGGCCACGGAACTCGCCGACGCGGTCGGCATGGAGCAGTCCGCCTGCTCCCACCAGCTGCGCCTGCTGCGCAACCTCGGCCTGGTCACCGGCGAGCGCCGGGGGCGCTCGGTCATCTACGCGCTGTACGACAACCACGTCGCCGAGCTCCTCGAGCAGGCCCTCTACCACGTGGAGCACCTCCGCCTCGGCCTGCGCGACGCCCCCCACCCGGCCCCCGTGGCCGTGGCCCGCTGAGCCGGGGCGTCCGCGACCGGCCTCCGGCGCCGGCCGAAGGGTGCCACGCGGAGGCGGTATCCGGCGGCCGACCCTAGATTGGGCAGAGTCGGCGAGGACGGCGGGACGGGAAAGACGATGGCACCGCAGGTCGATCATGCCGCGCTGTTCGCGGCCACGCCCAGCCCCTACCTGGTCCTCGGCCCCGACCTGGTGATCGTCGATGTGAACGACGCCTACCTGGAAGTGACGGGGCGGACCCACGAGGAGCTGGTCGGCCAGCACGTCTTCACGGCGTTCCCCGACAACCCCGCCGACCCCGAGGCCGACGGCGTGCTCAACCTCAACGCCTCCCTGCACCGGGTGCTCAGCACCCGCCGTCCGGACACCATGGCGCTGCAGAAGTACGACATCCCGGTGCCCGGCCGGACCGGCATGTTCGAGGAACGCTGGTGGTCCCCGGTCAACACGCCCGTCCTCGGCCCCGACGGCCAGGTGGCGTGGATCATCCACCGGGTGGAGGACGTCACCGCGTACATCAAGGCCCACCGGGCCACCCACCCCGGTCTGCGGCTGGACGTCCACCTGGAGGAGGCCCAGGCGCTGGAGGCCGAACTGTACGCGCGGGCACGGGAACTGCAGCGGCTGAACGAGGAGTTGCGGCGGGCCCACGCCCGCGAACGCGAGGTCGCGGTCACGCTCCAGGAGGCCATGCTGCACGCCCCCGACCTGGCCCACCACCGGCACGACGTCGCGGTGCGCTACCTGCCCGCCACCGGCTCGCTGAACATCTGCGGCGACTGGTACGACGTCGTCGACATCCCGCCGGACCGGCTCGCCCTCGCCGTCGGCGACGTCATCGGCCACGGCCTCCAGGCCGCCGCCGTCATGGGCATGCTCCGCAGCGCCCTGTCCGCCGCCATCCGCGCCCAGGAACGTCCCGCGCAGGCGCTGGAGGTGCTCGGCCTGTACGCGCGGTCGGTCGAGGGGGCCCTCGGCACCACCGCGGTCAAGGCGATGGTCGACACCCGCAGCTGTCTGATCACCTACAGCACCGCCGGCCACCCGCCGGCCATCCTCGCCCACCCCGACGGCGGCTACGAACTGCTCGACCAGGCCACCGACCCGCCCCTGGGCACCCGCCCGCAGCACGTCCCGCGCCCCCAGGCCAGCGTGCACTACAAGCGCGGCGACACCCTGGTGCTCTACACCGACGGCCTCATCGAACGCCGCAACGAGGACATCGACGAAGGCCTGCGCCGGCTGGCCGACGCGGTCACCGACTGCGCCCGACTCGGTACCGAACAGCTCGCCGACACCCTGCTGGCCCGGCTGGGGGTCGCCAGCGGGGGCCGCGACGACATCGCCCTGATCGTCGTCAGACTCTGATCGGTCCGCGGGCTCCGGTCCGTCCACGGGCTCTGAGCGGTCGAACGCCCTGATCGGGCGGGGGCTCCGATCGGTCCGCGCGCTCCCACGGCCCCTCCGGGTCAGCCGTAGTGGCGCTCCCACACGCCAGGGCCGCCGCCCCGCCACTCGATCCGCCGCGACTGCGTGACGTAGGCCCGGTCGGCCTCCTCGATCCCGGCCCGCCGCAGGAAGTCGACCACGTCCAGCGGCCCGTACGCCATGCCGAAGAAGTGGTCGCCCACCCGGACCCGCCGTCCGCCGTCCTCGGCGGGCGGGTACACGACCACGGGCGGTCCAGGAGGCATGACCCCAGCATGATCCGAGCCGGCGGCGGCTGCATCCGCGGGCCGCCGCCGCACCGAAGCAAGGTGCGTGGGTTCCGGATCGGGCTCCTGACCCGCCCCCTGGCTCTGCTCCACGGGAAACCAGCGCCGGGGGGCGGCCTCCGAGCCCCGCGCCCTCCCCGCGCTCGCACTTCCCCCTCAGCAGGCTTTCCGTGCTCCCAGCGCTCTTCCCCCCCAGCAGGCTCCCCGCCCTCACCGCGGGACCCGCCACCGGCCGGGCGGTAGCCTGCTCGTGAGGACGACCATGGCCGATGAGGTACGCATCCGGCTCCTCGGCGGATTCGCGGTGGCGGTCGGAGACCGCCCGGTGGCCGCCGGGGCGTGGCGGCTGCGCAAGGCCCGCAGCCTGCTGAAGGTGCTGTGCCTGGCACCGGGTCACCGGATGCACCGCGAGAAGCTGTACGACCTCCTGTGGCCCGGCCTCGACCCGTCGTCCGCGTCGAACAACCTGCACCAGGTGCTGCACGCCGCGCGCCGTGCGCTGGCCTCCGCGGGGACACCGGGGGACGTCCTGGTCCTCCGGGACGACCTGGTGCTGCTCGGCCCGGAGGGCGGGGTGCGCGTCGACCTCGACGAGTTCGAGGCGGCGGTCCGGTTCACCGCGGACGACGGCACCGCGGCACGGTACCGGGCCGCGCTCGCCCTGGCCGAACCGGGACTGCTCCCCGAGGACCCGTACGAGCCCTGGACGGACGAGGCGGCCGCCGCGCTCGAGACCCGGCGCACCGCGTTGAGACTGGGCCTGGCCGAGGCGCTGCGGCGCGAGGACCGCCCGGACGAGGCCGTCGACGTCCTGCGGGTGCTGGTCGCCGAGGACCCTCTGGACGAACCCGCCGGGCGCGCCCTGATGGGGGCCCTGGCCGACGCCGGACGGCGCCGCGACGCGCTGGCCGCCTACGAGCGGCTGCGGGACGCGCTGCGCCGCGACACGGGCGCCGACCCCGACCCCCGGACGCGCAGCCTCTACCGCGCGCTGCTGGCCGACTCCGTCGAGGTGGAGCCGGAGCGGCCCGGCGCCGCCGGCACCGGGGAGGAACAGCGGGAGGCGCCCCGGCACAACCTGCCGGCGCAGCCGACCGGCCTCATCGGCCGGGAGCGCGAGACGACCGAGGTGGAGGCGCTGCTCGGGCGCCGCGGGCTGCTCACCCTGACCGGGGCGGGCGGATGCGGCAAGACCCGGCTCGCGCTCGCCGTGGCGGCCCGCCGGACAGGCACCCACCGGGACGGGGTGTGGTTCGTCGACCTCGCCGCACTCACCGAGCCGCACCTCGTACCGGACGCGGTCGCCGCCGTGCTGGGGCTCCAGCTCCCGCCCTCCGGCGACGCCCGGGAAGCACTGGTCGCCCAGCTCGCCGGCCGGGAGCTGCTGCTGGTGCTGGACAACTGTGAGCACCTGGTCGACGCCTGTGCCGCCCTGGTCTCCGCGATCATCGCCCGCTGCCCGCGGATCGCCGTGCTCGCGACCAGCCGTGAGCCGCTGCGCAGCTACGGCGAGCGCTGCTTCCGAGTGCCGTCCCTGGGCCTGCCGGACCCGCGCCGGCTGCCGCCCGTGCCGGAACTGGGCCGCTTCGCGTCCGTACGGCTGTTCGTGGAGCGGGCCGCCGACGCCGCCCCCGGTTTCCGGCTGAGGCCGGGCAACGCCGCCGACGTCGCGCAGATCTGCTTCCGGCTCGACGGCATGCCCCTGGCCCTGGAGCTGGCGGCGGCCCGGGTGCGCCTGCTGGCCCCGCGCCAGATCGCCGAACGGCTCGACGACGCCCTGGCCCTGCTCGGCCGGGGCAGCCGGCACGGCGTCACCCGGCAGGAGACGCTGCTGGCGACCCTGGAATGGAGCCATCGGCTGCTGGACGAGGAGGAGCGGTGCCTGTTCCGCCGGCTCGCCGTCTTCACGGGCGGGTTCTCGCTGGCCGCCGCCGAGCAGGTGTGCTCCGACGGCACCGCGCGTGCGACGGTCCTCGACCTCCTCGGCCGGCTGGCCGACAAGTCCCTGGTGACGGTCGAGCCCCACCCGGACGAGGCGCGCTACCGCCTGCTGGAGACGATCCGGCAGTTTGCGGCCGAGCGCCTGCGGATCGCCGGGGAACTGCCGGCCACCGAGGCGCGCCACCGCCGCTTCTACCTGGAACTGGCCCTGGCCCGCGACCACGAGCCCCCCACCGGCATCTCCGGGGCGCCCTCACTGGAGCTGGAGGCCGACTACGGCAACCTCCGCGCCGCGTTGCGCTCGCTGCTGCGCACCGACCCGGACGGCGCGCTGCGCCTGGCGGTCGCGCTGCGGCTGTTCTGGTCCGAACGCGGGCGCCTGGCGGAGGGGCGGCGGTGGCTGGACGACACGCTGGCCGCGGCCCCGCGGCCCACGCCGCAGCGCGCCCGCGCGCTGATGGGGCAGGGCGTGCTGGCGATCCGCCTCGGGGACGGGTCCGCGCTGGAGGACCTCGGGGCGCAGATCGTCGGGATCCACCAGCGGCGGGATGACCCGGCGGCCCTCGCGTACGCCCACTTCCAGCAGGCCGTTCTGCTGTGGATGCGCGGCGGCTGGGACCGGGCCCGGACGGCGCTCGACCGGGCCCGGGAGCTCGCCCGGGAGGCGGGCGACCCCGCCGTGCTCGCCGTCGTCGCCCACCACGAGGGCGTCTGGGCCGTCTGCCGCGGCCAGGCGGCGGCGGCCCGCGCGGCCTGCGCGGAGAGCCTGCGGCTGCTCGACGGGACGGCGGAGGGACGGTCGCCCTTCTTCCCGGTCATGACTCCGGGTTACGTGGTGGAGGAGGACGAGTCGGAGCGGCTCGTGTCGCTGTTCTTCGAGGAGACGGTGCTCGGGGGCCGCACGGTCGGCACGGCCCGGGCCCGCGGTTACGTGCTGTCCACGCTCGCCTGGGCGGCGCGCCTGGACGGCGATCCGGCCGGCGCCCGGACGGCGGCCGAACGCGGTGCCGACCGCTTCCGCGCGCTCGCCGACCCGCACGGCGAGTCCCTGGCACTCAACGCCCTCGGCAACATCTGCCGCGCCCACGGCGACTTCGACGCGGCCCGCGAGTACCTCGACGCCGCCCTGGCGCTCCGGCGCCGCCTCGGCGACCGCCGGGAGGAGGGCATCACCCTCGGCTGCCTCGGCCTGCTCCGGCTGGCCGAGGGGGACACCACCGGCGCGCGGTCCGCCGTCGCGCGCGCCCTCGCCGGGTTCGAGGAGACCGACGACATCCCGGGCGCCACCAACAGCCTGCTGCACCTCGGACTGGTGGCCCGGGCGGCGGGAGACGCGGAGGAGGCCCGCGCCCTGCTGACCCGGGCCCGGAGCCTGGAGCACGTCGCCGGGTCGCCCTGCGCGGCCGGCTGGGTCGCGCTCATGCTGGCACGGCTGGACTGGCAGGCGGGGGACCGCGACGCCGCCCGGGTGTCGGCCGCGCGGGCCGAGGACCTCTTCGCCCGCCTCGGCGACCCCCGCGGCCCGGCCGCCCTGAGCCGCGCACTGCCCCACCCGCAGAGCGCGACGGCCGAGTGACGCCGGGCTCGGTTGCGGAGAAGCGCCGAGTGGGCGCCGACGGGCCCGCGTCGCGCCTGCCGGTGGCGTGCCGGGCCACGGCTCGCGGAGAGCGCGCCCAGCGCGCGCGGTGGCGGGCGGGGAACGGCGGTTTGAACCGGGCGCGGCCACGGGCGCAACGCGGTCGTCGAGCCGACGCCGGCCCGACCGCCCCGCAAAGCGGCTGCTGAGTGAGTGCTAAGAGACGCTTCCTACGGTCCTTGGTGTCGAAGCGGAACACTCACCACCGAGGAGCCGGCCATGTCGATCGACACCGCGAGGGGCGTCCTGGGGGACGCCACCATCAACGAGCTGGAGGCGGGCCTGCGCGGCACGGTCGTCCGCCCGGGAGACGCCGCCTACGACCAGGCCCGCGCGGTCTGGAACGCGACCCACGACAAGCACCCGGCCCTCGTCGTGCGCTGCGCCGGGACCGCGGACGTGGTCCGCGCCGTGGAGTTCGCCCGCAGCCAGGACCTGCCCGTCGCGGTGCGCGGCGGCGCCCACAGCATCGCCGGGTTCTCCACCTGCGACGACGGCGTCGTCATCGACCTCTCGCCGATGAAGGGCGTGACCGTCGACCCCGTACGCCGCCGGGTGGCCGCCCAGGGCGGCGTGACCTGGGGCGACCTCGACCACGAGACGCAGGTCTTCGGCCTCGCCGTGACCGGCGGCCTCGTGTCGTCGACCGGCATCGCGGGCTTCACGCTCGGCGGCGGGGTGGGCTGGCTGCTGCGCCGCCACGGCCTGGCCAGCGACAACCTGACGGCGGCCGAGGTGGTCACCGCCGACGGCCGCGTGGTGCGCGCCGACGCGCGGGAGAACCCGGACCTGTTCTGGGCCCTGCGGGGCGGCGGCGGCAACTTCGGTGTCGTCACCTCGCTGGAGTACGCGCTGCACCCCGTCGGGCCGCAGATCCTCGGCGGCCTCGTCTTCTACCCCGCCGCACAGGCCCGGCAGGTCGTCACCCGCTGGCGCGAACTGACCGCGCACGCGCCCGACGACCTGACGACGATGCTGGTCATGACCACCGCGCCCCCGCTGCCGTTCCTCCCGGAGGAGGTCCACGGCACCCGGGTCGTGGTGCTGGCCGGCATGTACGCGGGCACCCCGGCGGAAGGCGAGGAGGCCGTGGCCCCGCTGCGGGCCCTGGGCACCCCGATCGCCGACCTCATGGGCCCGATGCCGTACCTGGGCATGCAGACCCTGCTGGACCCCATGTGGACGGCCGGCGCCCACAACTACTTCACCTCGGCGTTCATCGAGCCGTCCGACGCGGCGGTCGACGCGGTGCTGCGGCACCACGCGGCCACGCCGACTCCCTTCAGCGAGGTGCACCTGCACCAGCTGGGCGGCGCCTTCGCCCGCGTACCCGCGGAGGCCACGGCGTTCAGCCAGCGCGAGGCGAGCGTGCTGTGCAACGTGATCGCGCGCTCCCCGGACGCGACGGACTTCGACGCGCACGTCGCCTGGGCCCGCGGGGCCCGCGCTGACATCGCCCGCCACGGCCACGGCGCGATGTACGTCAACTTCACCGGGGACGCCGCGCAGGACAAGGTGCGCGCCTCCTATCCCGGTGCGGTGTACGAACGGCTCGTCCGGGTCAAGGACGCCTACGACCCCACCAACCTGTTCCACCTCAACCAGAACATCCGCCCGTCGGCGCCTCACGCAGCAGCGAGCGCAGCGCCAGCCGGGTGAGGTCGGCCTCCAGGACGTCCTGGTCCGGTGCCACCGCGGCACGGAAGGACCGGCCGGCGAGAAGGGAGATCAGCCACCAGGCCGCGGCCTCCGCCTCGATGTCGTCGCGGATGTCGCCCGCCCGCTGGCCGCGCCGCAGCAGCTCGCCGAGCGCGGCGGCGAAGTGCTGGTGGATGTCGCGCGCGGCCTCGTGGAGGGCGGGGTCGTGCGCGAGGGCGGCCGCGTCGGCGAAGAGGAAGCCGTGGGCGCCGGGCCGGTGGAAGTCGTCCATGTGGGCCGGGTCGAGGAACGCCGCCAGGACCTCAGGAACGGGCCGCCCCGCGTCGGCGGCCGCGGTGAGCCGTTCGGTCACCGAGGCCGCCGCGTGGTCGAGAGCCGCCCGGTAGAGCGCTGACTTGGAGCCGAAGTTCTGGAAGACCACCGGTTCGGTGACCCCGACCCTGCGGGCGATGTCGGAGACCTTGCCGCGCTGGTAGCCGGTCTCGGAGAAGACCTCGGTGGCGGCGGCCAGGATCGATGCCCGGCGCTCGGCCGCCGGCATGCGCGTGCGCGGCCTCCTCCGGCTGCCGCCGGCGGTCGCGGGGGTGGGGGCGTCGGACTCGGTCACGCGGACATCGTATGCGGGTCTTGCCGCATTTCTTAGTCGGGACTAAGTTAGGCCTGTACTTAGTCCCGACTAAGTTAGGGAGTGACGCTTTCATGTCTCTCGGAAGACTCATGCAGGGCAAGCCCCGCGCGGACACCCCGGGCGTGACGATCGGGCCCGCCCGGGCCTACGAGCTGTGCGCCGAGGTCTGCTTCGGCGGCAGACGGCGGCGTGCCTTCACCGAACTGGCCGCCCTCAGCGGCGCGCGGCCCGGCGACCGGGTCCTGGACGTCGGATGCGGCACCGGATACCTGACCCGGCGCATGGCCGCGCGGACCGGGCCGGAGGGGGAGGTCACCGGCGTCGACCCGTCGCCGACCGTCCTCGCCCACGCCCGCCGCAAGGGCGGCGGCGGACGGGACGCGGCGCCGTGCGTGTACCGGGAGGGCATCGCGGAGGCGCTCGACCTGCCGGACGCCTCCTTCGACACCGTCGTGACCAGCCTCATGCTGCACCACCTGCCGGAGGACCTGCGGCCGAAGGCGCTGCGTGAGATGCGTCGCGTGCTGCGGCCCGGCGGACGCCTGCTGGTCGTGGAGTTCCGGCCGCCCCGCAGCGGCGTCGGCCGCCACCTGGTCCTGGCCGGACTCGGGCACGCCATGGCGCACCACCGCGTCGACCGGCTCGAGCGGCTCGTCGAGGATCAGGGCTTCGACGTGCGGGGGAGCGGCGACGTACACCCCTGGCTCCGCTATGTACAGGCCGGCCGCCCGGAGGTCGGGGAGTAGCGCCCGCCCGGCGGGCAGCGGGGGCCGCCCGGGGGAGGGGTGGGAGGGGAGGAGCCGCACGTCGGCCCGGCCGTGGCCCCGCGGCACCACGTCGTACAGCCGTCCGTTTGCCGTATCGTCTGCATGGCATATTCAATCAAGTGTTTGATGGGGTGGACGTGGCGACTGACAGCAACACGAAACTGCTGGTCGAGACACTGACGGCGCAGCGTGACACGTTCCTCGGCCAGTGGACCAGGAACGTCGGCGAAGCGCTGCAGGGCCGGCTGAGCGTCGCCGAGCTGGGCCGAGAACTGGGCGAGCTGTACGAGGCCGTCCTCCAGGGCCTGGCGGCGGGCGGGCTGTCCGGCCGGGGCGACGCCTTCGGCGAGGTGCGCAGCCTGCTGATCGAGCTCTCCCGGAACCGGGCCCGGCAGGGCTTCACCCCCACCGAGACCGCGCGCAGCGTGCTCGCCCTCAAGGAGGTGCTGGAGCCGACCCTCACGGACGACCACGAGGGCGCCCGGGTGTACCTGCAGTTCGCCCGTCTGCTGGACGACCTGAGCCTGCTCACCACGGAGGCGTACGTCCGGACCCGCGAGGAGATCATCTCCTCCCAGGCCGAGCAGCTCCTGGAACTCTCCACGCCCGTGGTGAAGCTGTGGGACGGCGTCGTGGGCGTGCCCCTGGTGGGCACGCTGGACTCCGCGCGCACCCAGGTGGTCATGGAGAAGCTGCTGCAGACCCTGGTCGACAGCAACTCCACCCACGCCATCATCGACATCACCGGCGTGCCGACCGTGGACACCCAGGTTGCCCAGCACCTGCTGAAGACCGTCGTCGCCGCCCGCATGATGGGCGCGCAGTGCACCATCTCGGGCATCCGGCCGCAGATCGCCCAGACCATCGTGGCCCTCGGTATCGAGTTCGGTGACATCCCCACCAACGCCTCGCTGTCCGAGGCGCTGCGCCAGGCGCTGAACGAAGTCGCCCGCGACGGCGCCGACGACGTGCGGGGCCTGCTGTGACCAACCGCGTCCCCGTTCTCAAGATCGGCGACATCCTACTGGTCTCCATCCAGACGGACCTGGAGGACCAGATGGTGATGGACCTCCAGGACGACCTGTCCCGCCGCATCGTCGACACCGGCGCGAAGGGCGTCGTCATCGACATCTCCGCCCTGGAGATCGTCGACTCCTTCGTCGGGCGGATGCTGGCCACCAACGCCTCCATCTCGCGCCTGCTCGGCGCGGAGACGATCGTCGTCGGCATGCGGCCCGCCGTCGCGATGACGCTCGTCGAACTCGGCCTCTCCCTGAAGGGCGTCCGCACCGCGCTCAACCTCGAGCGCGGCCTGTGGCTCCTGCGGCGTCTCACCGCGGACACCGCGGGCAGCGCATGAAGGACTATGGCGCGACGAGCACCACAGCGGAAGCGGTGCCCGTCGCCAGCAGCGGCGACGTGGTCACGGCACGGCAGATGGTGCGCACCCTCGCCCAGCGCAGCGGCCTGTCGCTGGTCCACCAGACGAAACTCGTCACCGCCGCCAGCGAACTCGGCCGCAACATGCTGATCTACGGGGGCGGCGGTGTGGTGCGCGCGGCCGTCGTCGACGACGCGGGCCGGGCCGGCATCTTCGTTGAGTTCCAGGACCAGGGGCCGGGCATACCGGACGTCGATCTGGCGCTCACCGACGGCTGGACGTCCGGCAACGGCATGGGACTCGGTCTCAGCGGCGCCAAGCGGCTCGTCGACGAGTTCCACATCGAGTCGGGACCTGGGGGCACCACGGTGCGCATTGTGAAGTGGGGACGGTGAACGCAACCCTCCTCACCGAGGCCGGCGAGGTGTGCTGGCTGCGCACCGACGTCGCCCTCGCGGCGGCCGCGCGCCGCCAGGCCGGGCAGTTCGCCCGGGACATCTGCCTCTCCGAGGAGCGCGTCGCCCGGGTCGAACTGTGCGTCACGGAGATGGCGACCAACCTCCTCAAGCACGCCGAGGACGGCGCCCTCGTCCTGCGCGTGGTCCGCTCCCGCGACCGTGCCGCCGTGGAGTGTCTGTCCGTCGACAGCGGCCCCGGCATCGACGACATCCAGGGCGCCCTGCGCGACGGGACGTCCGGCTCCGGCAGCCTGGGCATCGGCCTCGGCGCCATCGGACGTCTGGCCGACGCCTTCGGCGTGCACTCCCTGCGCGGCCGCGGCACGGTCGTCCTCGCACGCTTCTGGGCCGGCGGCCCGGCGCCGGACCCGGTGGAGACCGCAGGCCTGACCCGGCCGATCGGCGGCGAGCAGGTGTGCGGCGACACCTGGGCCGTGCGCACCGCGGCCGGGGACTCCTCCGACGCCCTCCTGCTGCTCATGTGCGACGGTCTCGGCCACGGACCGCTGGCCGCCCGGGTCGGGGACCTGGCCAGAGGCGCGTTCCGCGACAGCCGTGGAACCGAGCCCGCCGCCGTGCTGCAGGACATCCACCACGCGCTGCGCGGGAGCCGCGGTGCGGCGGTGGCGATCGCCCTCGTCGACCTCGTCCGGCACCGCGTGGAGCTGTGCGGGGTCGGCAACATCACCGCGCTGGTCGCCGGCCGCGACGGGCGCAGCGGGCTGCTGTCCATGCCGGGCATCGTCGGAAGTCACCTGCCGCGCCTGCGCACCTTCGACGCGGGCTTCCCGCCCGGCGCCGCGCTGGTCATGCACTCCGACGGCCTCAGCGACCGTTGGAAGCCCTCCGACTTTCCCGGTCTGCTCGCCCACGACCCCTCGCTGGTCGCCGCGCAGATCCTGAACCAGGTCGCCGTACGCCGCGACGACGCAGGCATCGTCGTGGCCGTGCACAGGCAGCCGTGAACGCCGAACCGTCCGCCCGGGAACTGATCACCATCGCACTGCGGGAAGCGCGCGACGTGGTCACCCTGCGCCGCTGCTGCCAGTCGGCGTGCCGGGCCGTGGGCCTGACGGGCGCTCCCCTGGTCCGCCTGGCCACCGTGGTCAGCGAGGCCGGGGAGAACCTGCTCGGCGCACCCGGGCTGACCGCGCGGCTCTGCCTCGAAGGCACCGACACCGTTGCCCTCTCCGCCTGTTTCCACTGGCGCGGCCCCGTCCGGCCGCCGTCCACGCTGCTGACCGCGGGCACCCGGCTGCTCGACGACTGCCGCCTGCTCTCCGCGGACGGCCGCCGCCACGAACTGGTCCTCGCACAGCACGCTCCCGCCTTCGGGCCGTCCGCCGCCGAACTCGCCGACGCGGTACGGGCCCGGCTCGCCGGGGTCGAGGGGGCGGCGGACCTGATCGACACCCTGCGCACGCAGAACCGCCAGCTCCTCGCCGCCCTGGAGGAGTCGCAGGCCCAGCAGGAGGAACTGCAGCGGCTGAACGCCGAACTGGAGGAGACCAACGCGGGCGTGTTGGCGCTGTACTCCGAACTGGCCGCCGAACTGGAGGAGACCAACAGCGGCGTCGTCGCGCTCTACGCGGAACTGGAGGACAAGACACGGCAGCTGGAACTCGCGGGCGAGTACCGGACCCGCTTCTGGGCCAACGTCAGCCACGAGCTCCGCTCGCCGGTGAACTCCGTCATCGCGCTGGCCCGGCTGCTGCTCGGTCCCGGCGCGGACCCGCTGACGGCCGAGCAGCGCCGGCAGGTCGCCCTCGTCCAGACGTCGGGCAGCACCCTCCTGGCCCTGGTGGACGAGCTGCTCGACGTCGCCAAGGCCGAGTCCGGCCGCCTGGAGCCGCACCCGGTCGACACCGACCTGCGGACGCTGCTGCACCAGTTGCGGGGCACCCTCCAGGGCACCGCACGACCCGGGGTGACCCTCGACATCCCCGACCACGCCCAGTTGCACCCCCTGTGCACCGACGAGGTCATGCTGACCCGCGTCCTGCGCAACGTCCTGTCCAACGCGCTGAAGTTCACCGCCGAGGGCACGGTTGCGCTGGACGTCGAGGAGCGCGAGCACGACGACGGCGCCCGCTTCGTCTTCCGGATCCAGGACACCGGAGTGGGCATACCGGCCGACGACCTGGAGCGCGTCTTCGAGGAGTTCTACCAGGTCCGCGGACCGCATCAGCGCGGCCGGGCCGGTACCGGCCTCGGACTGCCCTACGCCCGCCGGCTGACCGAACTGATCGGCGGCACGCTCACCCTCGACAGCGAGATCGGCCGCGGCACCCGCGTCACCGTCGAGATCCCCGCCCACCTCCCCAAGCCCGCACCCGACGCCGAGGGCACCGGGCCCGCGCGGACGGAACCGGGGCAGGAGAACCGCTCCCCGGCCTGGCTCTGGCGGTCCGTCGTGGTCGTCGACGACGACGAGGCGTTCCTGGCCGGGCTCCGCCCGCTCCTCGACCGGCTCACCGGGTCCGTCACCGTCCTCACCGACAGCGGCCGCGCCCTCGCGACCGTCGCGCGGGAGCAGCCGGACGCCGTCCTCCTCGACCTCAACATGCCCGGCCCCGACGGATACGAGGTCCAGCGGCTGCTGGCGGGGGAACCGGCGACCCGCGGCGTTCCCGTCGTGGTCCTCACCGCGCTCGACCCCGCCGACGTGGACCACACGCGGCTCGCCCACGCCCGCGCGGTCCTGAACAAGTCCCGCCTCACGGCCGCCGACCTCGCCGCCGCCGTGGACTCCCCGCCGGCACCACCCGTCCGGCAGTCCGACACCGCCCCACCACCCACGCCGCCCAGGCCCGAGGAAAGATGACCCAGCGACCCGACAAGGACCACCGTCCGGCACACATCCTCGTCGTCGACGACGACCCGACCAACCGCTACGTCATGGCGACCACCCTGCGGCGGGCCGGGCACGAGGTCACCGAGGCCGAGGACGGCACGCGCGCGCTCGAACTGCTCGACCGCCCGGACCGGTTGCCCGAGATCGCCATCGTCGACGTACGGCTGCCGGACATGACCGGATTCGAGGTGTGCGAGCACATCAAGGGCAACCCGGTTACCGCCGCCGTCCCGGTGATCAACATCTCCGCGTCGGCCATCACCGTCAACGACCGGGCGCAGGGCCTGTACCGGGGCGCGGACGCCTACCTCGTCGAGCCGACCGCGCCCGACGAGCTGCTCGCCACCGTCACCGCGACCCTGCGCTACACCCGGGCCCGCCGCCGCGCCGAACTCCTCGCGGAGCGGCTTCACTTGCTCAATTGCGCCACCCTCGCCCTGTACAGCGCCGCGGACGCGCACGAACTGGTCCGGGTGACGGCCCAGGGCGCGGCGGCCATCTTCCGCTGCGAGGTGGCCGCCGTACTCACCACCCCCCAGGGCACCACCCTGGTCGCCCACACCTGGCACGACGACGCCACCGCGCACCCCGCCGAGCCGCAGGTCCATCCGATGCCGGCCTGGAATCCGGTGTCCCGGCGCGAGCAGATCGGCGCGCGGGTCGTGCGCACCGCCCACCCCGCGCTGCCGTGCCTGCCGCCCGGCCTGGAGGCCCCGGCCCGCCGCCGCACCGTCGTCGGCCGGGCGAAGCCCGAGCGGCCGCCGGTCGTCATCGTCACCCCCGCGGACGCCGTCACCACCGCGGACGACGACGAACTGCTCGCCCAGCTCACCCAGGCCGCCGCGCTCGCCCTGGAGGCGCTGCGCAGCTACAGCGAGGAGCACGCCCTCGCGCTCACCCTCCAGCGGAGCTTCCTTCCCGAGAGCCTGCCGGAGACGGCCCGCGCAGACCTCGCCGTGCGCTATCTGCCGGCGAGCGAACACACCGAGATCGGGGGCGACTTCTACGAGGCGATCAGCACGCCCGCCGGCCTCGTCGTGGCCGTCGGCGACGTCGCGGGGCACTCGCTGGACGCGGCGATGGTGATGGGACAGGTACGGCACGCGCTGCGGGCGTACGCCGCGGAGGGGCACCCGCCCGAGGTCGTCCTCTCCCGGCTCGACCACCTGCTCACCGCCGTGGAGCCCGGCGCCACCGTGACCCTGTGCGTCATGCTGATCGAGTTCGGCTCGGACACCCTCCACGTGGCGAACGCCGGTCACCTCCCGCCTCTCCTGCGCGACCCGGACGGCACGATCTCCTATGTGACCGAGCACGGACCCCTGCTCGGGCTCGGCCTGACCCACCCGCCCGCGCGGCGGATCACCGCGGCCCCGGGGACCCTCGTCCTGCTGGTCACGGACGGACTGATCGAGCGCCGCCACGAGGACCTCCAGCGGTCCCTGGACTCGCTCGCCACGGTCGTGAGCGAGACCTCCGGCGACCCCGAGGAGACCTGCGCCGAGCTGCTCGACCGCCTGCCCCCGGACGGACGCGACGACGTGGCCCTGCTGGCGGTACGCCTCAACCCGGTGCTCCCGGCCTGACCGGCCCCGGGCCGCGGCCGCTGTCCCACACACTGCCCCCACACCGCACCGCCGCGCCGGCCGGCGCCGCTTCGGCTGTCGGGGTGGTTGTCGCCGGCCGGCGGCGCCGCGGCGGCCACGACGGGGGAACGGCCAGCACCATGGGGTCCCGCGCCACCGTGACCGGCACGGTGGGACGAACTCCAGGAGGGCTCGTGACCGCCCAGCCACCGACCGCCGAGGTCCCGCCCGCGCACTACGACGACCTGCGGGCCCTCGTCTTCAACTGCACGCTCAAGCGGTCGCCCGAGCGCAGCAACACCCAGGGACTCATCGACCGCTGCACCGGCATCATGACGGCGGAGGGCGTCCACGTCGACGTGGTGCGCGCGGTGGACGAGGACATCGCCACCGGCGTGTGGCCGGACATGACCGAACACGGCTGGCGGACCGACGCCTGGCCGGGGCTGTACGAGAAGGTGCTGGCCGCCGACATCCTGGTGCTGGCCGGGCCGATCTGGCTGGGCGACAACAGCTCGGTGACCAAGCGGGTGATCGAGCGTCTCTACGCCTGTTCCAGCCTGCTCAACGACGCGGGGCAGTACGCCTATTACGGGCGGGTGGGCGGCTGCCTGATCACCGGCAACGAGGACGGCGTCAAGCACTGCGCCATGAACGTGCTCTACAGCCTCCAGCACCTCGGCTACACCATCCCGCCGCAGGCCGACGCGGGGTGGATCGGCGAGGCGGGCCCCGGCCCGTCCTACCTCGACCCGGGTTCGGGCGGCCCGGAGAACGACTTCACCAACCGCAACACCACGTTCATGACGTGGAACCTGCTGCACCTGGCCCGGATGCTCAAGGACGCAGGCGGCATCGCCGCCTACGGAAACCAGCGCAGCGCCTGGGACGCCGGCTGCCGTCACGACTTCGAGAACCCCGAACACCGTTAGCCGGCGGTGTGTCACGGCACTCGCGGGCCCGTCGCGGTGCTGGGCCGGGAGCCCAGCACCGGGGGCGGTGACGTCAGACGGTCCCGCTGGCCGCGATGGTGACCTTCGCCTTGGGCGTGCCGCTCTGGCTGCCGAGGCCCTCGATCTTGTCGACGATGTCCTGACCCTCGACGACCTCGCCGAAGACGACGTGCTTGCCGTCGAGCCAGTTCGTCACGACGGTGGTGACGAAGAACTGCGAGCCGTTGGTGTTCCGGCCCGCGTTCGCCATGCTCAGCAGGTACGGACGGTCGTGCTTGAGGTTGAAGTTCTCGTCCGCGAACTTCTCGCCGTAGATGCTCTTGCCGCCGGTGCCGTCACCCCGGGTGAAGTCACCGCCCTGGAGCATGAAGCTCGGGATGACCCGGTGGAACGTCGAACCGGCGTACCCGAAACCGTGCTCGCCGGTGGCAAGCTCACGGAAGTTCTTGGCGGTCTTGGGCACCACGTCGTCGAAGAGGCGGAACACGATCCGCCCGGCGGGCTCGTCGTTGATGGTGATGTCGAAGTACACGTTGTCGCTCATGGTGATCAATCTAGCGCTACTTCGCCCCTCGTCCGGTCATGGGCCGGCGTGAGACTTCGCACGAAGAAGTGATCACGTGTTCGAATAGTGCGGGCGAGCGGCTGACTGTTCCTCGCCCGCGCCGGCCATGACGTCCAGTACGTCGACGAGGTGGGCGTCCACCGGGTGGTCGAGTTCGTCGGTCCGCGCGAAGAGCCGGTTCGGCGCCCCCAGCGGATACAGGAAGTCCCTGTCCCGGAAGTGCGGCCGGCCCAGGTGGGGGGACCTACGACGACTGCATCAAGTCCTGCGCCAAGGGCGACTACCGCTGCCCGTGCGAGGTGAACGGGGAGAACAAGACCCGCGTGATGGGCGGCGCCGACTTCTCCAAGGCGTCCAAGCGCAACATCGGCCGCGCCGAGTTCACCGTCGAGCACCCGCGGCTGGACACCACCACCAAGACCTCCGTTAAGGCCGAGACCTCCTACCGGAACACCGAGATCTCCTACCTCGGCGGCAACGGGTCCGGGCGGACCGGCTCCGGCGGCGGGGGCAAGCCGACCCAGAGCCCCACGCCCTCCGGCACCGGCACGCCGTCCGGCGCCGCCCAGCGCTCGCCCCACCGGCACCCCCACGCCGCGGCCGTCCACCGGTGACACCGCCGCGCCGAGCCCCGCTCCCGCGCCCGCCCACGGACGACGCGGGCGGAGGCGGCCTCGCCGACACCGGAACCCAGATCGCCCTCTGGTCCGTCCTGGCGGCCGTCCTCCTCGCCACCGGCACGACCCTGACCCGGTGGATGCGCCGCCGCAGGCCCGCGCAGCGGTAACCCGGCCCGGGGTCGCGTTCCCTCGGCCCGCCCGGCCCGCCCGGCCCGCCCGGGCGGGGCCGAAGCGCGTTCCCACCCGGGACCACCCGCGCCCGACTCACTTAGGCTGCCCACATGGAGCAGCGAGAGAGCATGCAGCGGGTCGTCGGCATCCTCACCGAGGCGCTCGAGGTGCGCCGCCAGGTCCGCGAGAATCCCGACGCCACCATCCGGCAGACCGGGGCGGTCGCCTCGCTCCTGGAGGAGATGCTGCCCCGTATCCAGTTGCCCGCCGACGCGAGCGCCCGCGAGGTCGCGGACATCGTCACCCAGGAACTGGGCCCGGCCATCGTGCAGATCGCCTCCTGCTTCGCCTTCGCCTTCGTCCAGCTCGCCGAGGTCCACGACGCCGGACGCACCGACGTCTCCGCCGCCGACGTCCTGCGCTCCATCTCCCTGCACTTCCACCAGCAGGCCGACGGATAGCCGCCCGGCCGGTCCCGCGAGGCGCCGCCGGGCGCGTGCGTGCGGCGACGGCGGAGCCGCCGTTCCGTCAGGCGGGCGCCGGGCCGCCGCGCTCACAACGGGCCACGTACCACCGCAGGGCCAGCGAGCAGGCCCAGGCCGCCAGGAACAGCCCGGTGGCCACGGCGACGGTCCACCAGCGCAGGTCCGGACCCGCCGCGAGGCCGGATCCCGTGCCGGGATGGAGGCTGTGCAGCAGGACGTGGAAGAAGAAGGTCAGGCCCGTCAGGTAAAGGGCGTACCAGGCGGGCTTGTTCCAGTGCTTGAGGGCGTGCCCGTCCATGCCGGACAGCGGAAGCAGCCCGAACACCACCACCTCGATGCCGGCGACGACGGTCAGGCCGACGGTGTACGCGGCCACGTGACGCAGGCTGCCGGGCGCCGCGTGCTCCGCCCGCGCGGCCTCGACCAGTGGCGCGCCCAGCACCCAGACGAGCACCGCGGCGGCCAGCACGCACACGCCGCCGAGCAGGACCGCCTGGCCCCTCGGCATCCCGTCGCGGGTGTTCCCGGGGTCCGGGCGCCCGGCGCCGACCACCATGTAGACGGCGACCAGGCCGTAGACGTAGGGCACCGGGAACTCCAGGAACCTGGACAGCGCCGTCATGCCGGCCGCGAGCAGCAGGCCCGCGGGCACGACCCGCAGTTCGGCCCGGATCCCGGTCCGGGCCGGGCGTATCAGGGAGTCCTTGGTCTTCTCGTAGGTCATCAGGACGAGCAGCATCCCCACGGCGGCGCCGACGGCCTTGACCGCGGTGGGCCGGCTCAGGCCGGTGCGGGCGTCCGCCCAGACGGCCAGGGAACCGCCGAGCAGGGCGAACGCGCCCATCCGGAGCCATCCGGGCACCCTCGCCGGCCGTGCCAGTGCGTGCCGGGTCGCCCGACGGTGCCGCCACCAGCGGCCCAGCGCGTTGTCCGCGAGCTGGGAGGGGAAGGCCCGCTCCAGGAGGAGCACCAGCACCAGGAACCAGGCGGCCATGCCGGCCGACCCGGCCAGGTCCTTCAGCGTCCACGAGACGTCGGCCGGGGTGCGCAGGGAGTCGACGAGATCCGCGGGCGGGACGGCCGGGGCCGCTGTCCGGCGGCCGTGGCCGTCCTTGCCGTGGCCGGTCCGGTCGGGCCCGCCGGAAGCGGTGGCCGTGGGGGAGTCGGTGCCGGTGCCGGAGTCCTGGGACGGGCCGGGACCGCGGGCGTGGCCTTCCGGCGGCCCGCTGCTGGTGGGCGGGGGTGCAGTCGGCCCCGTCGTCCCCTCGCGCGGTGGGGCGGTTCCCCGGGGGAGCGCGAACACGGTCAGCGGGTCGGTGGTGGGCAGGGTGATGTCCCCCGCCTTCTCCCGGCGGCGGTTCGCGCAGTCCAGCTCCACGGGCCGGCGGCCTTTCAGGTCGCCGGGGATGCGGGCGTGCAGGTCGATGAACTCCCAGTGCCCGGCAGCGGCGGCGCCCTGCTCCGAGCCTGCGTCCAGCCAGGTGTCCAGCCCGCGGCCGCCGATGACGACGGCACCGCGCGTGCACACGGCCGGGTAGCCGGTCAGGTGGATGGTGACCTCGCGGGCTTCCTCCGGCGGCCCCGTGACGGGCCGGGGTTCGACGGTGAAGGTCCGCGACGCGCGGACGTCCCCCGGGCTGCCGCAGTCCGCGGTCACCTCGTGCTCCCCCTCGGCGGCCCCGGTCGGCACGGAGAGGCCGCCGGCGACGGTGCCGTCTTCGGCCGGTGTCGCGCGGTCGACGGGCTCGCCGTCCCAGAGGACGTCCACGGCAACCCCCTCGTCACAGCGGAACCCGGTGCCGGTGACGGTGAGCCGCGTCCCCGGCGGCCCGGAGCCGGCCGAGAGGGAGAGGCGCGGGTGGGGCCGCGGCGTCCCGACGACCTCGAAGGCGGCGCGGGCGACGCCCGTGTCCATGGCGGTGCAGCGCGCCGTCATCTCGTACGACCCCGGAGCCGCGGCCACCGGCACCACGACGGTGTGCGTGAAGCGTCCGCCGTCGTCGGCCGTGAGGCTCACCGCCTCCTGACCCCCCACGGAGAACGTCAGCGGCCCCGCGGCGCCAGGTCCCGGCGCGCAGTCGAAGTCCGCGCCGGTCACCGTCAGCGAGCCGCCCTGCGGCACCCGGGCGCCGGAGGGCGCCAATGACGGTTCGGGAGGCGGGGGAGGCGGGGGAGGCGGAGGGGGTGGTGGCGGAGGCGGGGGCGTGTCGTCGGTCGCGGTGCCCGTCGGGCGCGGGGTGGGCTGCGTGAGCGAGGGCGACACTGCCGCACCTGACGGCCCCGGTGTGGCGTCCGCCGCGACCCCGCTCGCGGCGGGCACGGCCCCGCTCGCCGCGGCCACGTCCGGCGCAGCCGCCGGCCCCAGGAGCAGCAGCGCCGTCAGGACCGCGCCCCGCAGCCCCCGGCCCCGCACCCCGTCGACAGACCTCATGGCACGCCCCCTCCGCACCCGCACGGCCCTCTTCCGGCCGTGTCCCCCTGGGCTCACCCCGTCCGACGAACCGGCGCGCCCGGTCGTTTCCGGACGTGGGGGGCGCACGGAGGTGAATCTCCGAGCGCGCGGTACACGAGCGCCAAACTTGTATGTCTCGCTTTCTTGTGTCGTTCGTGTTTAGGGAGGTAGGTTCGGCCCCATGACCGAACCCCGGAATCCGACCACCGCAGAAGCCCTGCGCGGGGCCGGCCTGCGGGTGACGGCCGCCCGTGTCGCGCTGCTGGAGACCGTCCGGGCGGGGGACCACCTCGGCGTCGAGGCGATCGCCTCCGGCGTGCGCGACCGTGTGGGCCATGTCTCCCTCCAGGCCGTGTACGAGGCCCTCCACGCGCTCACCGCCGCGGGACTCGTGCGCCGCATCGAGCCGGCCGGCAGTCCCGCCCGGTTCGAGGGGCGTGTCGGGGACAACCACCACCATGTCGTGTGCCGGACGTGCGGCGTCGTCGCCGACGTCGACTGCGCGGTCGACGAGGCGCCCTGCCTGACCGCGTCCGACGACCACGGTTTCTCGATAGACGAGGCCGAGGTCATCTACTGGGGCCTGTGCCCCGCCTGTTCCACCGCGCGCAGTTCCTGAGCTTTGTGATCCGCCCAGTTCGGAAGGATTCCCATGTCTGAGAACCACGATGCAATCGTCACGGACGCGAAGGCGGAGGGCGGAGGTGGCTGCCCGGTCGCGCACGGGCGCGCCCCCCATCCGACGCAGGGCGGCGGCAATCGCCAGTGGTGGCCGGAGCGGCTCAACCTGAAGATCCTGGCGAAGAACCCCGCCGTGGCCAACCCCCTCGGCGAGAACTTCGACTACGCCGCCGCCTTCCAGTCCCTCGACCTCCCGGCGGTGAAGCGGGACATCGCGGAGGTGCTGACCACCTCGCAGGACTGGTGGCCGGCCGACTTCGGCAACTACGGCCCGCTCATCATCCGGATGGCCTGGCACAGCGCCGGCACCTACCGGATCAGCGACGGCCGCGGCGGCGCCGGCGCCGGCCAGCAGCGCTTCGCCCCGCTCAACAGCTGGCCCGACAACGCCAACCTCGACAAGGCCCGCCGCCTGCTGTGGCCGGTCAAGAAGAAGTACGGCCAGAACATCTCCTGGGCCGACCTCATGGTCCTCGCCGGCAACGTGGCCCTGGAGTCGATGGGCTTCGAGACCTTCGGCTTCGGCGGTGGCCGCGAGGACGTCTGGGAGCCCGAGGAGGACGTGTACTGGGGCCCTGAGACCACCTGGCTCGACGACCAGCGCTACACCGGCGACCGCGAGCTGGAGAACCCGCTCGGCGCGGTCCAGATGGGCCTCATCTACGTCAACCCGGAAGGCCCCAACGGCAACCCGGACCCGATCGCCGCGGCCCGCGACATCCGCGAGACGTTCCGCCGGATGGCGATGAACGACGAGGAGACGGTCGCGCTGATCGCGGGCGGCCACACCTTCGGCAAGACCCACGGCGCGGGCCCCGCGGAGAGCGTCGGCCTGGACCCCGAGGCCGCCCCGCTGGAGGAGCAGGGCCTGGGCTGGAGGAGCACGTACGGCACCGGCAAGGGCGCTGACGCCATCACCTCCGGCCTGGAGGTCACCTGGACCAACACGCCCACCCGCTGGGACAACAGCTTCTTCGAGATCCTCTTCGGCTACGAGTGGGAGCTCACCAAGAGCCCGGCCGGCGCCCACCAGTGGAAGCCGAAGGACGGCGCGGGCGAGGGCACCGTACCCGCCGCCCACGACCCCTCGAAGAAGATCGCCCCGGCGATGCTCACCACCGACCTGTCGCTGCGTTTCGACCCGATCTACGAGCCGATCTCCCGCCGCTTCCTGGAGAACCCCGACCAGTTCGCGGACGCGTTCGCGCGGGCCTGGTACAAGCTGACCCACCGCGACATGGGCCCGAAGTCGCTGTACCTCGGCCCCGAGGTCCCGCAGGAGACCCTGCTGTGGCAGGACCCGCTGCCGGAGGCCGAGGGCGAGGTCATCGGCGCCGAGGACGTCGCGGCCCTCAAGGCCAGGCTCCTCGACTCGGGCCTGAGCGTCTCGCAGCTGGTCACCACCGCGTGGGCGTCGGCCTCGACCTTCCGCGGCAGCGACAAGCGGGGCGGCGCCAACGGCGCCCGCATCCGCCTGGAGCCGCAGAGCGGCTGGGAGGTGAACAACCCCGACGAGCTCGCGACGGTGCTGCGCACCCTGGAGGGCATTCAGCGCGAGTTCAACTCCGGCGCCAGGAAGGTCTCCCTGGCCGACCTGATCGTCCTCGGCGGAGCGGCCGCCGTCGAGAAGGCCGCCAAGGACGCCGGGTACGACGTCGAGGTGCCGTTCACCCCGGGGCGCGTCGACGCGACCGAGGAGCACACCGACGCCGAGTCGTTCGCCGCGCTGGAGCCGACCGCCGACGGGTTCCGCAACTACCAGGGCAAGAGCAACCGCCTCCCGGCCGAGTACCTGCTGCTCGACAGGGCGAACCTGCTGACCCTCTCCGCCCCCGAGCTGACGGTCCTCGTCGGCGGCCTGCGCGTCCTGGGCGCGACCCACGACCAGTCGAAGCTCGGCGTCCTCACCGACACCCCGGGCCGGCTGACCAACGACTTCTTCGTCAACCTGCTCGACCTGGGCACGACGTGGAAGTCGACGTCCGAGGACCAGAACACCTTCGAGGGCCGCGACGCCGCCACGGGTGAGGTCAAGTGGACCGGCACCCGTGCCGACCTCGTCTTCGGCTCGAACTCCGAGCTGCGCGCCCTCGCCGAGGTCTACGCGAGCGACGACGCGAAGGAGAAGTTCGTGAAGGACTTCGTCGCCGCCTGGGACAAGGTCATGAACCTCGACCGGTTCGACCTCGTCTGATCCGACCGCACGCACCTCATCCGGGCCGGCCCCCACGGGCCGGCCCGGACCCGTGTCCGCCCCCGTGCCCGGCCCACGGTGTGACCGTCTTCATTGCGGTCGCGGCCCCCTGCGGTGAACCTCTCGCAGAACGAATGTCCGAGGAACTGTTATCCGGGACCCCCTCGGCGGTCTCCCAGGTATCGGACAGCACCGTTCGGCGTCGAGGACAGGGAAGCTTGTATGAGTACACAGGACAGGGGCGAGCTCGCGGCACTGGTGACCGCCGCCCGGGCCGGCGACCCGGAGGCTCAGGACGCCCTGGTGGCCGCGCACCTGCCGCTCGTCTACAACATCGTGGGACGGGCCCTCAACGGCTCGGTGGACGTGGACGACGTGGTGCAGGACACCATGCTCCGGGCCCTGGACTCCCTCGACGGCCTGCGCGCTCCCGAGAGCTTCCGCTCCTGGCTCGTGGCGATCGCGATGAACCAGGTCCGGACGCACTGGCAGGACCGGCAGGCCGCTCCGGGCGCCGTGGAGGAGGCCGCGGAACTCGCTGACCCGGGCGCCGACTTCGTGGACCTGACGCTGGTCCGGCTCCAGCTGTCCGGCCAGCGCCAGGAGACCGCCCGGGCGACCCGCTGGCTCGAACCCGACGACCGGGGACTGCTGTCCCTGTGGTGGCTGGAGTGCGCCGGTGAACTGAGCCGGCCGGAGGTGGCCGGGGCCCTGGAGCTCTCCCCCCAGCACACCGCGGTCCGGGTGCAGCGGATGAAGGCGCAGCTGGAGGCCGCCCGCGTGGTCGTCCGGGCGCTCGACGCCCAGCCGCCGTGCGAGGAGCTGCGGACCGTGGTGGCGGCCTGGGACGGCCGGCCCTCGGCGCTGTGGCGCAAGCGCATAGCCCGGCACGCCCGCGGCTGCGCGCGCTGCTCCGGCCTGTGGAGCGGGCTGATGCCCGCGGAGGGCCTGCTGGCCGGCCTGGCGCTGGTGGCTGCGTCGCCCGCGCTGCTCGCGAAGGTGCGCGCCGTCTCCGGAGCAGCCGTGGCCGGCTCGGCCACCCCGCTCGACGCGGCCGGAGCCCGCGGTGGACCGGCGGGCGGCCCGGCGGCGCAGGCTTCCACGGGCGCGCGAGCCGCCGGCCGCGGCGCCGCCCGCCGACGCCGGCGCGTGCGACGCCGGGCCGTCGCGGGCGCCCTGGTCGCCGCCTGCGTGGCCGGCGGCGGGTGGTACTTCGGCATGCAGCCCGACGGCGAGAGCGAGCGGGCGACGCGGACCGCGGACGCCTCCGTCGCGGACCTCTCCGCGACCGGCACCCCGAGCGAGAGCGCGCCGTCGGCCTCCCCGTCCCCGTCTCCCTCCGCGTCCAAGTCGAAGAAGCCGAAGGCCTCCCGCAGCCCCCGCCCGAGCACGAGCAGACCGGTCCCGAGGGCATCGGCCCGGCCGACCCGTACGCCGTCCACCGCACCGCGCACGCAGGCGGCCCCTTCCGGCACGGCCGCACAGGTGATCGCGCTCGTCAACAAGGAGCGGGCAGCCGCCGGCTGCGGCCCGCTCGCGGAGGACCCGCAACTGCGCGACGCGGCGCAGGCCCACTCCGACGACATGGCCGCCCGCCGCTTCTTCGACCACACCAACCCGGACGGCGCCGGGCCCGGCGAACGCATCACCGCCGCCGCCTACCGCTGGTCCACCTACGGGGAGAACATCGCCCAGGGCCAGCAGACCCCGGAGTCGGTGATGAACTCCTGGATGAACAGCCCCGGCCACCGGGCCAACATCCTCAACTGCGCCTTCAAGGACATCGGCGTGGGCATCCACAAGGGGTCCGGCGGGCCGTGGTGGACCCAGGACTTCGGCGCCAAGCAGTGACGGTCCGGCGCCCGCCGGGTGCCGCCGGGGCGGCCCGCTCCGCGCCCGATCAGGGCGTCCGCACCACCGGTTCCAGGGCGGCCAGGTCCGGCATCACGCCGATCCGGCCGTCGTCCCCGGGCGCGGGCCGGGTATTGAGGCCGCGGTCGCTCAGCAGTTCGCGCAGCCGCTGCGGCGTCAGGAAGTCGCCGATGACCGAGCGCCGCAGGTTCTGCAGCACCAGCGCGGCCCCGGCGACGATCGCAGAGGCCCCCGAGGTGCCGCCGAAATCCGTACGGTACGGCTGGTTCGTCGCCGGATTCAGCAGCGCCGACGTCGTCAGGATGTTCTCCCCCCACGCGAAGCAGTCGACACGGTTGCCGTGGTTGGAGCTCTCGGTGGGGAAGTGCGCGCGGGTGTGCGGGTGCGCGGAGGTCGCCGCGGCCACCACGACGGCACCGCTGTCGAAGAAGGCACCGGTGGTGTCGTTGCGGTCGAGGATCCGGCCGGAGTCGAACAGGTGCCCGGGCGCGACGAAGGTGTCCAGGTCCACTCCGTCGCCGAAGCCGTTGCCCGCGGCCTCGACGACCGTGACGCCCTTCCTGGTCAGCTCCAGCACGGCCAGCTGGACGAAGAGGTCCGTCTCGATCGGCCGGTGCTGGACGTCCTGCTGCTCGAGCAGGACCACGGCTCCGTCTCCGATGCCGGGGGCCGTGCCGATCACGGTGAGCGCCACGGCGACCTGCAGGGCACCGGCCGGGGAGAGCACCGGGGCGACCGACGCCGTGACGTTCGGCGCCAGCCCGAGCACCCCCTTGTCGTTGTCCGTCGCCATCACGATGCCGAGGACGCCCGTCCCGTGGTCGACCAGGGACGACTCGGTGGACACGGCCCCGGTGGGGAGCACCGTGACACGGTTGACGCCCGCCGTGTCGACGAGGTCCTCGTGGGTGAGCTGCCAGCCGAACTCGACGTCGACGAACCGGACCTGGCTGCCGTCGGTGAACGGCAGCGCCCAGGTGTGCAGCGCGTCCACCCCGGACGGTGCCGCGCCCACATACCCCTGACCGACGACCAGCGGGTCGTCCGGCGTGACCGACGGAAGGACCGCCCGCTGCTCGACGTAGGCGTGCTCGACGAAGGGCAGGGCGTCGACGACCGGGGCGACCCGCTCGGCCGCGTCGGCGGGGAGCGGGATCACGTAGAAGGAGAGCAGCGGCTGCGAGGGGGTTCCGTGACGGGCCTCGTTCCCGGCCAGCCACTGCCGTACGGCGTCCGGGTCGACGTCCGGCAGCGCGCGGTCGAGGGCGAGGGTCAGGTCCGGGAAGCCGGCGGCGGCCGCGTCCCAGGCCGCGCGGTCCTCGGGCGGGAGGAACTCCTGGACCCCGTCCGCGTACGGAATCCCGGCGGCCGCCTCGTCCCGCAACTGGACGATCACATGCGGGGCGAAGGGTTCCTCGGGCTGCCCCTGCGCGCCGTAGGCGATCTCGTCCAGCCGCCAGACCGTACGGGGGCCCACGTCGTCGAAGAGTTCGGCGGCGGGCACGAGGAGTACCTCCCGCTTGAACCGGAGGACGGCCCCCGCGGTCTCGTCGCCGTAGTCGCCGTCGGCACCGAACCGCGGCAGGCTGCCGGGATCCCAGAGGAGCAGCGCGCTCTGCAACCGGCTGACCGGCCCGAACTCGTTGTGGTGCTGCCGGTCGATCCGCGTCTCGTCTCGGGCGACCGCCTCGAGCGTCGGCTCGCCCTGGAAGAGCTGTGACAGAAACATGGGACACCTCCGGTCGCCGTGGCTACGGAACGCTCATCGCCGGGGCTTCGGGCCGCGCGCCCGAGGGGACCGCGTCGGTTCCGGGAACGGTGTCGGCCGCGGGGACGGCGTCGGCCGCGGAGCCGGTGCGGGCGGCACGGTCCGCGGCGGGCGTGTCCCGCGGCAGCATCTCCTCCAGGACCTGGATCGCCCCGCTGACCCGCAGCAGCCCCTCCCGGGTGGCCGCCTCCTCCCGCAGGAGGTTCTGCAACTGCCGCCGGCCACGCTCGTAGTCCCGCCTCAGCTCATCGAGGCGTTCCCGCATCCGGCCCGGCATCTCCGGCGTCGGCTGATGGCTCATCGCTCATTCCTTCCCTGTGCTTCAGCAGGCCGGAGTCCTCCGGCTGCCCGTGTTCCTCGGGGTGCAGGTAGTAGGCGCGGTCGGTGTGCGCCTTGTCCTCCTCGACGGGGATGCGGTGCGCCTCGGCCCAGGCGTCCTGCCGGACCCCCGTCACCTGCCAGGACACCTTGATGCCGGGCTGGTCGGCGCGCAGCGTGAAGCGGTTGCCCTTGACCTCGCCGGTCACCGCCACCTGAGCCAGGGCGCCCACCGGCGTGAGCTGGTAGCGGATGTCGCGGTTGAGGGCCTCGAACCAGTCCGGCAGGACGACGGTCGCCTCGCCCTCGTCGTCGGTCTCCACCACGCCGCCGTAGAGGTTCGTCATGTCCGGGGACTCCACGAAGGAGTGCGACAGGTACCTGTTGGCCGGGTCCAGGGGATGGTCGATCTTGAATCCGCCGCCCGCCTTCTCCAACGCGCCCAGGACCCGCACGGAACCGTTCACGTCGAGCTTGAACTGGGGAGTGATCGTGCCGATACCGACGAGATCCTCACTGCCGCTCATGGCGATCACGTTGCCGCCGCTCTGCAGGTTGAGGATGCCGTTGCCCCGGTCCTGCACGACCGAGCCGAACAGGTGCAGGGCGGCCTGGGCGTCACGGCGCCCGAAGTGGGTGTCGAAGACCGTCTCGCCGGAGACCGTGAGGCCGCCCCGGCAGGACACTCTGCCACTGCCCGTGTCCATCACCAGGCCCCAGCCGGCACCGGTGTTGCCCCACAGACCCACACTGGAGTTGTTCTCCATGCCGACGAACGCGCGGTCCTCGTCGATCTCCTGGTCCGTCTGGTGCAGCCAGGTGCCCGCCGAGCGGTCGCCGCCCCCGCGCACCCTCATCCTTTTCTGCACGTCCAGGGCGTTTCCCTCGCCGTGCCCGATCGTGATCAGGTCGGCGCCCGACCACAGGCGTGCGGAGCCTTCGAAGGCGTACCACACCCAGCGTTCTCCGTTCGCGGGTGTCTCGACGAAGCCGCCGACCGCCCGGTCCGCGAAGGAGAACCCGCCCGCGTCACCGCCCGAGTGGACTCCCGTCCCGTTCACGTGCAGGCTCGCAGCCGGGCTGTCCGTCAAGGCGACGGAGACGTGTTCGGCGACCTCCAGGTCGGATCCGACGCCGAGCGAGGATCCGACAACCAGGTTGCCCCCGACCTGCAGCTCCGCGAGCAGCGCCGTCCCCTCGGCGTCCACGACGAACAGATCCGTGGCCGAGTCCTCGTCGCGCAGGTGCCAGGCCCCGTCGTCGCCGGGGAACATGCCGTACGCCGGCCCGTCGTCGTCGCGCACCAGCTCGATGCCCGAGCCCCCCGTGGCCGAGGTGATCCTCAGCCCGTGCCCGCCGGCCGTGCCGGTGTCGATCTCCAGGGGCGCGGACGGGGCGGAGGTGCCGATGCCGATGCCGCCGTCCGACCCGTTCGCGCTCAGGGCCGGTCGCGAGGTCCCGTCGGGGGCGAACACCGTGAGGTCCAGGCCGCCGTCGGGCCGCGCGCGCAGTTCCGCCGCCGGTGCCTGGCCCACGGTGGTGCCCGACCCCGTGGTCACCTGCGGAGACCGCAGTTCGACCCGCCCGGCCGGTATGCCCACCGAGCGGCGCGGCCCCGCTGCGACGCCGGTGACGGCGCCGCCGGCGTCGACGGTGACCTCGGCGAGCACGACCTGCCCGCCGGCGTCCTGGAAGCCGTCGCTCGGCAGGAGCCGCAGCCACGGCGCGTGGAGCCGGATCAGCCGGGTCTCGCCGAGAACCTCACGCCAGGTCAGGGTCAGCACATGGGTGCCCGCGGGGACCCCCGTGGTGGCCAGTTGCAGCCCGTCCGCGCCGACCACCACAGTCGGAATGTTCAACGGCTGGTCCGGATCGACGGCCGGGTCGACGACGGCGAAGCCACCGGGTTCCAGGACGCTGATCCGGCCCGCCGCGTCAAGGGCGGCGCCGGGCTGGACCGTCACCCCGGACCCGCCCGGCGTCGCGCTCACCCCCAGGCCGCCGGCCACACCCCAGGTGTGCAGCGTGGCCCCGCGCGCGTCGTCGAGCCGCCGGTAGTAGTCCTCCGAGTCCATCAGGCTCTCGGACCGCACCGTGCCGCCGCTGCGCGCGCTGCCGGTGTCGAAGTTGAAGTACTCGGTGCGCTTGACCGCCATGCTGATCACCGCTTCTCGCTGCTACGTCACGGTCATGGTCACTTCGCAGAACCGGCAGTGTGCGGGCTTGTGCTGCTCGACGAGGACCTTGATGGTGCCCACCGCCCGGCTCAGCTCCAGCCGTTGCTCGGCCGGATCGGCCGGGTGGGCGGGATCACCCGCGAGGTCGCCCGCGCAGAAGTGGATGACCACGTTGATGTCGAACGCCTGGATGCGCGACCGGTAGCCGTCGAGACCGATCCCCGGGGACTCGATCTGGCCGGGATCGCAGATGATCACGTGGGGGCCGGCGGCGGTCATCCCGGTGGGATTGACGAACCGCCCCGGCTCGGTGACCTGGAGGGTGGTCGCCGCCGGCCCCCGATCCGCCGTCTCCACCCGATGGACGCAGGCGGGCAGGGCCGTGAGGAGGATGAACGGGTCCTCCGTGGCCGAGGGCCAGAACGGCCGGAGCCCGGCGTCCAGTACGTACAGGCCGTCCGCGTCCACCCGTGTGACGGCGGTGGGCGCGACGAGCGCGTTGCCCGGCGGCAGCAGAGGCGTGTGCGTCCAGTGGGGGTCGCCGCGGACGACCCGTACCAGATTGCCGCCGCCCGACCCGCGCGGCAGGGGCGCCCGCTGGTCGCCGCCGTCGCCGATGACGAGCGAGCCGTCGCGGTCCACGAACAGGGACAGGGGTTCCCTGACGACCGCCGGGTCGAGGTTCTTGACCGTCACCCCCACGGGCGCGGGACGGACGACGAACACCCGGGGGGTCGCCTCCTCGCCCGGGTCCAGCTTGCGGTCCAGGACCAGCAGATCGCCCCCGCCGTCCACGGACATCGCCAGCGGGAACACCGAATCCGTGGAGGAGAGGTCGGTGACCACGGTCGCCGAGTCCGCGGTGTACGGAGCCGGGAGGGACAGGATCCTTCCCGAGCCTTCGAGGACGTACAGCGTCTCGGATCGGCCGGGCCCGGCGGGGGCCACGGTGACGGCGACGACCTGGCCCAGGTTCTGCTGGGGCATCAGCGGCCGGGGGACCGGCGGGCTGCCGGCGAGGTCGGGGCGGCCCGCCGCGTCCAGCCGCCACACGCGTCGCCGGTGCGGCAGGGCCGCGTCCTCCGGCAGACCGCGCTCGCCGACGAACACGGCGCCGTCGGGGCCCTGGGCGACGCACCAGGGACGCATCAGGCCCTCGCGGACCACCGCGGGTGTGGCGTCGAGCAGCGGGCGGAAGGTCGGCAGCGTGACGACCCGCGCCGGCACACCGGTGTCGAACCGCGCGGAGAACAGGCAGGATCCGTCGTCCAGGGCGACCCGGGGCCGGACCCTGCCCACGGAGTACAGCTCCAGCAGGGCGTTGAGCCCGCTGTGCAGCCCGCGGCGCCGATGGGTCCGGCTGATCCCGGCGGTCGCCTTGCGGCGCTGGTACTCGTCCCAGAGCTGCCGGCCCTGGAGTTCGGGGAAGCGGAGCGAGACCCAGGAGGCCAGCCAGGGCAGGAACTCCTCCGGCGTCGCCCACGGGTCCAGGAGCCGGTTCAGGTGCGCGATCCGCTCCGCGATCGGCCGGTGGGTGTGGCTGTCGTCCCCCGCCCGGGTGTGCTTCTCGTGCAGGATCGGCACGCCGTCGTCGATGCCGGTGAGCACCTTCTCGAAGACGCAGAGCGCGCTGCCGAGGGAGAAGCCGGCGTCCGCCGGGGTGTCCTGCCAGAGCACCGGCGGCAGGTACTTCAGGTAGCTGCTCTCGGGCATGGCCGTCCACCTCCTCCCGGCCGTCACGTGGACTGCGAGACCGTCACGTTCGGCGGGCCCGCGCAGACGAGTTCGTAGTCGGCGACCTGGACCGAGGCACCGGGCCGCGGCTGGCTGAAGGCGGAGGGCCGACCGCCGGGATAGACGGGAGTGCCGGGCGAGACGGTGATCTGGTCGATGTAGCCCACCGTCTCCGGGGGCATGACGGCGCGGAAGAGGTCCGAGGCCAGTACCTGCTGACCCACCTCCCAGCCCGTGCCGTCCGGCCCGCCGCGGGTGGGGTGCAGGAAGGCGCCGATCCGCTGCTCGACGTCGGCCTTGACCTGCCCCGGGTCGACGCCGGCCAGCGCGGCCGCCCGCCACACCACCACGGACACCTGGGCGACGATCGGCAGATACCGCGGGCCGTGCACGAACAGCCGGACGGTCAGGTCGCGCCGCTCGTCCAGGTAGGCCCGCACGGTGTCGATCAGTTCGGGCGGCGGCTCCGGCCGTGCCACGGCACTGCCCTGGTCGGGTACGACGACGACGGTCACGTTCCCCGGGGCGCGGTCGATCCCGCCGAACGTCCACGGGTCGCCGTGCGGCGGATACGGCGGCAGGCACCGGCTGATCCGGACGTCGCTGCTCGCCTCGCGGGCGAGGTGCGCGAAATCGTCGGCCGTGACGGCGCGGTCGCGTGTCTTCAATTCCTGCGGGGCCCGCCGCAGCGTGTCCTCGATCGGCTCCTCGTCGATCCCGTCGTTCCCGGCCGTGAGGTTGGTGACGCCGAGTCCGGCGGACACGGTCCCGTCCGGCCGGGTGCCGACCACGACGATCTGCCCGGGGGAGACGTTGCCCTCCGCCCCCGACGCCACGTACCGGTACGTCCTCGCCCGGACCAGGCTGCCGGCCGGCGGAATGCTGCCGTGGCCCTCGCTGCTGCGCTCGTCGTGGCTGCCGAAGCCGATCTCCCCGGTGACCGGGTCGAGCCGGTAGACCCGGCCCGGCCCCGGCGGGAGTTCGGGCACCTGCTGCCAGCTCTCCCACACCGGGGGCGTGCCCCGGCCGACCTGTACGTCGAGGTCGGCGTACGGGGCTCCAGGATCCGGTCGCCGGTACAGCGGACAGTGGTGCAGCTCGAACACCTGGAACGGCTCGCCGTCGCTCTCGCCGAGCACCTCCGGAGCGCGCAGGGTGAGCGCGGTGTGCGCGGGAGCGGCGTTGAAGAGCACACGGTCCAGGCCGACCTCCAGTCCCGTGCCGTCCGGGGCGGTGATCCGCAGGGCGAGCCAGAAGCGCTCCTCGTCGAAGGTCCCGGCGACGGCGCCGACGTCGCCCCAGTCCGCCTCCGGGTTCTGCGCGGTCCAGGCGGCCGGCACGGGCAGGCGCACCCGGCGGTCGTGGAGGTCCTTCGTCGTGCCGGAGGGGCCGGTCGCGGGCCAGTCGGCGGGCTGTTCGTCCGGGACCGAGGCTGCCCAGGTCACCGTGCCCACCGGTGTGTCGGGGACGGGCCGGAACAGCCTGGGGCGCAGTTCGACCTCGCCGGCGGTGGCGCTGTCGAAGCCCAGGCACAGATGCGTGGTCAGGCCGGGCTTCACCGGGACCGGGCGCCGCCCGGTGCCCGAGCCCACCAGGTCGGCGGAGACGTCCTCGTAGACGAGGCGGGAGTCGTCGTCCGGGGCCGGGGTGAGCAGCAGGGCCGTGGGCAGACCGACGGGCAGGACGGTGACGGGCTCGTCGGTCTCGAACACGACGGGGGCCTCGCCCTCCACCGGGAGGGTGTGGGCCTGGGTGCCGGCCGGGACCTCCGCGGGCGCGGGCCCCTTGGTGCGGAAGGTCAGATGCGTCGCCGCGGGGGTGGTGGGGTCGCGGGTGATGCCCATGAGCTCGAGGAAGGCGATGTAGTTCTTCTCGGGCACCTGGTTCAGCCGGTAGATCAGGCCCTCGCCGAGCCATGCGAACAGCTCGATCAGGGTGACCCCGATGTCGCTCGGCCGGTCGTCCGTCCACTGAGGTGCGTACGACGTCCTGAGCGCGCGCATCTGCGCGGCCAGGTCCTGCCAGGTCCGGTCGTCCAGGTCCGGGGGCTTGATGCGCCCGCGGCGCGACTCGGCGGTCATGGTGCTCCCTCCAGCGGGAAGGGCAGCACCACCCGGTCCGCGGCACCCGTGGCGCGGATCCGGTAGGTGATGTCGATGAGCAGGGCCGCGCCGGTGCCGTCGTCGGTGACGGTGACGTCGACCAGTTCGATGCGCGGCTCCCAGCGGCTCAGCCCCTCCTCGACGTAGTAGCGGGCCAGGCTGGCGGTCGACTCGTTGTTCGGCGCGAACATCAGGCGCTTGAGGTTGCAGCCGAAGTCGGGGCGCATCACGCGCTCGCCGTACTGCGTCCCGAGGATGATCCGGATGGACTCCTGGATCCTGCTCGGGCCCGCGGACTCGTCGAACCGGGCGGCCCCGAGTCGTACGGGGAAGGCGATGCCGCGGCCATGGACGTCGGATTCCATGAGGACCTCCGGTCACATGGAGAGGAGCTTGGACTGGCCGGCGTCGGGGGTCAGCGGGTTCGGCGGCTGGAGGGAGCCGTCGGTGGACAGACCGATCCGGTCGAGCATGACGGGGAGTTGGCCGCATCTCAGCTTCGTGGCTTCACCGCCGAGCACGTCCCTGACCGTTGTGCAGGGCTTCATGGGCGAGACGGTGTTGGGGCAGTTGCTGATCGCCGCCCCGAGGATGCTCGATTTCACGAGCACGGGGTTGCCGCCGACCTTCAGCTTCTGTCCGCCGGTGGTGGTGACCAGGCCGGGGACGGGCGGCGGGGGCGTTCCGGGTGGTGGCGGCGGGGCGGGGGTGTCCGGCGGCTTGGGCTGGTGGCCGCAGGTCACCGTGCTCGCCGTGGTCAGTACGCTGCCCATCGCGATCCCTCCTCAGGTGACGTCGACCGCGTCGGGGGTCACGGTGAGTTTCGTCCCGCCGGCGGCCAGCGTCACGGAGCCGCCCGCCGTGATCGTCAGGTCGCCCGCGGCGCTGAGGGTCAGCGAACCGTCGGCGGCGTTCAGCACGATCGTGCTGCCCCGGCCGCCGTCCTTGACGACCAGTTCGCCCCCGGTGTCCGAGTCGTCGAAGGTGATGCTGTGACCGGCCCGGCTCCTGATGACGCGGGTGTTGTTGGCTCCGTCGGCGTTGCTCGCGGGCGGCGGCTGATCGGCGTTCCACAGACCGCCGATGACGTACGGACGGCCCAGGTCGCCGTGTTCGAAGGCGACGAGCACCTGGTCGCCGGGCTCGGGCAGCCAGTAGCAGCCCGTGCCGCGGCCCGCCATGGGCCGCACGCACGGGGCCCATCCGCTGGTGAACCGGTCGGACAGCCCGGGGTAGGACACCTTCACCCGGCCGAGCGGTGCCTGCGGCGGCACGGCCGCCACTTCGTGGTTGTCCTCCACCACCGCCAGGACGACGCCGTAGAAGGGTTCCGTCCGGTTCGGCGGCGGTTCCTCGGCGAGTTGCTCGCGCAGGACGCCGAGCAGGCTGGAGTGGCCGCCCTGGCTGATGGAGAACTCGGTCATGAAGCCGCTGTCGTCGAGGCGGTGGGTCACCTTCCGCAGCCGGTAGGTGCCGCTGAACCGCGAGCCGACCCCGCGTATCTCGATGTACTGGCCGGCCGTCAGCCCGGGGATTCCGGCGCACGAGCCGCTGCCCTCGTACATGCCCTCCAGGAGTTCGGCGAGGAGCGACTCCGCGAGGGTCTTGGCGTCCAGCGGGTTGTCCAGCACCTGCCTGCGGATCCCCTTGCGGGCCAGCGCGAGCACCAGGTCGGCCGCGGCGGAGCCGAGCCGCTCGGTGAGGCCGCCCACGTCCAGGTCCGCGGCCAGGGCCAGGCCGTGGATGGTCTGCGCGAGTTCCTGGTTGTATCCGCGCACGGCCTGCAGTCCGGCCGCGGCGGACGCCGACAGGCGCGGGCTGAAGCTCGACAGGTTCCGGCCCCGTTCCAGGACGTGGGCCGCGGTCTGCGGGCGCGGGAACTGGAAGTGCAGCCGGTCCCACTCGACGTAGACGTCGAAGTGGTAGCGCCGGGCGCGGTCCTTGAGGAACGCCATGTCGCTCTCGACCTGGACGATCTTCTCCTTGAGGCCCGGGGTCGGGTCGACGACGGGGACGAGTCCGTTCTCCACGGCGATCCGGGCCGCCACCACGCTGTCATTCACGAACGTGTACTCGGTGGGCTCCGGCAGACCGCGGCGCATCCGGTACGACTTGTCGTAGCCGGAGACCTGCACGGTGGGCGGACCGCTCTGCGGGAACGACGGCTCCACGGCGGCGATCTCCCCGAGGAAGGCGGGCACGAGGTCGTTGCCGTACCCGAGGTGGATCTCCACCGTCTTGCCGGGATCCAGCAACGGCGAGTCGAGCAGCCGGTTGTCGGGGTTGCGCAGGGTGAGGGCGAAGCTGCCGGCGAGATCGAGGCTCGTCTCCACGGTCAGGCCCATGACGTGGTCGGTGAGTTCGGCGGCCATGGTCAGCCCGGCGACGCGGATGCCGAAGCGTGGCGCACAGGACGACGTGGTCATGGCAGGGTGCCTCCGGGCCGGCCGGGCTGTCGGTGCTGTCCGGGCGGGGCGGCGGTGGGGCGGCGCGGGGGGATGACCAGGCGGGTGTTGGGCGTGAGGGCCAGCGGGTCCTCGACGCGGTTGGCGTCGGCGATCTCCCGCCACAGCGCCGGGTCGCCCAGATAGGCCCCGGCGAGACCGCTGAGGGTGTCGCCCTCCACCACGGTGTGCACGGTGGGCTCCCGCGAGGCCGCCGACTCGGCGGCCGACGCGGCCCGGTCGACGAGCGCCGAGGCCGTCGGCGACGCGAAGAACAGCCCGTGGCGCACCTCGGTCCCGGTGGTGGCGTACTCCTGGAAGCGCACGGAGAGCGCGGCGCGGACCGGGGTGCCGTTGCGCAGGAACATGGTGAAGCGCTGGTTGGCCTCCACCAGGACGCAACGGAACTGGAAGCTGCCCAGCGAGAACAGCAGGACCGGCGGGGCCTGCGTCTGCGGCCGCTTGTCCAGCAGTCCCACGATCGGGCCGGTGTGGGCGCGGACGTCCGTGCCGGCCTCGTAGGTGTCGAAGAACAGGTCCATGGCGAGGGTGCGGGCCCTGCCCCGGACGTACTGTACGGGCGGGGTGTCGAGACCGGGGACGCCGATCTCGGCGAAGCTGTTTCCCCGGTCGAGCCTCAGCTCCTCGGGGTTGAACATCACCGCGAAGCTGTCGCCCGAGGCCGTGTCGATGATCTCGGCCTTCGCCAGCGCGGCGCTGACCGGGCCGGGTCCGGGCACCTCGGGCAGACGGAAGGGGGTGCGCGCCATGTCAGCCTCCGCGTTCGAATTCGCTGCGCAACTGCCGCATCAGCTCGTCGACCACGTCCCGGCGCAGCGCCCGCACATCGAGCGGTGGGCCGGGCGTCGTCTCGGGCGGTGGGGCGTCCGCGGGGGACGTGTCCCGGTCGGTCGGGGCGCGCAGCGCGGGCGTCGCCGGTCCGTTCGGGACCGGGGCGGGCCGGGCGGCCGCCAGGCCGGGGGCCGGGGTCCCGGGCGGGCCGGCGCCCACGGCGGCGCGATCGGCCCACGGGGACGGGCGCCGGGACGGGTTCCGGCCCGGGAGGCCGGCGGAGCGCGCGGTGCGTTCGTTGGCCAGCGCCTCCGCCTCCTCCGCCCGGAGGCCGGCGCCGGTGGCGCGGCGCCAGGACGCGCCGGGCCGCAGCAGCGCCATGACGTGTGTGGCCTCATGGACCAGCAGCCCGAACCCGCGCTCGTCCTGCGGTCGCAGCCGGCCGTGGCGGAAGTGGACGTCCCGTCCGACCGTCACCGCGTCCGCACGCCGGGCGCGCGCGAGCGCGTCGGCCGGCGCGTCGTGGTGCACGCGCATCGCGTCGGCCGCGGGGCCGACCGCCGCCCGCAGTCGTGACCTGGCCTCGGTGGGGAGATCGTCGCCGGTGCCTCGCGGCACGCCGCCCGTCTCCTCGTCCCGTGGGGCGCTCCGCGCGGTCGGCGGGGAGCCGGCCGGGTCCGGCGAGGCTTCCGACGGCTCCGGCGAGGCTTCCGACGGGTCCGGCGGACGGGTCCTTCCTCCTCCGTCCCGCTGCCGGGGCCGACCGGCCACCGCCGCCTCGGTGAGCGGCGCCGGACGCTCCGGAGCGGACTCGATCCGGTCGAACCGGTCGGTCTCCGAACCGAGTTGGGTCACGTGGTCGATCAGCACCCGTGCGGGGCCTGCCCACGGCAGGGGCGCGAGCAGCCGGGCGGCATGGCGCCGCGCCCGGGCGTCGAGGCGTTCGCCCAGGGTCGGCAGTGGCCGGGCACCGTCCTGCGTCATGGTGGCTCCTCTTCCTCCAGGGCGTCGGCGGTCTCGCGGATCCAGTGCAGCCGTTCGGAGTGGTCGAGGGCGAGCAACTCGCCCAGGGCCCAGTGAACATGGCGTCCGAGATAGGCCACCTCCTGGCGGACCCGTGCCACGGGGTAGCCCCTCACCCCCCCGACCGCGGGACCTCCGCCTCGTGGTCGCGGCCGCAGTGGGGACAGGTGATCAGGACCGTGGTGGGCGCGAGCCCGTTGATCCGGTTGTAGAGGTCCTGCAGATGCGCGAGGTCCTCCGAGTACAGGCCCTCGATCACCCCCGGCGTGACCTCGGGCACCCGGCCCAGCCTGGTCACCACCCGGGACAGGAGGATGACGATCAGGTACGCGGGCCAGCCCTGCACCCGCGGGTCCTTGAGGGGGTAGATCTCGTCGGCCGCGGTCGCCAGCCGCATCACACCCTCGCGGTGCAGGGTGCCGGCGTCGTCCACATAGCCCTTCGGCAGCTCGAACTCGACCTCGGTGACCAGCATCGCCGTCACACCCGCAGCAGGCCCTCGTGGGCCAGGACGAGCGTGTCGACGGCCACGTCCGCGCCCTTGGCACTGAACGACGCGCCCTCCCACCTGGCCGGCCAGGCGCTGACGAAGTTCCAGCGCGCCACCTCGGTGTGGTTGCTCAGGTCGTACACGACGATCGAGCCGTTCCTGCGCACCACGTTCCCGTCCACCACCTGCTGCCGCCAGTCCCACAGCTCACGCGACGGCGTGATGCCCCACTTCAGCGTGATGTCGGAGTAGCTCGTCCGGCCGGGCAGCTTGCGCACCGTGGTGTTGTCGCCGCCCTCGCGGTTCTCGATGACGTCCGTGGCCGACCCAAGGCCGCTGCACTCCCGGAAGCTGGCCTGGGCGATCCCGTCCAGTTCCACCAGGAAGTTGAAGTTGCGGAAGGGATCGACCCGCTGACCTGTCTGTGCCATGTCCGGCTCCTCCTCTCCGCCTCGCTACGCCTCGCTGACCCGGCCGCCACCGGACCACAGGCCGAGCCGGATCACGACCTGCTCGGCGGGCCGGGTGGGCACCAGGCCGATCTCGATGACCACCTGGCCCAGGTCGCGTACCGAGGAGGGGTTGACCTCCTCGTCGATCTTGACGTAGAAGGCCTCCGCGGCGGTCCGCCCGAAGAGCGCACCGGACTGCCACACCCGCGTCAGGAACTCGGTGACCGTGCGTTCGAGGGCCTTCCACAGGGCCGTGTTGTTCGGTTCGAACACCGCCCAGCGCAGGCCCTGCAACAGGGAGTCGGAGATGTAGGCCACCAGCCTGCGCACATTGACGTACCGCCAGGACGTGTCGCCGGCCAGCGCACGGGCGCCCCACACCATCGGCGGCCCGCCGGGGAAGGTCCGCAGCGCGTTGATGCTGAGGCCGTTCAGGACGCCGTGTTCCGCGTCGTTGAGGTGGTACTCCAGGTCGAGTGCTCCTCGTACGGGTTCGTTGGCCGGGGCCTTGTGCACCCCGCGCTGGTTGTCGCTGCGGGCCATCACCCCGGCGATGTGCCCCGACGGGGCGACCGGGATCCTCTCCGGGGCGCCCGCCGGCGACTCGGGGTCGTTGATGACGATCCACGGCCAGTACAGGGCACCGAACCCGCGGTCGGTCATGAGCCCGTCCCGCTGGGTGTGCACGGGGCCGGTGTCCCGGGCGTCGTCGGGATTGCGGGCGCCGTCCAGGACGGCGAAGCGGTCGCCCATGTCGGCGCAGTGGCTGATCACCGTCGCCTGGTTCGCGAAGTCGGTCTGGCCGGGCAGGCAGACGATGCTCACGTCCAGGGTGTGGGTGAGCGCCTCCAGGGCGGTGCCCAGTTGCGACATGTCGGCGACCGGGACGACGTACGCGAGGGTTCCGCCGTTCTCGAAGAAGCCGCGCACGGCGTACGGCAGGCCGAGGGGCTTCTTGAATGCGCCGAACTCCTGCGTGTACGTGGTCCAGTTGGTCACCAGCACCGGCTTGCCCGGCTTGATGTCCGCGCTGCCGCTCGCGACCGTGCCGATGAACGCCGCCGTGCTCGTTCCGGCTCCCGCGATCGGCCCGGCGGTCTTGATCTCCTGCAGGTAGACACCCGGCGCCTTGGTCTGCAATTCGGTCATCGCGGCCTCCTCGACCGGTCTGGGCTGCGTCAGGGCTGCGGGCGGGGCGCGCCGGGTGCGGCCGCGGCCCGCTCACCAGTTGGGCTTCTCCACGTTGCCGTAGGACCATCTGCCGCTCTTCGACATCTCGAAGTGCAGATGCGGTCCCGTGGCGTTGCCCGTGGCGCCGACCTTGCCGAGTTGCTGTCCGGCGGCGACCTTCTGACCGTTCCTCACCTGCCGCTGCGAGAGATGGCAGTAGGTGTAGACGTGGCCGTTGTCCGCGTGCAGTCCGATCCACTGGCCGTAGGCGCCACCCTGGCCGTTCGACCAGGCGATGGTGCCGTTGCGGACGGCGACCACCGGGGTGCCGGACGCGGCGGCGAAGTCCTGCCCGGTGTGCCGGCCGACGCCGTCCGGCTTCCAGGCGTACGGACCGCGCGAGTAGAAACCGAAGGTCACGTGGTGACCGGGGACGGGCGAGGGCACATGGCCCTTGGCGGGGGCGCGTCCGCCCTTGGGGGGGGGCGCGGCACCGCGGCAGTCGACGGCGAAGCCGGCGTGCCGGCCGAGCGTGGTCAGCGAGGTGCAGCCGGGGATGCCGTCGGCGTCCGCCCCCTTGAAGCCCTGGGCGAGCTGCTCGGCCCGGTAGGCGGCTCTGGTCTGCTCGTCGAAGGTGCCGGTGGCTCCCGCCGGGATTTTGCGGCCCCGGGCGATCAGGGCCTTCTGTACGGTGCGTACGTCCTCGTTGGCCTTGCCGGGCCGGACGTTGGACAGAGCGACCATGAGAGCCTGCTTCCTCCCTGCCGGGCCGGTGCCCGGGGACACGCCCGGCGCGGCAGGACGGAGTGGTAGCGGGATGGCAGGAAAGCGAACTCCGTGCGGGGGACTCGCAGTACATCACGGGACAGTGATGGATATGGAGTCGATTCCCACCCTAATCCCGTACAGCGGGACGTGCTACCGGAGTTGTGGTAAAGCGCTGCATCGCAATAATTCACCATTCCAGTAATTGGGCCGAATCGGACGGCCGGTGAGGTGTTTCCGCGCTATTCCGGTCCCGTCCGCGGTCAGGGGTTCGGCAGAATCACGGGATGGAACTGGCTGTCCGCCCGGTATTCCACCGGAGCCTCGGTGTCCGCGCGGCCGGCCACCCGCACCAGCAGGACGTAGCTGCCGAAGGGCAGCCCGCCGAAGGCGAAGACACCGGCCGCGTCGGTCGTGGTGACCGCGCCGTTCCCGCCGACGCTCACCCGTGCCCCCGACACGGGGGTCAGGGCACGGGTGAGCACCCGGCCGCGGAGCTCCGGGTGTTCCAGGGACGTGTGCTCGAACCCGACCGAGCGCAGCGGGGGCTCGTCGACCGGCGCGTCGAACGGCGGCACGTCGATCGTCACCGTGAGGGAGAAGGCCGGCCGGGGCGGCACCCCGAGCGCCGTCCAGAACTGGCCCATGGACTGGCCCTCCCGTACCTGTGCCACCGCCGCGGGCGGAGCGTGCGACTGCGGCGGCCGGGTCATGCCGCCGCGCAGGAAGCGGTCCTCGACGACGTCGAAGCGGCTCAGCCAGCGCAGCGCCAGACCGAGCAACTGGTGCTCCTCGGCGGCCTTCAGCCCGCCGGTCCGCCCCGACCAGGCCGTGACCAGGTAGGTGCAGTCCAGCCGCAGCGGGGGCCGGCTGGTGCGGTAGCCGCTGTCGACGCGCTCGTCCACCCGCTCCACCACCGGCGCGACGTCCCGCAGCGCCCGGTTCTCCTGGACGTCGTGCAGGAAGAGGTTGACCGTGGCCTGCGTCGGCCCGAAGTCCTTGTCCGGGGTGTCGAAGCTGACGTCGGCGGCGCGGACCTCCGGCGGGACGTCCTCGGCGGTCAGCAGCGCCCTCAGCGTGTCGTCCAGATCCTGGAACATCGGCACCTCCCCAGGAACGTCATGGTCCCTCCCGGTCGGAGCGCGAGCCGTCGGCGGGTGGGACCCTGCCCGCCTTGCGGTACTCGCGGGCGGCCGCCGTGAGCAGCTCGGACATGCCGATCGGCACGCCGCGGCCGGCGGCCAGGAACGCCGCGTGCAGCGCGATGTTCCGGATGCTGCCCCCGGTCAGCCGGTGCTCCCGGGCGAGACCTTCGAGGTCCACGGCCGTGGTGTGCGGCGCGCGCGGGGGGAGGCAGAGCCGCCAGATCCGCCGGCGCTCCTCGTCGCCGGGGAACGGGAACTCGACCACGAACTGCAGCCGCCGGGTGAAGGCGTCGTCGAGGTGGTGCCGCAGGTTCGTGGCGAGGATCGCCGTGCCCTCGTGCCGCTCCATCCGCTGCAGGAGATAGGCGATCTCGATGTTGGCGTAGCGGTCGTGGGCGTCGCGCACGTCGGAGCGCTTGCCGAACAGCGCCTCCGCCTCGTCGAAGAAGAGGATGGCGTCGGCGTCCTCGGCCGCGGTGAAGATCCGCTCCAGGTTCTTCTCGGTCTCCCCGATGTACTTGCTGACCACCATCGAAAGGTCGACCGAGTACAGGTCGAGACCCAGCTCGTGCGCGACGACCTCGGCGGCCAGGGTCTTTCCCGTCCCGGGCGGCCCCGCGAACAGCGCGGTGACACCCCTGCCCCGCGACATCAGCCGCCCGAACCCCCACTGGTCCAGTACCCGGTGGCGGTGCGCCGTCCAGTCGCACAGGTCGTGCAACTGTGCCAGCGGCTCGGGCGGCAGCACGATGTCGTCCCAGCCGCAGGCCGGGCGGATACGGCGGGTCGCGTAGGTCAGCTCGTGGCCGGTCTGGGCCCGCGCGGCCGCGAACAGCTCCTCGCGCGTCGGTGCGGGCCCCTCCGGGTCGCGCAGCCTGGCCGCGGTGAGGGCGGTCAGCGCCGCGTCCTCGATCTGCCGCGGGTCCAGCCGGAAGCGCGCGGCCAGCGCGTCCAGGTCGTCCGGGCGGGCCTGCCCGCCGTACCCGGCGAGCGCGTTCCGCCAGGCGGCGAGACGGCCGTCGGTGTCGCGGCGGCCGAACGGGACCGTCAGAACGCCCAGCGGCTGCTCCCGCGCCGGGACCCAGGGCCGGTCGCCCGCGAGGACCACGACGCCCCTGTGGGCGGCGAGCAGGTCGGCCAGGGCAGGTCCGGGCGGCGGGTCCACCCCGTCGACATGGAGCAGCGCGCCGTGCAAGCCGGCCTCGCGGAAGACCAGGTGCAGCAGTTCGCCCGCCGGCTCGGCGACGCGTCCGGCGTCGACCGTGAGAAGCGGTACGCCCAGGGCGCCCGCCAGGTCCGCGGCCACGCGCTGCCGGTCGGCGCCCTGGGGATCGTGGAAGTACAGCCGCAGCGGGCGCCGCCCCCAGGCGTCGC
Organism: Streptomyces sp. NPDC014864; assembly: GCF_043081525.1. Taxonomy (NCBI): domain Bacteria; kingdom Bacillati; phylum Actinomycetota; class Actinomycetes; order Kitasatosporales; family Streptomycetaceae; genus Streptomyces; species Streptomyces sp. NPDC014864. The sequence goes on from NZ_JBIBWT010000003.1 coordinate 300,047, forward strand.
GCACCAGCCGCAGCAGGGCGTCGTCGACGGGGGCCGGGACGGCGCCCGGGGGGCGGAGCCGGCAGCACGACGCCAGCCGGCGGTCCAGCCCGGTCTGGGCCAGCAGGACGTCCACGATCTGCTCGTCCAGAGCGAGCAGACGCGCGGTGAGCGGCGGCACACCGGCCCCTGTTCCCGGCAGCAGGGACAGCACCCGCCGCGCGAGCAGCGGCGCGCCCGCGCCGAGCGCCGAGCGTGCCGCCAGCCGTTCGGCGGGCGTGCGCGCCAGCAGGTCCAGCGCCAGCCCGACCGTGGGCCGCCCGCCGTCCGCGCCGTCCGCGAGGCGGTGGAACAGCCGCGCGTACCGCGAGTCCACCTCGGGCGCCAGTGCCAGCAGGACCAAGTCCATTTCCAGATCGGTCAGTTCGCAGGCGCCCCGCAGCCAGGCCCAGCCCCGGTCCTGCTCCAGGATCGGCTCCCACCCGGGCGTGACGGCCGGCCACGGCTCGTCGCCGTGACGGCCGGGCGACAGTGCCATCCGCTCCGCACGGGCGAGCACCTGCTCCAGCCGCCGGAACGCGAGGGGGACGAGGGGGAGCGACGCGGGAGAAGAAGCGGGTTCCCGCTCCCGTGCGGCCGTCGGGACGGCGAACGCCTTGGACACGAGGCACTCCTCCCTGCTGCGCTCCGGCCTCGCGGGGCCGTGCCCGGCCCGGCCCACGCCCGGGCGGCCGGCCCGGTTCAGGCCAGACTGGGTTCCTGGGACAGACGGGCGCGGACGGCGTCGTCGGACACGGCGGGGTCGATGATCCGGTTGAGGTCCGGCGGTGTCGTCGGCATGCCCCGCGGGGCCGGGCCCGTCCGCCAGCTTCCGTCCGGCTGCTTGACGTACGGCACCTCGAAGTCCTCCACGGTGGTGCCGAACAGGCCGCCGGGAACCTGGACCTGCCAGGTGAAGTCGAGGGTCTCGCCGGGACGCTTGGCCGCCGCGGCCTCCCGGATCCGCTGCCGCCACACGGGGATGTTGAGCCGCGGGCCCAGCTCGGCGCCCTCCTCACTGCTCGGATCCAGCAGCCAGTGCCCGAGCCGGGAGAAGAGCCCTTCGCCCGCGTGCTGCGCCGGCCCGGCCGGGACGTACCCCTCCTTGTCCCGGCGCGCCTCCACCGCCCGCTCGTGAACGTACGGGTAGAGCACGCCGAGTCCCAGCGACAGCATCCCGGCCCCACCGGCCGCCCGCGCGCCCCAGCCGGGGCGTGCGCCGGGCGGGGCCGCGGCCTTCGGGGGCACCGGTTCGACGGCGGGTGCGGGGGTGGGTGCGGGTGGTGGTGCGGCTTCCGGTGCCGGGACGGGCGGGGGAGAGGATGCCGCCTTGGGGGCGACTGGGACGGGGGGTGCTGCTTCCGGAGCGGGCGGGGTGGTGGCGGCGGGGGCCTTCGGGGCTGCGGCTGGTGCGGGCGCGGGGGCCGGCTCGGTTGGTGCGGGCGTGGGCGTGCGGGCCGCAGGTCCGGGGGTCGCGGGCGTGCGGGTCGTGGGCCCGGGGGCCGCGGGCGTTGCTGCGCGCGCCGCGGGTGCGGGGTGCGTCGACGCTGGTGTACGCGCCGCGGGTGTGGCGGGTCTGGCCGTGGACTTCGGGGCCCTGGCGGGTGGGGCGGGCTCGGCTGTCGGCTTCGGGGCCGTCGCGGGTGCGCGTGCCCGGGTGGTCCCCGGGCCCGCTGCGCCCGCCTGGGCGGGCCGCGCCTTCTGGCCCTGCGCCGTGGAGCCGGCCCGCGATCCCGGCCCCCGGGCCGCGGGGGCGCCGCCCGGCCCTGTCTCCGACCCGGGCCCAGGTCCGGGACCGGGCCCCGCCCCGCTCCCCGGCTGAGGCCCCGGGCCGGACCCGGGCCCGATGGGCTCCTGCCACAGAACCTCCGTGCGCGTGGCGGGCCGTGGCGGCCGCCCCTCCGCGGCTTCCATGTGCCAGGTGGAGGCGCTGGTCTTGGGGGAGGCGGTCGTCCCCGGGCGATTGATCGCCTCCCGCACCGGCCCGTACGCGGTCACCCGGCGCGCTCCGGTCCGGGCGGCGAGCGCCCGCAGCCGTGCCTGGCAGCCCGCGCACGGCACCTGGTCGACCGCGACGACGATCTCGCCGCCGGCCGAACTGCCCGGCTCCAGACGGCGCATCAGCGCCTCGGCGGCTCCGCCCTCGGCATGGGCGTCGCCCCTTCGCGCGAACTGGCCCACCTCGGCGGCGACCTGACGGCCGCCGGCGTCGGTGACGACGACGGAGCCGTTGGTCTGGTAGCCGGGTCCGAGATTCCGCCTGGGCCCCACCGGGGGGCGGTTCACCCCGGGCCCGGTCACCGGCTGCCCGGCCTTGGGGCGACGAGGCGCGGCGGAGGAGAACCCGCGCTGGCGGAGCTGATGGGTCACCAGATCCTCCGCCGTGGGGCTCTGCGCCGTCACCCCGCCCCGCACGTCGAGGGCGGCCCGCAGTTCGGCCGCGCGCCGCAGGGCGGCCGCCCGCGCCCGACCGGTCGGCGCGGTCCGTGCCAGCTGTTCCGCGGCGAGGTACTGGGCCCGCAACTCCTCGTCACTGAGGGCGGCGACACTTCCGCCGCCCCCTGCCTTCGCCGCGCACGCGACCTTCGGCGCCCCGCGCGCCTGCTGCACGGTGTGCGCCAGCTCGTGCGCCACCAGGGACGCGCCTTCCGGCTCACCGGGCCGGTACTGCCCGGAGCCGAAGGCCACGTCCTGCCCGACCGTGACGGCCCGCGCCCCCAGCCGGTCGGCCGCGACCGCGGCCTCGGGCCCGGTGTGCACGCGCACCGCACCGAGATCCGCCCCGAGCCGCTCCTCCATCTCGCGCCGCACGGACGCCTCCAGCGGCCGCCCCGCCCCCAGACGCGCTTCTCGCAGGGCGCTGTCGAACATCGGGGCACCCCCGTCCATGTTCGAAAACTCCGCTTGCGCCTCTTTCAGGCTAGTACGGCCGACGGGGACATGGCACACCGAGAGAAAACCCCCGCATTCCGCGAGGAATCCGCCGTCGCGGCATTCCAGCGGTGGGCCCGCCGGGCGCGCCGACCGTGCGCCACCCGCGCTGCCGGTGAACCCGGCCTCGACCCGCCGGTGAACGTCATGGAGATCGGGTGACGGTTGTGCGGTCGTCGGGCGTGAACTTGCGTGAGATGAAGCGGGCGGTCAGGGTGGGCGGACGCCGAGGCGCCGGAAGCGCAGGGGCTTGCGGCGAATTCCCGGTGCAGTAGATAGTTGGATCATGAATTTGTTCAACCGTGTAGCGCCCTCACGCCGTTCGGCTCCCTCCCCCGCGCCCGCATTCGGGGATACCCGGCCGAATTCGACCGGTGCGGTCCTCGTCGATCCGGCCCTGGCCGGGCTGACCGGAGAGTGGATGATCGACCCCGCCCACAGCGCGATCGGTTTCTCGGTCCGTCACGCGATGGTGAGTACGGTCCGCGGGTATTTCGCCGAATACCGGAGCAGCCTCGTCTTCGACGGCCGTGATCCGGCCCGGTCCCGGGCGGAGATCGTGATCTCCACGGCCAGCGTGCGCACCGGTGTGGAGCAGCGGGACGTCCACTTGATGGGCCGTGACTTCCTGGACGTCAGGGCCTACCCGCAGATGCGCTTCACCAGTACGGCCGTCCAGCTCGCGGAGGCCGACGTCTACCGCATGACCGGCGACCTCACCATCAAGAAGGTCACCCGGCCCGTCGTGCTGGACCTCACCTACATCGGGCACGTGGTCGACCCCTTCGGCTACGAGCGGGTCGGCTTCGACGGCACGACCACCATCAACCGCACCGAATGGGGCCTGACGTACGACAGCAGGCTGGCCGAGGGCGGCGCCATGGTCAGTGAGAAGGTGCGCCTGCAGTTCGACATCGCCGCCATCCGCGCCGAGCCCTCGGCCTGACCTCCGGCTCGGCGCGGCGGGGGGCGGAGGGGCAGGCACCGGACGGCTGCCCCCGGTCCCGGCACACCGGCGTGAGCCGTGCCCCGGCACCCCGCCATTCCCATGACCGGGAGAGGCGGGTTATTGTCGCGCTCTGCGAGATCTTGTACGGAGGTGCCCGGGATGGAGAACAGCGCGCCCGCACGCCGGGGCCGCCCACCGGGCCCCCGTCCTGCCGACGGCGGGCTCACCAGCCGCCAGCGGGACATCGTGGACTTCATCACCGCGACGGTGGAGCGACAGGGTTACCCGCCCTCGATGCGGGAGATCGGCGAGGCGGTGCGGCTCGCCAGCACCTCCTCCGTCGCCCATCAGCTGATGGCGCTCGAGCGCAAGGGTGTCCTCTACCGCGACCCGCACCGCCCCCGCGCCTACCGAGTGCGGCACGCCGGGGCGCGCGCCCCGGGGAAAGCGGGCGAGCCGCCCGTCCAGGTGCCGCTGCTGGGCCGTATCGCCGCCGGCGCGCCCCTGCTGGCCCAGGAGATGATCGAGGACGTCTACTGCATGCCGCGGCAGATCGTGGGGGAGGGCGACCTGTTCGCCCTGACGGTCACCGGCGACAGCATGGCCGACGCGGCGATCCGCGACGGCGACATAGTGACCGTGCGGCGCCAGGACAGTGCCGACCACGGCGACATCGTCGCCGCGCTCCTGGAGGACGAGGCCACCGTCAAGCAACTGCGCCGCCAGGACGGCCAGGTGTGGCTCATGCCGCGCAACCCCGCCTACGAGCCGATCCCCGGTGACCAGGCACGGATCCTCGGCAAGGTCGTGGGCGTCCTGCGCGTGCTGTGAGGGGGCCCGCGTCAGTCGACCGGCCAGGTGTGCACCGGGGCGTTGAGGTGCATGTAGTCGATGTAGACCTGGGTCATCCGCCGCAGGGCCTCGTGCCGGCCGGCACGAGTGGCGGCGTCGATGTGGTGGAACATCTCCTTCTGCCAGACCGCTCCGTTGCGGCCGGTGACGCACCGCTGCTCGATGATGCCGAGCAGCGGTTCCCGCCAGGCGTCGTCCATGCCCGAGCGCTCCAGCCCCCGGTGGGCCAGCGGCAGCAGATGCCGCAGGACGAGTTCGGGCACCGGCACCTCACCCACCCCGGGCCAGTACAGCCGGGACTCGATGCCGTGCCGTGCCGCCGTGTGCAGGTTGTCCTCGGCGGCCGAGAAGGACATCCGGGACCACACCGGCCGGTCCTCCTCGACCAGGGCGCGGGTCAGCCCGTAGTAGAAGGCGCCGTTGGCGAGGGTGTCGGCGACGGTCGGGCCGGCGGGCAGCACCCGGTTCTCCACGCGCACGTGCGGTTTGTCGTTCGCGACGGCGTAGACCGGGCGGTTCCAGCGGTAGATGGTGCCGTTGTGGAGGGTGAGCTCGCCCAGGTCGGGGATGTCGCCGTTGTCCAGCGTCTCCGCCGGGTTCTGCTCGTCGCACAGGGGCAGCAGCGCCGGGAAGTAGCGCAGGTTCTCCTCGAAGAGGTCGAAGACGCTGTTGATCCACCGCTCCCCGAACCACACCCGGGGCCGCACCCCCTGCACCTTGATCTCCTGCGGCCGGGTGTCGGTGGCCTGCTCGAAGAGCGGGATGCGGGTCTCGTGCCACAGTTCCTTGCCGAACAGGAAGGGCGAGTTGGCCGCCAGCGCGACCTGCACCCCGGCGATCGCCTGCGCCGCGTTCCAGTAGTCGGCGAAGTCCTCCGGGGAGACCTGGAGGTGGAACTGGGTGCTGGTGCACGCCGCCTCCGGCGTGATCGTGTCCGCCCAGGTCCGCAGCCGGTCCGTGCCGTCGACCTCGATGCGCAGGTCCTCACCCCGGGCGGCGAAGACCTGGTCGTTGAGCAGCCGGTAGCGCGCGTTCTCCGACAGCGCCCCCTCGCCGACGTCCTCCTGCCGCAGCGTGGGAAGGATGCCGATCATGATGAGACGCGTGCCGACGGTCCCGGCGCGCTGCTCGGCGTGGTTCAGCGCGGCGCGGATCTCGGCCTCCCACGCGTCGGGGCCGCCAGCCGTCAGCTGCCGGGGCGGGATGTTGATCTCGAGATTGAACCGGCCGAGCTCGGTGGACCAGGCGGGGTCCGCGATCGCTTCCAGTACGGCGTTGTTGCGCATCGCGGGTTCCGCGTCGCCGTCGACGAGGTTCAGCTCGATCTCCAGCCCCACCTGGGGCCGCTCCGACTCGAACCGTGCCTCGCGGAGCATCAGCGCGAACGCGTCGAGGCACTCCTGCATCTTGATCCGGTACCGGCGGCGGTCCTCGCGGGTGAAGACCAGCGCCGGGACGTCCCGTCCCATCGGCCCTCCACGGTGCCGCTCCGGTCGCCTCTCCACCCCAGCGTCGCATCATCGGGCGACCCCGACCAGGCGGGGCACGAGCGACCTCGCAGCGACGGGAAGCGGGCGATTCCGCCCCCGGTGGGAGGCGGGCGATGCCGAACCGGGGGGACCCGGGCGACGCGGAACCGGCGGGACGCGAGTGGCGGCGCTCAGCGGCCCGAGGGATCCGGTTCGGGGCGGCTGCCGGTGAGCTCCGGCTCCAGGCCCTCGCTCACCGGGGCCCGGCCCCGGCCCACATCCGCCCGCCACGCCTCGAAGGCCCAGGCGGTGAGCGCCACGACGGCCAGCCCCAGCAGCCAGCCACCCACGACGTCGCTCACCCAGTGCACGCCGAGGGCGACCCGGGTGAAGCCGACACCGACGACCGAGAGCACCGACACGCACCAGAACGGTATCCGTGCGGCCCGCGGCACCATCGGCAGCAGCACCAGCAGGAACACCGCGAAGGAGGTGGTGGCGGTCATCGCGTGACCCGACGGGAAGGAGTAACCCGGGGCGTGCGCCACCGGGTCCTCCAGCGCGGGCCTGGCCCGCTCCACCACCGTCTTCACCAGCAGCCCGATCAGCCCGCCCGCCACGGCCGTCACCGCGGCCCAGGCGGCCAGCCGCCACGCCCTGCGGTACAGCAGCCACACGGTCAGTACCGCGACTGCCGCGCGCAGGGTGACGGGGTCCCACACCCGGTCGGACAGCACGTGCAGGGCGCTCGTCCACGCCGGGTCGTTCACCGCGACCTCGTGCAGCCGTCGTGCGGCGTCCATGTCGAGGCGGCCCAGCGGCCGCCACTGGCCCACGACGAGGATCAGCAGCAGCCCGAAGGGCACCGAGGCGACGGCCGCGACCGCGACCGACGCGAGCAGCCGGGCGCCGAACCGGCGGTCGGCCTCCCGGCGGCGACGGTCACGAAGAAGCGAGAGGGCGTTGCGGACCACCGTTCAGACTCCTGGATCGGGCTGGATCGGACCGGGCCGCCTGCCGCGCGCGGCCTCCAGTTGCGCGGCGAACGACAGCCCGAGGAAGAGGGCGATGGAGGTCAGGTAGGCCCACAACAGCAGCGACATGAAGGCGCTGAGCGGCCCGTAGACCGTGTCGAAGGAGCCGCTGAGGTCGAGATACAGGCTCAGCAGCCAGGTGAGGGTCATCCACAGCACCAGGTACACCGCCGCCCCGAAGGCCAGCCAGGTGTAGCCGGGCTGTTTGCGGCGGGGCGAGCGGCGGAAGACGGTGCTCGCGGAGATGAGCGCGAGCAGCAGCCCGAACGGCCAGCGCAGGATGTCCCAGGCGGCCTGGGCGCTGCCGTCGAGCCGGTAGACCGACACCGCCGCCGAGGCGAGGTCGTCGCCGGCGATCATCACGATGAACCCGAGGCCGAGCGGGAGCCCGGCGCTGAGGGACATCACCAGACCACGCAGATACTTCCGGTGGAAGGGGCGGTCGCGTTCGTTGCCGTAGATCCGGTTGGCCCCGCGCTCGATCTGGCACATCGCGGTGGTGACGTTCATCAGTGAGAAGCCCGCGCCGAGCCAGAGGGCCACCTGCGCGCCGTCGCCCGCCGAGCGCCGGCCGCGGTCGAGCGCGTCGTCCACGACCTTGGCGCTGGGCCCCTCGGCGATCTTGTGGATGGTCAGTTCGGCCAGTCTGCCGATGTTCTCCGTGTGCAGGGTGCCGGACAGGCCGACGAACGCGATGGCCAGCGGGATCACCGCCAGCACCGTCTGCAGGGCGAGGGCACGGGAGTGGCTGAAGCCGTCGGCGTAGCGGAACCGCAGGAAGGCGTCGCGCAGCAGGTGCCAGCCCCCGTAGCGGCGCAGCGCGGCCCACGCCTCGTCGGCGGAGAGCTCCTCGCCGCTCATGTCGCGGGTCTCGGGGACGGTGGTGGCGGTACCCATCACTTCCCCCGCTCGGGCAGCAGCACGGTCAGCGCGCCGGGCCAGGCCTGTGCGGTGAGGCGGCGGCCGGGGGCGACGGGATCCCCGTCGAGTTCGCGTGGCTGCGGCGAGTCGAAGGTGAACTCGGCCCGCCGGAAGGCGAAGAACTCCACCGGTGCGCCGTCGCCGTCCCGGTCGCGGTCCTCCGCAGTGAGGCGGTCCGCGGTCTTCGGCGGTGTCTTCGTGCCGCCCCGGAGCAGGGTCGCCACGGCGCGCAGCCAGTCGCCGGGACCGCGCGGGTCGAGGATCAGCAGGTCGAGCAGTCCGTCGTCGGGACGGGCGTGCGGGAGGAGCGTGATGCCGCCCTGCACGGTGCCTATGTTGCCGACGAGCACCATACGGGCCGCCCGGCGCAGGACCGGCGCGTCGTCGAGGCGGACGGTCAGCTCCATCCGGGGGGTGCGCAGCGCGCCGAGGCCGGCCAGCACGTAGGTGGGCCAGCCCAGGAGGGCCTTGGCCCGGTCGTGGTCGTTGGCGCGCTGCATGACGGCGGCGTCGAGTCCGGCGCCGGACATGGCGGCGAAGTGGGTGGCGGCCATGCCGTCGCCCTCGATGCGGCCGAGGTCGATCTGCCGGGCCGTGCCGCGCAGCGCGGCGTCGAGCGCGGCGGCGGGTGCCAGGGGCAGGCCGAGATTGCGGGCCAGCAGGTTGCCGGTGCCGCAGGGCACCATGGCGAGCGGGACGTCGCTGCCCGCGAGGGCGTCGGCGGCCGCCCGGAGGGTGCCGTCTCCGCCGCAGACCACCACGAGCGCCGCACCGTCGCGCACCGCCTGGGCGGACTGGCCACCGCCCGGGTCCTCGGCGGTGGTCTCGACGAACACCGGTGCGTGGTGGCCGTGTTGCTCCAGCACCCGGCGCAGCGAGTCGCGGTCGGCCTGGTCGGTGACCGTGGGATTGAAGACCACCACGGTACGGCCGCCGGGCCGTTCCGGATGGCCGGAGGCCGGGCCCGGAAGGGGCCGCTCCCCGGTCGCGGGGGCGGCGACGGGCCGAGCGGTGGCCGGAGGAGCGGCCACGGATCCGTCCGCGAGCAGAGCGCGGCCGACGATCAGCAGGGACAGGGTGCCGTTGACGAGCCCGCCCGCGACATCGGTGGGATGGTGCATGCCCCGGTAGAGACGGGCGACGGCCACCAGCAGCGGCAGCAGGAACAGCACCCCGGCCACGACCCTCCGCCACGGCCCGCGCATCCGGGACAGGACCAGCACCGCCAGCCCGGCGTAGACCGCGGTGGCCGCGCCGGTGTGGCCGGAGGTGTAACTGGACGTCGGCGGAGAGGCGTCGAGACGGTCCACGTCCGGCCGCTGCCGGTCGACGGCCTCGGTGATGCCGAGGAAGACCAGTGACTGGAGCGCGACGGCGAGGGCCAGGAACAGCGCCTGCCGCCACATCGGAAGCCGGGGGAGCAGGATCAGTCCCAGACAGCTCAGCAGGGTGACGGTGATCACCGTGAGCGTGTTCCCGGCCTCCGACGCGACCGACGACAGGGCCGTCAGCGTGCCCGTCCGGATCCGCTCGAGGCCCTCGTTCACGTGGTCCTCGACCGACATCGGCCACAGACCATGGGCGGGCCCGGTGATCAACAGCCCGATGCCCACCATCAGCGCCGCCTGACACACGGTCAGGGCACCGATCCGGGAGGCGGCCCGGCCGGTGCCGCGGGGCACGGAGACACCGTGGGCGGCTCCGGTGGCTCGGGGTCGTGCGCCGGGTCTTTCCCCGGGCAGTCCGGCGGCACTCTCCGGCACGGCGGCAGGCATCGGCACTCCCCTCGTCAGCGCCTCGCGGCGACGTTCGGCCGGGTCTTCTCAGGCCCGGCCCATCGCCGTATGCCCCCTCTGCCCGGTTACAGACAGGCTCCTCGCTCAGAACGGCAGACGGTTCCGGGCGCGACGGCCCGCGCCGCCGCTGCGCCCGACGGCGCGGGAGCCGGAGCTGAAGGGCTTGCTCAGCAGACGCCCCAGCGGGCCGGGCGCCTTCGACCCGGCCCGGGAGCCGGCGCCCAGGGTGCGCTGCGCGCCGTTCTGCGGGTGCCGGGACAGGCGCGGAACGAGGAAGGCGAGGATCGCGAGGAACACGCAGAAGACGAGAACACCAACGATGATCACTACTGACTCCAAAACTGTGCGGTCGACCTTCGGGTCACGGTCTCGACCGCGTGCCCCCGCACGCCGGAATCACGCCGGAATCCCTCCGGAGTCGTCCGCCGGAATCACGCCGGGGCCGTCCGAGTGGACGGCCCCGGTGCGGCCTCGCGTGCGCCCGGCGCGGGTACGCCGCCCGCGCCTCACCACCTGTGGGCGACGTCCACCACGATGCGGTCCGGCAGCCTCAGCACCCGGAACGGCAGGCGTGCCCGCACACCGAGCCCGACCTGCGTGACGCCCTCGAAACTGGCGCCGAACTTCGCGTCCCGGAAGGTGCGGTAGCCCGTCAGGTCGACCCCGGGCAACTTCTTGCCGGCCCGCCCCGGGTAGGTCGGGGTGCCGGTCTCCGGGTCGTACGACGGCGCGTGGATCCGGATCTCCAGGATCGCCCCGCCGGACACCGGGATCACCGCCCCGGAGGCGTCCTGACGGAAGGTCTTGACGTAGGCGACGTCGTAGCCGGGCGCCTTGCCGCTCGCGCCGGGAACGTCGAACACCATCCGGTCGTAGCAGTCGTGCCGCCCGGTGCGGATGCCGGTCAGCGACCGCTGCACCTGGGAGCCGTCCGCCCCGTGCTTGGGCAGACTGCCCCAGCCGGCCGGGCAGCTGAGCGCGGCCGCGCGGGGCGTTCCCTGACCGACGGCGGAGGCCGCCGGAACCGCCGCCCCCAGCGTTCCCGTCGCCATCACGACGACCGCCGCGGCGGCAGTCGTCCATCGTCCCTTGCGCATGATGTCCCCCTTCGGCGTCATGACTTTTCCGTCTCGTCTGCATACATGACATTCGGGGGGCCCGTATGGTTGCGCTCCGGACCGGAGCTTCCCCGGAGGTGTCCGGATGATCGCCGGACAGGACGCGGCAGCGGGGCCATACTCGGAAGACACGCCACGGCACATGCGTGGACGGGCGGAGGTGCCGACTTCACGGAGTCGGTCCGGGGGTAAGCAGGCAACGGCGCAACGGGGGTTGACGCACACTCATGACGAGTCCGACATCGTCCACGACGGCCGCACCCGCGAGCCCGTGGAGACTCGGCGGGGAGCATCGTCGACTGGCCCGGGTCGTGGCCAGGGAGGTGGTCACCGAGGTGGCCGACGGTGAGCTCCCGCTCTTCGAACAGCGCGCCCGGAGCCACTTCCGGCCCCGGCTGTGGAAGCGTCGGCCCCTGTCCGTCGACGTTCTCGGGTTGGCGGCCGATGTGGTGACCCCGGCGGCGCTGTCGGCGGCGGCCGGGGTGATCGGGGTGATGTCGGCCGAGCTGGTGAGCCGGCTGACCTCGCAAGCCGTGGGACGCGTGACGCGCCGCTGGCGGCGGCCGGAGCCCGCGGCGTCGGCGGAGGCCGTGCCCGCCCCGACCGCCACGGAACTGGCCCGCTGGCGCGCCGCCGCGCTGTCGGGTGCCCGCCGCCACCTCTCCGCGCCGCGCGCCGAGCAGGTCGCCGACTCCGTCCTGGCGGAACTCGTACGGATGCTGGCGGCGGAGGCGACACCGAGGCGCCCCACGCAGCCCGCGGCCGCGGACGGCGGCGCGCCCGTTGGCGGAAGCCCGGCCATGGACGGCGGCGCGGACGCAGGCGGGGGCGCGAACGCGGACGGAGATACAGGCACAGACGGTTCAGCGGCGACCAGGCCCTAGCGTGCTCGTACGCGCCGTCCTCTTCTGCGTCACGCTGATGGCCGCGGCCGTCACGGTCGCCTTCCCGGCCACCACCGAGCGACGCGACCGAGCCGCGGAACCCTACGCCCCGTGCTGGCTCCAGGCGGTCAGGGACTTCCAACTCTCCCTGCCGATGGACCCGGTGGAAGCCGAGATCCTCCGCCAGGCGCCGCTCTGGCCGCCGCGAGGGGTGCCGGACGCGTACGCGCCGGCCCTGAAGCGGTATCTCGACGGGCGTTGTGCACCAGCGCCGCCGAACCGGCGCGCGTCACGCGCCGGACTGGCGCTGGGGGTGCTCGGAGCCGGCGGCGTCACCCTGTACTGGCTCAGCCCCTACCAGCAGATCCTCCTCCGTGGCCTGCGCCGCCTGCACCCCACACGGCGCTCCGGAACGCCCCGCGGCTACCGGCCCGACCTGGCCGACGCCGTCCAACGGCTGGCGGACGACGCCGGCGTGACCGTCCACGGAGTGTGGCTCAACGTCTCCGACTACACCAGGAACGCGGTGGCGTTCGGCCACTGGCGCCGCCGGCACATCGAACTCGCCAGCGGTATGGAGACACTCTTCGGCGAGGATCCCGGCACCTTCGAGGTCGTCGTCCGCCACGAACTGGGGCACATCCGCCACCGGGACCTCGACCTCACCTACGGTGTCACCGCGTTGTGGGCGGCCTTCGACCTCCTCCTCGTCGCCACGTTCGGCTTCGCCGTGTCCGGATACGCCGGCGAGGGCGCGTACCTGGTCCGGCTCTCCTTCCACTTCGTGCTGCTCGCCCTCCTGCTCCACGCAGCCCGCAACACCTTCCTCCAGTCCCGCGAACTGCACGCCGACGCGTTCGCCGTGAGCGGTCCGCGGGCAGCGGGCACGGGGGAGGAGGACAGGGCGGAGGAAGGCACGGTGGAGGAACGACGGGGGAAACTGGACGAGTTCTTCACGGCCCTGTCCGCGCAGCGCCCGCACACCGACCGCCCGTCACACACCTTCGTCCCCGGCGGTGCGGCCCTCACGGCGCGGATGACGGCACAATGCCGCCGCCTCCATTGGCCGTTCGCCACGCACCCAGCTCTCCACCGCCGCCGTGCGGCCCTGCGGAACCCGGCTCTCGCCGGTGAACTCAGCTTCTGGGAAGCCGCCTTGACCGGGTGCGTCGCCATGTTCGCCATCAACCTGCTGCTGGGGAACAGCTTCGACCTCATGATGACCGGGCTGGCACTGGACTTCGTGGACGTCGACACGCTCCGCCCCCTGTACACCTGGCTCGCGATCCCCGTCCTCCTGCCCACCGGATCCGTACTGGGCACGGGCATCCGGCACACGGTCGCCGCGTGGGGCGGCATCCGAGGAGGCCGCGGACTGGCCGGTCGGCTCACGCTGCTCGCCCTGGGCCTGTGGGCCGGGCTGTACGCAGGATGCGTCCTGTACCCGGCACTGACCTACGGCTCGGGCACCTCGCTGCAGCTCGGCACGATGTGGTGGCACGGGGTCACCGGCGTGATCGGCCTCGGCCTGGCACTCACTGCCGCCCTTTCCGTCCTGGCCCTCACCCTCGTGGCCCTGGCCTGCGACACCCTCTGCGTGCCCCGTGCAGCCCGTGCGCCCCGTGCACTGTGCGCCCCGCGGCCACCAAGGGCAGCATCCTGGTGCGTCGGCACCTACGGCGTACTCACCGCCGCCGCATGGTTCCCCTCGGCCCTTCCCGGCGGGACCGCCCCGTACCTCCTGACCACGGTGACCGTCGTCGCGCTCCTGAGCGGCCTGACCGTGGTCTTCCTCCGCCGCGTGCCCGGGCGGCCCGTGCCCGCGCCCTCCATTCCGCAGCGCGAAGGCCGAAGTTTCTGAACTGCCTTCGATCTGCCCGGAATTGCCGATTCTCCCTCTCCTGACACTGAGAACGTGCTTATGTGGCTGTACGAGGGGGGAGCGGCATGAGCGAGCCATCCGCGCAGAATGATCAGCCCGTCAAACTTCTGGTGGTTCCCGAACGGACCGCGACGCGCAACGACGAGGTCACCGAACTCGACGTGGTCCTCGAGGTCAGGTGCCGGATCGCCGAGGAGGCGACGGGGCGCACCGGCGGAGCGATGAACCTCTGCCTAGTCATCGATCGCAGCGGCAGCATGAGCGGCCAGAAGTTGGAGACCGCCAAGCGGAGTTGCGTCGAGATCTTCCGCCGGATCACCGGCAACAGTCTGCTCACCGTGGTCGTGTTCGACGACGAGGCCGAAGTGGTGATCAATCCGCAGACGCCCCGGGACAGGGTCGAGGAGAAGCTCGGCGCGATCGGGACCGGCGGCATGACCAACCTCTCCATGGGGTGGTACCAGGGACTGCTGGAACTCCAGACGCACATGACGGACCAGCACTACAACCGGCTGGTGCTCCTCTCCGACGGCATGGCGAACAGGGGCGAGACGAAGAAGGCCACACTGGCCTCCATGGCGTCCCGGGCTCGTGACGTGGGCATCACCACCTCGACCGTCGGCATCGGCACCGACTTCCAGGAGGATCTGCTGGAGGCCATCTCCACCGCCTCCGGAGGCCGGTTCTGGTACATCGGGGACTCCGCGATCGAGAGCATCCTGGAGGAGGAGTTCCTCGGCGCCCTCACCGTCGCCTACGACCGGCCTCGCGTACGACTGGACCTTCCCGCCGGCGTGAAGATCAGCGAGGAGTTGCACTCACTGCGCAGCAGTCCGCGCGGCGGCTACGGTCTGCGGTCCCTGAAGGGGCAGGACGTGTTCAACTTCGCGGTCCGTCTGGAGATCGATCCGGAGCGGGTGGACGGCGAGTCCTTCCGCATCGGGGCGACGTTGTACAACGACCGCGAGGAGGTGACGGCCGCGGAGGAGACCGTGACCCTGGCGCCTCAGCCCCAGGTCGCCGCCACACCGGTGCACCCCCTTGTGACCAGCGTGGTGGCGCAGCACCGCGCGGCGTCCACCGACGAGAAACTCATGGCGGGGCTGGAGTCCGGAGACCTCAGCAGTATGCGCACCGAGTTGATGGCCGAGGTCGAGCGGATGCGCGCGGTCGAGGCGGACATGAAGAAGCGGCGGTCCATGTGGGGCGACGACGTCCGCTACCAGGGTGAGATGGGCAACGTCGGCGTCTACATGGGCAACAACGCCGTATCCCTCGCGCTCACCGAACTCCTCGCTCCGTACGGTCAGTCGCCGGTGGTGCAGCACTTCCTCAGCCGGTGGCGCAAAGTAGTCAAACGCGGGTGGGCCCGCAACGACTACCGTGACATGGGAGCGTACGACGTCGACTCGGACAACCAGGCCGGTCTGCTCCTGGAGGCGATCCGGCTCGTCGACCGGCTGATCATCGAGTTCCCACAGGACAGGGCCACACTGGAAGAACACCGCGAGAGAATCCGTGAGCAGCTGGCACAGCTTCAGTGACGAGGACTGGACCTTCAACCCGGGGTCGGGGAGCCTCTTCGGACACGGCGGCGGCATCGGCGACTTCGCCACCTCCTACGCGGTCGACACGTCGCTCGGCACGATGCTCAACGGCCGTGTCTCCGCGGAGATCCGCCTGACGAGTCCCAGCGGGACGGGTGCCGGGCTGGTCTGCCGGGCCGATCTGGGCTGGACGTTCGTCGCGTTCCACACGATGTCGCCCAACCCGGTCGATCACACGGCCGTGGCACGGTTCAGCGTCCTGCAGGAAGGAGTGCTGGTCCCCGTGGCCCAACTGCCGGAGCCCATCACCCTCTCCCGGGGGTACAACCACTTCTCGCTGGAGTTCTACTCCGGCCGGATGCGGGGCGAGATCCGAACCGGGAAGCACGAGTACGAGTTGCTGGCCACCTGCCCGCATGTGCCGTTCGCCGGCCATGTGGGACTGGTGAAGTTCTACGGTGCCACGATGGTGGGAAGATCCGTCACTGCCGAGCGCACTCTGATGCCCTTCGTCACCTCGACCGTGCTCGAGCGGACGAGGAGAAGGCAGGACTTCGCGTACGACGTGTTCCTCTGCCACGCGACGGCGGACGCGCCGGAGGTGGAGCGGCTGGGCGAACGCCTGCGCGAGCGGGGTATCCGGTGCTGGCTGGACAGCGGGGAGATCCAGTTCGGGGACCGACTCACCCAGAAAATCCAGGAAGGCCTGCGCGCAAGCCGGTTCGTCCTCCCCTGCATCAGCCCGAACTTCCCCAAGTCCATCTGGGCGCAGGCCGAGTACGGATATGTCCTCAACGCCGAACTCGGCGGAGACGCCTCCCGGACCGTGGTCCCCCTGATGCTGGCCGATGCCGTGCTGCAGCAGATCCCGGAACTCCTCCAGGAGGTGCGGAGGGTGAACACCAGGAACCAGGTCGAGTTCGAGGAGTTCATCGCCTTCCTGCTCAGCCACTAGCCCGAGACAGAGGGGAGGGCGGAGGCGGACGGTATGGCCGGGCGGGCGGCGGTTCCGGTATCGGCGGCCCGCCTGAACGCGTTCGCGCGGTGGTCCGTGCCAGTCGCGCGCAGGTAAGCGGAGCTTGGGGCGCCCTCAGGCCCAGCGCAGCCCCCCTCGGCGGCCGGTCATGAACGGCATGGTGGGTACGTCGTCGGATGCCTCGCCCAGGTGTCCGAGGCTGTGGGCTGTGGCCAGTGTGTCCGGGTGGCCCTCCCCGAGGACGCGTCGCTGCGTGACCAGAACGGCCTCGAACTCGTCCCGGGCCGTGGCCGTTTCGCCCAGCCCGCGGCAGACGCACGCCAGGGCGTACCGGGTGTTGAGGGTCGCCCTGTGCTCGGGGCCCAGCCGCTGCGTCTGAGCCGTGAGGACGGTCCTCAGCTCCTCCCGAGTCCGCGGCAACTCGCCGGAGTCGTACAGGATGAGCGCCAGGTTGTAGCGCGTGGCCAGGGTCTCCCGGTGTTCGGCGCCGAACATCCGGCGCCGCAGGGCGTACACGGCCCTGAACTCGCGCTGTGCCGCCGCCGTATCGCCCAGGTCGTACAGCACGCGGGCAAGGATGTGCCGGGTGTTGACCGTGTACCGGTTGGCGGCGCCGAGGACCCGTTCCTCACCGGCCAGGGCTTCCTGGAGTTCGATGCGGGCACGGTGCTGGTCGCCGAGGTCGTGCAGCACGCGGCCCAGTTCGTGTCTGCCGGCCAGAGTGGACTCGTGATCCGCTCCGAGCGCTTCCCGTTTCGCGGCCAGGACCGCCTCGAACTCCGCCCGTGCCGCCTCCAGTTCGCCCTGTGCGTGCAGCAGATGGGCGAGATGGTGCCGGGTGTTCAGGGTGCCCGGGTGTCCAGGGCCCAGCGCGGCCTCGTAGCGGGGGAGAAGACGGAGACTCTCGTCGCGGGCCGCCTCGTACAGGGTGCGCGCGCTCAGGTAGCGCACCGCGAGCTGCGCACAGGACAGGGCCGTCTCGACGACCTCGGTGGGCAGTTCCGCCGTAGCGGCCCGGTGCGCCAGATGGAGGGCGTGCGGGAGCAGCGTCTGCCACTGGGGCCAGTGGTCCTCGTCCTCGGGAACCCCGCTGCCGGGATCCAGGACCGCACGGTGCAGCAGCCGGACGGCGGTCGGCAGATCGGCCGGTGCCGGGACGGCGTCGCGGATCAGGGGGTGGACCCGCGCCAGCGGGACGCCGAAGTCGCGTACCGCACCGGCGGGCAGGCGCACCAGTCCGACCCCGGACAGTGCCTGCAGCAGGTCCCACAACGCGGGGCCGTCCGTGCCGGGGAGCACTCCCGTCGCGGCCAGAGTCGGCGGGTGCAGCAGCAGTGTGTACGGCAGCGGCGCATCGGCGAACGTGGCGAGCAGGCCCAGCAGAGGCCGCGCCAGCGGCTTTCCGCGCCGGCTCAGCAGGTCCAGGGAGAAGCGCCAGGTCTGCGCGATCACCTGCTCGGAGTCGACCAGGTCAAGGCCCTGGTCGAGGGCCTCGCGGTAGGCGTTGAAGGTGGTCAGGGTGTCGGCGTCCCGGAAGGCCTCGGGGATCTCCGTGGCACGGGAGAGGTAGGAGCCGGCCAGGGTCAGCGCCAGTGGAAGGCCGCCGAGACGGCGTGCCAGGCTCTCCGCCTCGGCCGCGCCGCCCGCCCGGCCCCCGCTGTGGTCGAGCAGCACGCGCGCACCGTCGGCGTCGCTCAGGGTGTCCAGCGGGTGGAGCACGGCGGTGGCTCCCCAGGTGCCGCGGGTCCCGTCCCGACTGGTGATCACCACATGACCGTGCGGCGCCGTGTGCCGGCGGACCCAGCCCGTGCCGGCGGACAGGCTCCCCGGACCGTCCAGCTCATGGGGGTCGTCGGCGTTGTCCACCACGAGCAGCCAGGGCCGGTCGTCCGCGGCCAGGCTGCGCCACAGCGTGTCGGCGGCGACTCCCGCACGCAAGTCGGCCTCCGTGGCGCCGACTTGGCGTGCGACAGCGTTGAGCCCGGCTTCCAGAAGGGCCGTCTGGCGCGCGTCCACCCACCAGACCCGTACGCCTCTCTCGGTCGCGGTCTGGGCGAGTTCCAGCGCCAGCGAGGTCTTCCCGCAGCCTCCCATGCCGTGGACGATGTGCGGACGTCCGTCCGAGCCGCAGTCGAGAAGGTCCGTCAACTCCCGCAGACCCGACGCGCGGCCCCGCAGCGGCAGGGCCGGATCACGCAGGCCGAGCGGCGGCACCAGGGTGAGCGGCGCGGCATCCGGCTCTCCCCGCTGCAGCAGTGTGCCGATCGCCACGCCGCCGTGGCTGGAGTGGACGGTCAAGGGCGGCCGGTCTGCCGCGCCGCCCGGCCTGGCCTCGTCCGGACCGGCCCCGTCCGTGCCCGTGGCCGTGTCCTGCCGGGTGCGGTCAGGCCCGGTCCGCACCCGGCTCGGGAGGGGCAGCGCCGAGGATCACCGACCCGGCGACGTCGGCCGTCCCGGCGGCGAACGAGCCGTGCGTGGCACGCACGTCGACCCGGTCGGCGATCAGGGTGCCGTCCCCGGCGACCGCCGTGCCTGTCCCCGTACCTCGGTCGTCGAGGCCCGCCACCAGGGCGACCAGCTCCCGGAGACGCCCGGCGGCCTCGGCGCGCTCCGACTCGTCCATGCTCTCCAGCAGGTCCTCGAACCGGGCACGCCACACGGCGGCCAGCCGGCCCCGTGCCTCCGCCGCCCGGGAGTCGTCGCCCGCCGCCTCCTCCAACTCGTTCGCAGCCCGGTCCAGACGTTCCGCCGTCAGCTGCGCGGTCCGCCGATCGCCGCGCCCGAAGAGCGCGGCCATCCGTTCCCGCAGCGCCGACCAGGCGTCCGTACCCGCCGCGGTCGCCACCGCCGAGCCACCGGCGGCGGCCAGCACCGTCAAAGATTCCACCAGCACCTTCGGCTCTCCCTCCCCGTGTCCTCAGTGCATAGCAGAACGCCCCGTCTGTCCAGACGGCCGTCGGACGGCCGCCGTCGGCACGAGCCGAGGCGCACGCTGGAGCACACGCCGAGTACAGGCCAGGGCACCTACGGGAGGGCAGATCACGACCCGGGCCGGGCACGACGCGAGGGGCCGACGGCGTCAGCCGTCGGCCCCTCGGTTGTCCCAGCGGGGGGAGGTGTCAGCCCGTGAGGCCGTGCTTGGACCGCTCCTTGATGTCGCGGGCCTTGCCCCGGGCCTCCAGTGCGGCTCCTTTGGCCGCGGTGGTCTCGTTGCCGAGCGCGTGGGCCGCCTTGCGCACGGCCTTCCCGACCACCTGCTCGGTCTTGGCCTTGGCCTTCTCTGCGGCGCTCATGTCAGTCCTTTCGTAGACACTCACTCACCCGCGTGCCCCCGACCCGACGGCGAAAACGGCCCTCTCCGGGACCGCTGACGCCGCTCCGGCACCGGTGGCGGCGGCTCCGGCACCGGTGAGGCCGCACCAGCCCCGCTGGAGCCGCTCGGCCAAGGGTGAAGCCGCCTGGACATGGAAGAAGCCGCCCCGGCCCCGCGCGACGGCGCCTACCGCATCCGGGCTCCGGCCGCCTGGAAGACCACGGCGGAGGCGCGGTCGCGGGCCCGCAGGACAACGGCGCCCAGAGTGACCGGGAGGGGCTCGCACCGCGCGCCGTTCCACAGGCTGCGCCGCCAGTAGACGATCCCGATGTGTTCGGCCTCAGTGTTCATGTCGCAGATCACGGCGTGAACGCGCCCGGCCAGCGGCCGGAGGACGGACCCGTGCGGTGGCCCGCGGGGTCGCTCCGGAGCCGCCGTAGAAGCCGCCTCGGAATTGCTTCGGATCTGCTTCGATCTGCTTCGATCCGCTTCGAGGGCGAACGGCTCCAGCCGCCAGGAGACCGAACACGGCGGAGGGGGAACGGCGGACACGGGTGACACGCGTGGTTCCCGAGGCCGGTGGCTGATGATAGACACGGCTGGGTCACAGTTCCTGTCCGCCAGCAGGAAGGTTGTCCCATGTCAGAATCCAGGTCCGACGCCACGCCCGAGGCCGGTGGTTCGGCGACGCGACGTCAAGTCCTGGCCCGATCGGGTGCCGTGGGATTGGGCATCGCCTTCACCGGAGCACTGTCTGAGCTGTTCGCGGGTACCGCGAGCGCGCTGGGCCGCTCCGGCTACGGCCCCCTCGTCCCCGATCCGAACGGTCTGCTCGACCTGCCGGAAGGTTTC
Source organism: Streptomyces sp. NPDC014864 (assembly GCF_043081525.1). NCBI lineage: Bacteria > Bacillati > Actinomycetota > Actinomycetes > Kitasatosporales > Streptomycetaceae > Streptomyces > Streptomyces sp. NPDC014864. The sequence continues at coordinate 320,589 of NZ_JBIBWT010000003.1, forward strand.
CGCTACCAGGTGCTCTCCCGCGAGGGCGATCGACTGCGCTCCGGGGAGGGGCGTGTCCCCAGCAACCACGACGGCATGTCCGCCTTCGCCGGCACACACGGCCGGGTGCACCTGGTGCGCAACCACGAGAACCGTCCCACCGCGGCGGTCCCCGTCCCGGCCGTCGCGGGCATCACCTACGACCCCGCCGGCAAGGGCGGCTGCACGGCCCTGACCCTGGGCAGCCGAGGCGACGTCCTTTCCGAGCGGGTCGCGATCGCCGGGACGGCCGTCAACTGCGCGGGCGGACCCACTCCTTGGGGTACCTGGCTGACCTGCGAGGAGACCGAGGACAGAGCCGGCACGAACGGCTACACCAAGGACCACGGCTTCATCTTCGAGGTGGACCCGGTCGATCCGCACCGCACGGGGGCCGTACCGCTCACCGCCATGGGCCGCTTCCAGCACGAGGCGATCGCGATCGACCCCGGACGGGGCGTCGTCTACGAGACCGAGGACGCCTTCCTCAAACCCTTCGGACTCTTCTACCGGTTCCTGCCCGAGCGGCCGCGCGGCGGCCTCGGCTCGCTGCGCGCGGGCGGCCGGCTGCAGGCGATGCGCGTTCCCGGTGTACCGGACCTGTCCTCCGTCCAGGAGACGGGAGCCTGCTTCGACGGCATCGAATGGGTGGACGTCCCCGACCCGCTGGCCACCCAAACCCCCATCCGCCTGCAGGACTTCGGGCCCAAGGGCATCACCCACGCCCAGAAGCTGGAAGGCTGCTACTGGGGCGGGAGCTGCGTCTACTTCGTGTCCTCCTTCGCCCGCAGCGCGGACGGCTCCGCCGCGGACCACTTCGGGCAGGTCTGGCGCTACGACCCCGCCCTGCGCCGGCTGACGCTCGTCGTCGTCTTCGGCCCGGACACGGACGTGCAACTGCCGGGCGAGTCACCGGACAACATCTGTCTCGCCCCCAGTGGCGGTCTCATGGTCTGCGAGGACGGCAACGGCGCCCAGCACGTCTTCGGTGTGACCCGCCGCGGCGAGGTGTACGCCATGGCCCGCAACCGCCAGAACATCGGCACGCCCGAGGCCCCGGAGTGGGGCGAGTTCGCCGGAGTCACCTTCGCCCCCGACGGCAGAACGATGTACGTCAACTGCTACACCCCCGGCACGACGTTCGCCGTGACCGGGCCGTTCCGGCGGTAGTCCCGGGCCGGGGTTCCAGCTGATCGCCGGTGGGCCGGTTCCGCTTCACCGGCCACATCGCGGCGGCCGGGTCGCAGGGGGCAGGGCAAGCCGGCCGCCAGACCCCGGTGCGGCCTCCCTCGGCCTCGGACGCCGCGGCTCCTGGAGGTCATCCAGCGGGCAGGCCCTACTCCACCCCGTCCGGCACTCGCGTGGCCCGGTGCTCCAACTCGCCCGCGATCGCCTGCCGCACATCGTCCGTCGCCTCGTCCACGACCGTACCCTCATCGAGCCCACCGGCCCCGCGGCAACCGAATTGATCCCCCGCCACGGGTTCGTCGTCTCGCGAAGGCGTCGAACGAGGACCGATCCCCGCCTCCGCCCTCACCCGGACGTCATTCGGAATGCTCCGCGGCGGCCCGGGCGGCCCGGATGAGGGCGTCGGAGAGAGGGTGCGGGGCTCGGGCCGGAAGAACGAGGACGAGGGGTACGGGGGGCGCGTCGGCCAGGCCGATGTAGCGCACGTCGGGGTGCGGGTGGTGCCGTGCGAAGTCGGGCAGGACACCGAAGCCCCGTCCGAGGGCGACCATCTCCATCCAGGCGTCGTAGGTGGCGCTCTCCACCGCGACCGAGGGCCGCTGTCCCGGCGGCCACAGCTCGGGGCGGACGGTGCCGCTGGCGGAGTTGACGACGAGGGGCAGTCCGGCGAGTTCCGCCCACTGCAGGCGACGGCGCCGGGCGAGCGGATGGTCGCGGGCGACGACGGCGATCCGGGGCTCGGAACGCAGCCGGATCGAGGTCAGGGCGGGATCGTCCACGTCGCCGTGCAGCAGGGCCGCGTCCACCGCGCCCACGTCCACACCGGCGAGGCGGTCGTCGCGGCGGACGAGCTCGACGGGCACTCCGGTGGACTCCTCGAAGTCCGTGAGGATGCGGCGGGCGAGGCCGCTCGGCAGCAGCCAGGTGAAGCCGAGACGCAACTGCCCCTCGGCGCGGACACGCGCGAACGCGGCGTCCATGCGGGGCAGCAGCTCCTCCAGTTCGGCCCGCAGGCGGCGGCCCGCGTCGGTGAGCGCCACACTGCGCGTGGTACGCCGCACCAGGCGCACGCCGAGAGAGCGCTCGAGCGCGGCGAGGGCGCGGGTGAGCGTGGGCTGGCTGATCCGGCACCGCGCGGCAGCGCGGGAGAAGTGCTCCTCTTCCGCCAGCACGACGAAGTACCGGAGATGTCGCATCTCGGTATTCATGCGACACGAGTATAAATCCGGGTCGTGGCGCATTTCTCTTCGGCCGTCGGCCCGCCTAGCGTCGGGAGTGCTCAGACGGCCGGACCGTCCCCGGCGTGAGGGGGTCCGACCCGGTACGGACATCGCGCCACGGAAACGGACTGCTCGGCATGCGCAGTGAAGACATCCTCCGCGCTCCCTCGACCCCTCTGGACGGACCGGCCTTCCCGGCGGGCCCGTACCGCTTCTCCCGGCGCGAGTACCTGACGATCACGTACCGGACGGACCCGGACGCGATGCGCGCCGTCGTCCCGGAGCCGCTGGAGGTCGACGAGCCCCTCGTGCGCTTCGAGGTCATCCGGATGCCGGACAGCACGGGCCTCGGCGACTACACCGAGTCGGGACAGGTGCTGCGGGTGCGGCACGGCGGCGAAGAGGCCGAGTACATCCACTCGATGTTCCTGGACAACGCGCCCGCCATCGCCCTGGGGCGGGAGGGGAGCGGCTACCCGAAGAAGCTGGGCGCACCGCGCCTGTACACCGACTCCGACACCCTGGTCGGCACCCTCGACTACGGCAGCCTGCGGGTGGCGACCGCGACCATGGGATTCAAGTACGCGCCCATGGACCCCGAGGCCGCCCGCGCCGAGCTGGCCGTCCCCACGTACATGCTCAAGAAGATCCCCGGCTACGACGGGGCGCCGCGCATCTGCGAGCTGCTGCGCATCGAGATATCGGACCTGACCGTTCTCGGCGCCTGGACCGGCCCGGCCCGGCTGCAGCTGTTCGCGCACGCGCTGGCGCCCATGGCGGACCTGCCGGTGCTGGAGGTCGTCGGCGCGTCGCACATCCTCACCGACCTGACCCTGCCGACGCCGTCCGTCGCGCACGACTACCTCGCGGCCTGACCACGCGCTGCCCGTTGCCCGACGCCCGCCGATCGACGCGCGGCCACGCCCCCTGACCACTCGCGACACCGACGAAGGAATGGCTCGTGTCCACTTCATCCTCGCCTCTCTCACCGTCCCCGGCGCCCTCCGCCCTCCCTGATCTGACCGGGCGGACGGCCCTCGTCACCGGCGCCGGCAGCGGCATCGGCCGGGCCATCGCGCTGCGCCTGGCCGCGTCGGGCGCGGCGGTCCGCGCCCTCGACCTGGACGCGGACGGCGTCCGCGCCGTCGCCCGGGCCACCGGGGGTGAGGCCCTCGTCGTCGACCTGTCCGACCTGGACGCGGTGGACGCGCTCGACCTTGACGACGTCGACATCCTGGTCAACTGCGCGGGCATCCAGAACGTCTCGCCGATCGAGAACTTCCCGCCGGAGAAGTTCTCGCTGATGCTCCGGATCATGCTGGAGGCCCCGTTCCGCCTGGTGCGCGGAGCGCTGCCGGGCATGTACCGGCGGAGCTGGGGCCGTGTCGTCAACGTCTCCTCCGTGCACGGTCTGCGCGCCTCCGCCTACAAGAGCGCCTACGTCGCCGCCAAGCACGGCCTGGAGGGTCTGTCGAAGGTGATCGCGATGGAGGGCGCCGCGCACGGGGTCACGTCCAACTGCCTCAACCCCGGGTACGTGCGCACCCCCCTGGTCGAGCGGCAGATCGCCGACCAGGCCGAGGTCCACGGCATCTCCGAAGCGGAGGTCGTGGGACAGGTCATGCTGGAGAGCGCGGCCGTGAAGCGCCTGGTGGAGCCGGAGGAGATCGCGGAGGCGGCCGCGTTCCTCTGCGCTCCGCACACGTCGGCGATGACCGGGACCTCGCTCGTCATCGACGGAGGCTGGACCGCCCACTGAGCGCCGGTACGGGAGTCCCTGCGGGACGGCACGGCCACCGGGCCGGGCCGTCCCGCGCCGCGTACGGACGGTCAGCTGACGGGCCCGGGGGCAGCCGAATGCCCGCCTGATGGCGTCTCCTCCCCGCCCCTCAGCTGTTCGAATAGGTGGGCCGACTGCACAAGAACTCAGCACTGCGGGAAGTAACCCCCAGTTGAGTTCGTGTCAGTTCGGCCGCATCCGTCGACCGCGTGTGGCGGCTGTGGTGAGGTCGGGTCATGACTGACCTGTGGCGGACGGACCGGATCGGGGCGGCTCTGCGGGGCGAGAACCCAACTGTGCTGCGGCGGCTCGGGGCGGGCTTCGCGGTGATCGGGGACGTTCAGTTCCTGCCGGGGTACTCGGTGCTCCTCGTGGATGAACCAGGCGTGCGACGACTGTCCGACCTGCCGCGGGCCAAGCGGCTGTCGTTCCTGTCCGACATGGATCAGCTCGGCGAAGCGGTCGAGCGGGCTTGTCAGCGTCTCGACCCGGACTTTCGCCGGGTCAATCTCGAGATCCTGGGCAACACGGATCCGTTCCTGCACGCCCACGTGTGGCCGCGATTCGATTGGGAGCCGGTCGAGTTCAGAGGTGTACCGGTGTGGCTGTATCCGCGTGACCGGTGGAGCGACGAGCGGTTCAGGCTCGGTCCGCGGCACGACGTGCTGCGAGACGTCATCGGCGCCGAACTGGACCGGCTGCGCTGAAGCGTTGGAGGCGGTGCTGAGCGGCACGCGTCTGGGAACGCGATGCCCGGCACCGTCCACCCCGCCCGCTGTGATTGTGCAGGTCGAGGCAGGGGCCCTCCCTGTGGCGCGGGGCCCCACTAGCGTGTCGCGGTCTGCCGGGTCTGTAGCGACACGCTGTCTTTAAGGGTGAGCAGGCGTCAGGAGATCACCTGAAAGGACCAATCATATGTCAATCTGCTTATATATATGGGGGTTTGTGGGCCCCTCCATCGCGGAGGAAGCGGCGTGCGGTCCCCATAAATACCCCGTTCGGCGTCTCGGAGCCCGCTCTCCGATATGCCCGAAATGACAGGCCTGGGGGTGGTCGTTACGTTCAATCATGTGCCGGCTGTGGAGCCGGTGTCCCTGAGAAGGAGAAGCACATGAACACCACCCGTTCCACCGTTGTCACGGCCGCCTTCGCGGCCGGCGCGGCTCTGGTCGCGACGGGCATCACCTACGCGTCGGCCGCGTCGGCCCCGGAGGCCCCCCAGGCCGCCCAGGCCGCGCCGGCCGCTGTCGCCGCCGCCCCCCTCGGGGGCAGCACCGGCGGCAAGGGCATCGAGGGCTACGAGGAGGGCCGGATCTTCATCAACGAGCGCTCGTACTCCTCCCACGCCGGCGACTGCATCACCGTGATCAGCGGCCTGGGCGCCAAGAGCCTCAACATCCGCAACGACAGCCGCAAGACCGTCGAGGTCTTCCGCGGTGCGGTCTGCGACAACGGCGCTCCCATCGCCACCGTCGGCCCGCACAGCTCCAGCGACGGGGTGCACGTCCGCCACACCAAGGGTGTCAAGGTTCGCCACGGAGTGGTGGGCAGCTTCCGCGTGGTCGACCACGACTACAAGGACTGATCCCGCACCGACTGAGTGATGGGGAACCCCGGCCCGCCGGAATCGGGCCGGGGCTCCAAACCGCACAGGGCCAACCGGAACCCCGGCACCGCGCGTCCTCCCCGGCGAGCTCCCCGATGATCGGGCACTCTCCGGGGGTGGACGCGCACCGGCAGCCGGACAACACTCCCGACGGACACTTCGTCGTCGTCAACGGGCGGAAATGGCGGGTGACGGATCCCTCGGTTCCCGAAGAGGTAGCCGGTCGTCCTCGCCACCATCTCATGACCGCTCGCCGGGCGGTGCGCTCCGCGACCACCGCCGGCGACCCCGAGGCCGAACGCTCGGCCCGCGCTCGCGTGAACTGCGCGAAGACCGCGTTGGGGGAGCGCGGCACACCGTGGTGGGAGCGGTCCGAGGAGCAGCGCCGCCGACGGTGGGAACGCGGCCTCGCCCGACTTGACGCGGACGCCCCGGAGTGAGGCGCCGGCCCGATCGGGACCCTGTCGATCCCGGTGACGAAGCCCCTCACCCCTTGACGACGCCGAGCGGCACCAGGCGCGCCACCAGCCGGGCGAGTCCCGCGCCCTCGGTCGCGACGGCCACGGCGTCCACGTCCTTGTACGCGTCGGGGGTCTCCTCGGCGAGCGCGCGCCAGGAGGCCGGCCGGACGGCGATGCCATGGGATTCCAGCTCGTCGCGCAGTTGCTCGCCGCGGACCCGGCGCAGTGCCTGGTGGCGGCTCCAGACGCGTCCCGCGCCGTGGGCGGAGGACCAGAACGCCTCGTTCCGGACGGTGCCGGCCATCACGTACGAGGCCGTGCCCATCGTGCCGGGCACCAGCACGGGCTGCCCGGCCTCGGCGAGGTCGTCCGGCAGGTCCGGGTGGCCCGGGGGCAGGGCCCGGGTGGCGCCCTTGCGGTGGACGCACAGCCTGCGGGGTACGCCGTCCACCTCGTGGGTCTCGATCTTCGCCATGTTGTGGGAAACGTCGTAGACCAGCTCCAGGCCCACCCCGGCGGCGGTGGCGAAGGCGTGGCGCGCCGCCTGGGTGAGCAACTGCCTGTTGGCACGGCCGTAGTTGGCGGCGGCCGCCATCGCCCCGAGATAGGCGCGGCCCGACGTGGAGACCGCGGGCGCGCAGGCCAGCTGCCGGTCCGGCAGCTGGATGCCCCAGGCGCGCAGGGACTGGTCCATGACGCGGACGTGGTCGGTGCACACCTGGTGCCCCAGGCCGCGGGAACCGCAGTGGATCATGACGCACACCTGGCCGGAGTGCAGCCCGAAGGCGGACGCGGTCCGGGCGTCGTACACCTGGTCCACGGCCTGCACCTCCAGGAAGTGGTTGGCCGACCCCAGGCTGCCGACCTGCTGGAGCCCCCGCTCCACGGCCCGCTGGCCGACCTGTGACGGATCGGCCCCCGGCAGCACCCCGTGATCCTCGCAGTGCTCCAGGTCGCGTGGTACGCCATGACCGCGCTCGACCGCGTACTCGGCCCCGGCGACCAGCAGCTTCTCCATCTGCGGGCGCCCGGACAGCTTCCACAGCCCGCCGCGCCCCAGTCCACGCGGGACGGTGTCGCCGAGGATGTCCATCAGTCGCCGCATCCTGGAAGCCAGGGGCTCGCGGTCGATGTCGCCGGCGAGCAGCCGGACGCCGCAGGAGATGTCGAATCCGACACCGCCGGGCGAGATCACTCCGCCGGCGTCGATGTCCGTGGCCGCCACCCCGCCGATCGGGAAGCCGTACCCCCAGTGCACGTCGGGCATGGCGTACGAGGCGCGGACGATGCCGGGCAGGGTCGCCACGTTCACGACCTGCTCCAGCGCCTTGTCCCCGGCCGCCTGCGGCAGAAGCTCTCGCGTCGCGAAGACGAGCCCGGGCACGCGCATCGGGTCCTGCCGCTCGATACGGAACCGGAACGGGGTCTCCTCCACCAGCGTGATGTCCATGCGCGTCAACCGACCCTGGCCGTAACCGACGTGACGCTTCCCCTCGAGGTCTGAGCGGTCGCTGTGTCGAAGCGGGTGGGCGGCCGCCGGGAGAATTGCGTCTCCCGCACGGACTCTTCTGATCCCAGCCCTGTGGCCTCCATGCTATTGCGGAGGGCAGCCCCCGGCAGCCCCCGGAAGCCGCACGGCCGCATGAGGCTCCGCCGAGGCCAGGCCGAGATGCACCGCCGAATCGGCCGCCCGAAAATGGTCTGAGCACACGATTCGGGCCCAGGACGCGCCGTCCGGCGCACCCCGAGGTTCCCTCCAGGCCCCCAAGGTCCCCCAAGAGCCACACACCATCGGCCCGGCCCGCCCAACTCAGCCGGCCCGGCCCGGTGCGGAAAGGCGGTGGCGTCCGATGACGTACGTCGCGGTGAGTGCGCTGAGCCATCCGGGGCTGATCCGCGAACGGAACGAGGACAGCCTGGTCGCCGGGCCGTGGACGCTGTGCGCCACCGTGACCGAGACCCCGCAGACGCTGATGTTCCCCCTGGGCACGCCGCTCGTCGTCGCCGTCGCCGACGGGATCGGCGGCCAGCCGGGCGGCGAGGTGGCCAGTGCCCTGGTCGTCCGCCGGCTCGCGGAGACCGGGGCCGCCCTCGCCGAGGAGGACGACGTCCGCGAGGCACTGCACGCCTGCAACCGCGAGGTGTACGAGGCCGCGGGCGGCGACCGCGACGGACTGGCCACGATGGGCACGACCGTCGCGGGCGCCGTCGTCCTGCCCGGATCGTTGCTGGTGTTCAACGTGGGCGACAGCAGGGTCTTCGCCGCGCCCCGGGACGGGCTGCTCCAGGTCAGCGTGGACGACAACCCGCCGCCCGAGCCGGGCCAGCGCACCATCTCCCTGCTCACCCAGGCCCTCGGGGGCACCTGGAAGTACCGGCCCGTCACCCCGCATGTGAGGACCGCACCCGCCGCCTCCGGCGACAGGTTCCTGATCTGCACCGACGGCCTGACCGACCCGGTGCCGAACGACGTCCTCGACGACCTGCTGGGGGAGTACGACGACGGCCGGGCCGCCTTCGAACTGTGGAAGGCCGCCATCGCCGCCGGCGGCCCCGACAACATCACGCTCGCCGTGGTACGGATCGCGGACGGATGACCGCTCGCCGGCCCCGCCCCGGAGAAGGACTCAGGAGGAGAACCCGTACCGCCCCTGCAGGCGGACGAAGTACGCGAGCGTGAGGACGCGTCGCTGCTCCAGCCCGGCCGGGGTACGCAGGTAGGACACGACCTGCTCCCGGCCACCCGGCCCGATGGGCTGCACCAGGCGACCGCCGACCCGCAGTTGCTCGACCAGGGGCGCGGGAACCTCCGGGAACGCGGCGGAGACGACGACCGCGTCGTACGGCGCGCGGTCCGGCACACCCCCGCTGCCGTCCCCGACGCGCAGCTCGACCTCGCGGACGCCCTGCCGGTCGAGGTTGCGCCGCGCCTGATCCGCGATGTCCGGGTACATCTCGATGGTCACGACATCGGCGGCCAGGCGGGCGAGCAGCGCGGTCTGGAAACCGAGGCCGGTGCCGATCTCCAGCACGTGCTCGTCCCCGTCCAGTTCGAGGCCCTCGATCATCGTCGCCGAGAGCGAGGGCTGCGTGGTCACCTGCCCGTGCCCGATGGGAAGCGGGACGTCACGGTAGGCGCGCGTCTGCTGGTCGGCGGGCACGAATGCCGCCCGGGGCGTGGCGCGTACGGCCTCCAGCAGGCGTTCGTCGCCGATCCCGGCCGCTCGCACGGCCCGTACGAGATCCTCCGGTGAGGGCGCGGCTTCGGTCATGTTCGCTGCTTTCCGTGCTCATACGTCGAGCGTCACCGAACAGGTCCAGCCCTCCGGTCCCCGGGTGAAGGCCAGCTCGTGCAGCGTGACCGCTTTCGGCGCGGCCCCCGTCACCGGAAGCGACCCGGCGTCGGCCATCCGCAGACTGCCACTGACGCCGCCGGTGACCGGCGTCAGTTCCACCCCCACGGGGACCTCGTCCTCGGTGTCGAGCCAGTACACGACCTCTTCCAGCAGCGCCACCAGCACATCCTCGTCCCTGTCGGCCCGCACCACGACGTCCCGCCGGCGGACTTCAGCTGCCCCGGTCAGGTCCAGGAACGACTCACAGACCCCCCGCACCGCCTGCGCCAGGCACTCCTCTCGCGTCGGGGCCCATGCCTCCAGGCGCAGGTCCGCGGTGTGCGGAACACTGCGATGCCCGGCGCGCCGCGCGGCCGTCTCCGGCTTCATCCCACCGCTGCTTTCCCCTCACGGATCCGTGTGAACGGTCCGAGCCGTCCGTGCCTCCATCGTCGCCCCGCCTGCACGGTCACGCGCGACGGGCCCCGCCGGGTTTCCTCAGGTGCGGGGGTGTGCGTCGCCGCGGGCCGGAGTGGAGCCGGTGATGCCCGCCGTCCCGGTCGCCGTGGACGCCGAGACGACCGCCGCAGTTGCCCCATGGCGTCGCGGGTGCGCCGGGGCGAACGTGACCGGCAGGTGTTCGGGGCCCCGCAGACCGCCCGCCCGCCAGCTCAGTTCGCCGGGCGGCACGGCCAGCCGGAGGCCGGGCAGGCGGCGCAGGGCGGTGCCGATGGCGATCTGGCCCTCCAGCCGGGCCAGCGGTGCCCCCAGGCAGTAGTGGACGCCGTGCCCGAAGGCGAGGTGCGCGTTGCTCTCCCGGGTGATGTCCAGGCGGTCGGGGTCGGGGAACTGCGCCGGGTCGCGGTCGGCGATGGCGGAGGCGACCAGCACGGTCGCTCCTCGCGGGATGGTCACTCCGCCGATGGTCACGTCCTCGCGCGCGAACCGGGCGATGCCGGGATTGACCGGGCCGTCGTAGCGCAGGAACTCCTCGACGGCACCGGGCAGCAGCCCCGGATCGTCCCGCAGCCGTCGCAACTGGTCGGGGTGGGCGAGCAGCGCCACGAGGGCGTTCCCGATGAGGTTGACCGTGGTGATGTATCCGGCCACCAGCAGCAGGAAGGCCATGGCGACCAGCTCCTCCTCGTCCAGCCGGTTCTCCTCGTCCCGAGCGGTGATCAGGGCGCTGAGCAGGTCGTCCTGCGGCCGGGCTCGCTTCGTGCCGAGCAGCGCGGTCAGGTACGAGCGCATCTGCCGCCAGGCATGCTCGATCCGGGCCGGGTCCGGCGGCTCCGCTCCCTGGACGACCATCTCGGTGGTCCACCGGTGGAACGCGTGCCGGTCGGCGACGGGCACGCCGAGCAGTTCGCCGATCACGGTGACGGGCAGCTGCAGCGCGAAGCTCTCGACGAGATCTGCCCGGCCGGCGGGCAGGATCGCGTCGAGCAGCCCGTCGGTGATCTCCTGGATGCGCGGCCGCAGCTCGCCCACCCTGCGCGCGGTGAACGCCTTGGACACCAGCCGGCGCAGGCGGGTGTGGTCGGGCGGGTCGCAGCGGAGCATGGTGCGCAGCATCGACTCGCGGTCCGTGGCGGGGAGCCGCTCCAGGAGCCGGGTGTCCGACGCCTCGCGGACGTCACTGCTCAGCCTCGGATCGGAAAGGGCCGCGAGATTGTCCTCGTACCGGGTCACCAGCCACGCCTCGAGGCCGCCCGCGATCACGGCGCGCCGAACCGGGCCCTCCTCCCGCAGCTGCCGGTAGAACGGGAACGGATCCGCCAGAAAGGCCGGGTCGGCGTAGGGCAGGAGGATCGGCTGCCGGTTCATCGTGCCTCCCGGGAGCATCGTGGGCACGGACACGCGCTGTCCACTTTGAGGGTATATGGCGCGGGAGTGCGGGGCGCGGACGGAACGGCGGGAACGGATGGAACCGGCGGAACGGACGGAAGGGCTGCGATGGAACGGACAGCGGGGCCGACCACGGAACCGACGGCGGAACGCACGACGTGCTGCTTGGTGGGCGGCGGGCCGGCCGGGATGGTCCTCGGTCTGCTGCTCGCGCGGGCCGGCGTGGAGGTCACCGTCCTGGAGAAGCACGGTGACTTCCTGCGCGACTTCCGCGGCGACACGGTGCATCCCTCGACCCTGACGCTCCTGGACGACCTCGGTCTGGCCGAGCGCTTCGCGCGTCTGCCGCAGCGCAGGGTGACCACCGTGCGGCTGCCGCTCGGCCCGGACGGTTCGCTGGTCACCGTCTCCGACATCAGCGCGCTGCCCGGCCCGTACAACTACGTGGCGATGGTGCCGCAGTGGGACCTGCTGGACCTCCTCGCCGACGAGGCCCGGCAGGAGCCGTCCTTCTCCCTGCGGATGGGCACCGAGGCGACATCGTTCCTGGTGGAACGCGGAAGGGTCACCGGCGTGCGCCACCGCACGGCGGACGGCCGCACCGGCGAACTGCGGGCCACCCTCACCGTGGCCTGCGACGGACGCTGGTCGCTGGCCCGCTCGCGGCCCGAGCTGCGGCTGCGGCGGTTCGCGTGCCCCATGGACGCCTGGTGGTTCCGGCTCCCGCGGCGGGCGGGCGACCCGCACGGGCTGGTGGGAGGGACCGGCGACCGGATCGTCACCGCCATGATCGACCGCGGGGACTACTGGCAGTGCGCCGCGCTGATCCCCAAGGGCACGGACGCCGAGCGCCGCGCCGCCGGTCTCGAGCGGTTCATGGCCGATTTCTCGGCCGCCGTGCCCTGGCTGGCGGACCGGGCGCACGCACTGCGCTCCTGGGACGAGGTGAAGATGCTCGACGTGCGGCTCGACCGCCTCCGGCGCTGGCATCGCCCGGGACTGCTGTGCATCGGCGACGCGGCACACGCGATGTCGCCGGTGTTCGGCATCGGCATCAACCTCGCCGTCGAGGACGCCGTGGCCGCCGCCCGGTATCTCGTCGAACCGCTGCGCAGGGGCGAGGTCGGCCTGCGGGACGTACGCCGCGTCGAGCGGCGCCGGTGGCCGACGGCCGCGCTGACGCAGGCCTTGCAGCGCGTCGCCCACGCGCGGGTCATCGCGCCCGTGCTCGCCGGCCGCCCGGCCGTCGGCGACACCGGGCGGGCGCAGCGGATGAGCGAACTGCTCACCACCGCGCCCTGGCTGAAGCTGGTGCCGGCGTACTTCATCGGTTACGGCGCGCGGCGCGAGCGCCCACCCGCCCAGTCGCTGCGGTGAGTTGGACGCGCGGGCCCGAACGGGCCCGCCCCGGCACGGCACGACGTACGGCCCCCCCCCCTGGCCACGGTGACCGTCAGGGGCTGGGGCCGGTCTCAGGCCGCGGTGGTGAGGACGGGCAGGTAGCCGTGGGACTGCCCGAGGGGCGTCGGGTGGTACGACTCGTTGGGGGCGAGCAGGTTGACGCTGCGCATCCAGGGACTGCCGGAGCAGATCTCGTGGTCGCTGAAGGCGCCCCTGACATCGGCGAAGGTGAAGCCGTGACGGGCGGCGCGCCGGTGGATGACGCTGTCGAGGTGGTCGACGGCGTCGTCGATGGCGGCCCGGTCCGAGTCCGTGAGGCCCGCCGTGCAGAGGCCGTTGAGCTTGTACAGGTACGGGTAGCCGAGGACCACCACGTGGGCGGCCGGGGCCCTGTCCGAGATGGCTGTGTAGAGGCGGTCCAGGTCGGGCGGGAGGGTCTCGTCCATGTACGCGTTCGCGTCGGCGACGGCCGTCCGGCAGGCACTGCTGCCCAGGAGCACGCAGGTCGTCATGACGCGGCCGAAGCCGGCGTCGCTGCCGCCGACGGTGAGGGTGACCAGCGTGGTGCCGGCGCCGAGCGGCCCGAGCTGGTCGGTGAGGACGTCAGTGGCGCGAGCGCCGTCGCAGGCGGTGAAGCCGAACGACGAGGGCGCGTGCTCCGCGGCCCACAGCGCGGGATACGCGTGGCTGCTGCGCAGGCAGTTCCCGCTGGAGCCGAGGTAGGCGCCGGCGCCGACCCCGGCGGAGTAGGAGTCGCCCAGCGCCACGTACCCGGCGCCCTCGGAGCGCGGCACGGCCTGCGCCGGCGCGGCAGCGGTGAGGCCTCCGGAGACGAGGAGGGCCGCAGCGGCCCATGACGCGATTCGGGACTGTCTCATACCTTTCCCTTAGCACGGCCCGTGCCGCCCGACCGCGCGGCCGTCCGCCACCCGCGCGGCCGCCTTGCGCCGCGCCGGGAGATCTGACCGTCCCGGACGGCAAGGGGCGGGGGAGGGGTTGGCCGGGACCCCGATGTCGCGGGCCGTTCCGTTTCTCCCCGGCGGACGTCACCCGGAAGGCCGTCACCCGAACGGCGGTGCGCGTCCGGTCACGGCCGGCGTCTTCGGCAGCGCCCGCACAGGAGCCCCCGGCCGGTCACGACACCGTCCAGGGGCTCCGCGAGGCGGTCGGCCTACGTCAGCCGTCGGACTCCGGCGACGGGAGGTAGGCGCCCGGCACGTCCTCCGGCGCGAAGATCTTGTTCTCGCCGGGGTACGGCTTCCTCCACCCGTGCGTCTCGTACCACGTGAAGTGGTTCATCTGCGCGGGGTTCGCGAAGTCGGGCACGGCGTTCGGCCCGGTCAGCCGCTGCTTGGACTTCCACCGCTCCCACGTCGCCGCGAGCGGCTTCATGTCCGCCGGCACCGTCGCCGACGGCGCGGCCGCGGCGTGGGGGTCCTGGGGCGCGGGTTCGTCCAGGCCGCAGGACGGCGGGGTCTTGAGACCGTCGGTCAGCGAGGTCCGGTTGGGCAGTGCCTCGAACGGCGTGAAGTCCGGGTGCCGGGTGAACGCCGCCCGCATCGGGCTGGCCGCGCTGTCCTTCTGGTTCATCGGGTGGATCCCGAGGATCTGCTCGATGGTCCGGATCAGCGTGATCTGGGTGTAGTAGTGGCTGTCGACGACGCCGTGCCGGGCCCAGGGGCTGATGATCTGGATCGGGGCCCGGTGGCCGTCGACGTGGTCGAGACCGGCCTGGGAGTCGTCCTCGACGACGAAGACGGCCGAGTCCTTCCAGTACTTGCTGTGCGAGATCTTGTCGACGATCCTGCCGGTCGCGAGGTCGTTGTCCGCGACCTGGGCGGCCGCGTTCGCCGGGCCGCCGGTGTGGTCACTGGAGAGCCAGAACATGTTCAGGTTCGCCGGCCCGTTCTTCTCGAAGTCGCGCTTCCAGATCTCGTACCGGTAGACGTCCGGGACGCTGGTGTCGAACTTCGCGAAGCCGTGCACCGACACGTCGTTGAGGGACGGGATCGGCGAGGACGAGTTCAGGGTGTAGGCGGTGTCCTGCCCGGTGGCGTCCATGTTCTTGGCGTCGCAGTACAGGTTCTGCCAGCTCGCGTCCGACGGCTTGGTCAGGAACTGCTGGAACTCGCCGAAGTTCCGTACGGACTTGCCGGCCGCCTGAGCGCCGGTCCAGAGGAAGCCGGTCCGCTGGTGGCCGAGGGCGTCGTCCTCCGTGTCGTAACTGCGCGCGTACTCACCGGCCGAGGACTCCGTGTACTCCGGATTGTCCGCCTGCATCAGCCAGTTGTGGCCCTCGGCGGAGTTCGTGCCGATGTCGTACGTGTTGTCGTACAGCCCGAACTGCTCCGCCAAGGCGTGCTGGTTCGGCGTCACGTTCTCGCCGAACTGTGCCAGCGACGGGTCGCCGTCGCCTTCCGGAACGTCACCGAAGACCTGGTCGTAGGTCCGGTTCTCCTTGACGATCATGAAGACGTGCTTGATCGTCGAGGAGCCCCCGAGCCGCAGCGGGACCGGTGCCGGCCTCGTGTCGCCCTTGCCCCGGGCCGTCGTGACCGAGCCGCCGTGCCAGCCGTTCTGCCGGAAGACCTTGGCCGTCTCGGACCTGATGACCTGGTCGTCCGGCAGCTTGAACCGCTGCACGCTCGACGTCGTGTCGTGGGTGCCGTGCCCGGCGCCGGTGGTGGTGCGGCGGGCGTCGATGCCACGGGTGTTGGAGATGACGACCTCGTCGCCGACGGTGGCGACCTCCGCGGGGAAGTAGTCCGTCGGAAGCAGACCGACGTAGCCTACCGGCTCCTGCGGGCTGGTGTACCGGTAGACCGCGACCGCGTTGGCGCGGCCGAGCGTGACCAGCAGACGGCCGTCGTCGGTGAGCGTCACCGCGTCGGGCTCGTAGCCCACCGACGCCTCCGGCCAGGGCTGGGTGGCGATGGTCTGCACGACCTTGTCACGGTGGGTGTCGATCACCGAGACGTCGTTGGTGGCGGTGTTGGTGACGAACAGCGCGCCCTTCCTGGCGTACAGGGCGGTCGGGTGCAGACCGACGTCGATGGCGCCGGGGGCGGCATCGGGGTGCGCCAGGTCGATGACGCTGACGGTGCCGGTGGTGGTGGCCGCGGTCTTCGGGTCGGCCGGCACCTGGGTGCCGTAGGAGTTGAGGGTGGTGTCGCCGGGCTCCGCCGGACGCCCGCCCTCGTTGCTGACGTAGAGCTTGGTGCCGACCTCGACCATGTCACGCGGGGCGTTGCCCACGGCCCAGCTCCGC
Source organism: Streptomyces sp. NPDC014864 (assembly GCF_043081525.1). NCBI lineage: Bacteria > Bacillati > Actinomycetota > Actinomycetes > Kitasatosporales > Streptomycetaceae > Streptomyces > Streptomyces sp. NPDC014864. Next base: position 336,714 of record NZ_JBIBWT010000003.1, read on the forward strand.
TCGACGGCCCCGCTGGCGGCGTCGATGGCGACCACCCGGTTCTGGCCGTTGACCGCGGAGTACACGGTGGAACCGTCGGGGGAGAACACCGGCTCGCCCACCAGCGCGTGCCGGGGACCGTCGGCCGGGATCCGGATGAACGCCGGGTCGGTGACGCTGCCGTCGGCCTTCACGGCGAACCTGGTGTAGCCGTCGGTCTGGCCCAGCCACAGCTGCGAACCGTCGGGGGAGTACGTCGGGCCCTCCTGGCCCACGCTGTTGCCGCTGATGCGCGGGCTGGACGCCGCGGAGGAGCCGACGAGCTGCTGCACCTTCCAGTTCTTCAGGTCGACGACGGCCAGGGCGCTCCCGCCGTCGGTGAGCGAGGCGGCGAGATGGGTGCCGTCCGGGCTGACCGAGGACGACATGATCTTGCCGTTGTCGACGACGAGGCGGTCGCCGTACGGGGCGATGTACTGGTCGCTGGAGACGACCTGGCCCTGGTCGGTGATCTGGCCGACCTGGTCGGTGCCGAACTGGTGCGTCTGGGCGAAGGCGGCGCCGGCGGCGACGACGCCGAGAGCGGTGATGCCCGCCGTCACCAGGGGTATCCGGCGGCCGACGCGTCTGCCCAGGAAGCGGAGGTGGCCCTCCTCGGCACGTCGTCGGCGGCGTGTTACCTGCATGGAGTCATCCCTTCGGGGTGGGGAGCAGGTCGACGTTGCCGTCGAACTGCCAGAGCGGGTTCGGTGCGTCGCCCGCCGGGGTGCGCACCAGGAAGTAGCCGTTCACTTCCTTCGGCCCGTCGCCGTCGGCCACGAACCGCCCGTCTGCGGTGACGTCGAGCTGGTAGACGGCCGTCCCCACGGCCTCGACGCCGGGGAGATGCCAGGAGACGACGCAGCGCCAGTCGTTGCCGGGCCCGTCGGGGGAGATCCGGCCGACGCCCTTGGTGCAGGCCGCCGTCGCCCGCAGCCGCGCCTCGGTGACGTCGGGGCGGTTGAGCTGTTTCGTCTGCAGGCGGTAGAGGTGGGCGAACGCCGTGGCGACCGACCGCTGCACCTTGTCCTGGCCGATGCCGGAGCCCATGGACGGGGTCGCCAGGGCGATGACCGTGACCGTGAGGGCGAGCAGCACGGCCGGCGGGAGGAGCCCGAAGACGATTGCGCGGCGCCCCGCGCCGTCGTGGGCCGGGTTGGTGAAGTCGCGTCGCAGAAAGAGCAGATGAGCGAGGGCGGTCGCGAGCACGGCCCACACCAGGCTGACTACGATGCCGATGAGCAGCGGACCGGCCTGGACGGGGTCGGTGAAGAGGCCGTTCCAGGCGACGAAGGCGTAGTCGGGCAGGGAGAGGCGGACGGCGACGGGCAGCGGCAGCATCTGGGCGATCTGCATCGCGAGCGCGACCAGTGCGGGCAGCAGCAGTCCCATGGGGGACCGGCCCAGCGCGACCGATCCGAGTAGCCCGATCGCGGCGAGGGCCAGGGTCGGGGCGAGCACACAGACCCAGGCCGTCAGAACCTTCACGGCGGCGTCGCCCGGCGACAGCAGCTCGCCGTCGAGTCCGGCCAGCGGCCGGTCGCCGACCGTCAGGAGCCCGCCGACCGTGCTGGAACAGCCCAGCCCGGCCACGAGCAGCAGGACGACGGTGAGACCGGCCAGCGTCTTCGCCGCGAAGATCCGCCGCGGCGAGCGGACCGCCACCAGCAGGTGGCGCCAGGTGCCGAGCCGGTCCTCGGACGCGAACACGTCGCCGGCGACGATCGAGGTGATCAGCGGGAGCGCCCAGGTGCCGGAGAAACCGAGCAGCACCAGCGGTCCGGCCCACCCGGTGGCGTGCATCCAGCGGCCGAAGAGGGTGTCGGTGGGGAGCGTGCTCTGCCGGCTCACCGCGGCGACGAAGAGCCCCGGCGCGGTCCAGCCGGCAAGGACCAGCAGGCGGATCCGCCACTGCGAGACCAACTTGACCAGCTCGAAGCGGTAGGCGCGCGCCACCGGCACGCGAACGCGGGGTGCTTCGGCGGCAACAGCCCGGTCATCGAGGGTGGTCGTCGCGGTCATCGGTCGGCCTCCTGGGACTCGGTGAGGGCGAGGAACGCGGCCTCCAGCGGCGACACCACCGGGGCGAGCTCGCGCACCGCGATGCCCGCGTGCACGAGCCGCACCACCAGTTCGTCGAGAGCGGGCACCGGCGCGCGCACCACCAGCCCCTCGCCGTCGTGCCGCGGGGCGGCGTCCTCGACGACACGGATCCCGGCCGTGTCGAGAGCCGTCCACCGGGCGGCCCGCGCGTCGGAGGTGACCAGCCGGTAGTCGAGTTCGCGGTTCTCGGCGGCCAGCTTGCTCAGGGGGCCGGAGAAGACGACCCGGCCGGTGGCGATGACCGTGACCTCCGCGCACAGTGCCGCGAGGTCGTCCATGCGGTGACTCGAGAGCACCACGGCGGCCCCGTCTGCCGCGAGCCGGGTGAGGACACCGTGCACATGTCTCTTGCCCGCCGGATCAAGGCCGTTGGAAGGTTCGTCGAGCACGAGCAGCCGGGGCCTGGTGAGCAGGGCGGCGGCGAGCCCGAGCCGCTGCCGCATGCCGAGGGAGAAGCTGCGGACCCGGTCGTCGGCGACACCGGTGAGCCCGACCTCGCCGAGTACGTCGTCGATGTCCGCCGTCCGCGCACCGTGGCCGCGGAGAGCGGCCAGCGCGGCCAGGTTCTGCCGGGCGGTGAGCGAGGGGTACGGGCCGGGCCCGTCCACGAAGCCGGCGACCCCGTCGGGGGCGGCGAGGGCCCGCCCGACCGGGGTCCCCAGGATCTCCAAGTGACCGCCGTCGGCGACGGCCAGACCCAGCAGGAGGCCCAACAGCGTCGTCTTGCCGGCGCCGTTCGGTCCGACCAGGCCGTGGATCTGCCCCTGCGCCACCTCCAGATCGATGCCGTCGAGTGCGACGACCTCGCCGAAACACTTCGTGATCCCACGCGCCCGGAGTGCTGGGAGTGCGTCCATGAGCCCCTTCTTTCGCAACCTCAGCGACCTTAGGGACGGCACACGACGCGGCCGGGGACGGTTGGTTGAACACCCGTGAAACGACAGGCGACCGCATCCGCCGCGCCGCGAGACGAACCCGAAAAAGGCCGCGGCCTTTCCTCATCTGTACTCAACTGCGAGCAATAAGCCAGCAGTTGCGTGCACACCAGTGGAACCGTCACAGCTCCGCGGCGGAGGGGGCGCCGGATTTGCTGCGGCCCGATGCCGACGCGCGGCGGGCCCAGGGCTCTGCGGTGGGGAGAAGGAGGCGCCGTGTGGCCGGGCCAGGCCCTGATAGCGGCTCATGGCGACCGGGATGTGGAGCGACACGCTGGCGAGGAGCGGGTGAGGGTGTGTCAGGAGCTCCACCCATAGGGACTAATGGTATGTCAATCTGCCTAATACTCTTGGCCTTTGCCGTCCGCTTCGCCGTCGGTGAGACGGCCCATAGGTGCGATAAATAACCCGTTTGGCAGCCAGTGAGACGATTATCGGCTTTGCCTTAAATGACATGAGTGGCCGTGATGGTTACGTTCATCCTGTGCCGGCTGAGGAGTCGGCATTCCTGAGACAGGAGAAACGAGATGAAGACCTCCCGTTCCACTGTTGTCACCGCCGCTGTCGCGAGTGCCGCCGCTCTGGTCGCGTCGGGCATCACCTACGCGTCGGCTGCTTCGGTTCCGGCGGTCCAGGTCCAGGCGGCTCCGGCCGCTCCCGCGGCGGCTCCGCTCGACGGTGGCGCCCCGAACAGGGGCAACGACGACTACGACGAGGGCCGCATCCACATCAACGAGCGCTCGTACTCCTCCCACTCGGGTGACTGCATCACCGTGATCAGCGGCCTCGGTGCCAAGACCCTGAACATCTGGAACGACAGCCGCAAGACCGTCGAGGTCTTCCGCGGGGTGGTCTGCGACAACGGCGCTCCCGTCGCCACGGTCGGCCCGCACAGCTCCAGCGACGGTGTGCGCGTGTGGCGCACCAAGGGCGTCTGGGTCAAGAACGGCGTCGTCGGCAGCTTCCGCGTGGTCGACCACGACTGGAAGGACTGACCCCGCAGCGGTCAGGTGACGAGGAAGCCCCGGCCCGCCGGAATCGGGCCGGGGCTTCTTCCTGCACTATGGTCCCGCACTCCCCGTGCGCGGCCGCCGAGGGCGATCAGTCAGCGGTGAACATGGCGGCGTACGGGTCGGGTTCCCAGTGAGCGGATCCAGTCCGGCCACACGTCGACGGAGCTTGTGCGGACCGACACCGCTGATCCTCCTGATCGCGTCGCGCGGGAAGGGGTGCGCCCGCTGGTCACCGACCTGACCGGTCCTCTCCGTCGCGCTGATCGTCGAGGCGGGCAGTCAGATCCGGCCAGTGCTCGGACCACCGCGCCAGATCGTCCGCGGTCAACGACCACCGCGAACGCAGGGCTTCGTCCGGCAGGAAGTGGACGCAGGTCCCCGTGGTCCCGTCGGCCTCGACGGGCTGCAGATCGGACACCGGGACGCCGTGCTCGTAGCGCCGGCTCCAGGATCCGTTGAGACGGCGGTTGGTATGCGTCAGCCACTCGCTGAGCGCTGCGACGACGGACATGCCGCGACGCGGATGTCCGTCCGGAAGCCGCTCCGCCTCCGGGAGGTCGAAGAAGCGAAGATCCTTCGTGGCCATGACCGGCTTCTTCACCACCCGGCCATGCTCGTCGACCCGAGTGTCGGTGCCCCGTCCGTCATCCTTCACCGACACCGAGCCGTCGGTATGCAACGTGACCACACACCGTCCCCCGCCCCGGCTCGCTGCCTCGTCAGCGGCGTAGGCGACGATCTCAAGAACAAGGTGTTCCGGCCCGCCCGGAGCGAACTCTGCGGATCCCTGGCGGATCCGAGCGAGATGGCCCGCGTCCACGATGCCGGCCCAATCGTGCGTGGTGTTGACCCAGGAGGCCCTCGATCCATCCATCCCACAAGTATCCGCCGGGCTCTCGTCGATGAACCGCGCTGCGGTCAAGGACGGGCCGGCCGCCCCCTGGAGACCGTCGTCCGGCCGTCGCCCCGCCTGCACGCACGCGGGGCGACGGAGTCGCACCGACGCTACGGGGCAGGCGTCCTCCCCCGTTGCGCCTCGTCGATCAGAGCGGCGAAGGCGCTGAGGACGCAGCGCAGGCCGAAGGTGTAGGCGTGGTCGGGGTCGTAGGCACTGCCGTGTGCGGCGCCGGCCGCTGCGCCGACGCGGACGGCGGTGGGATAGGAGTCCGGGTCCAGGACGCGTGCCAGCAGGGGGGCGTTCAAGTCCCACCACTGCTGGTCGTTCATGACGCTGTCGTCCTGGGCGGCGCGGGCGCATGCCTGCACGAAGGTGAGCAGATGGGTCAGGCAGGCGTCCATCTCGACGTCGCTCAGGCCGAGGCCGTCGAGCGCGCGAAGTTCGTGCTCGTACTTCGCCATCTGCCCCGGCCCGAGCGGGGGCCTGGCGGTGGAGACGGTGGCGGCCCACGGGTGGCGTTCGAAGAGGGCCCTGTTCTCGTCGGCGACGGCGATGACGCGCTCGCGCCAGGGCCGGCCGCCGGTGTCGGTGCGGGGCATCCGGGCGTAGGCGGCGTCGAGCATGAGGTCGAGGAGTTCGGCCTTGCCGGGGACATAGGTGTACAGGGTCATCGGCACCACGCCGAGTTCCTTGGCGACCTGGCGCATGGTCAGCGCGTCCAGGCCCTCGGCGTCGGCGATGGCGCCGGCGGTTTCGACCACCGCGTCGATGCTCAGCGCGCGTCGCGGTCCGCGGCGGCGGTCGGGGGAGGAGCCGCGCCACAGCAGGTGCAGGGTCCGGGCCGGGTCGCCCGCGCTCGTTCGTTCGGTCGGCACGGGACAATTCTCTCGCACCCTATCTCTGTACTTTGTACAATGTACGCCGTACAGAGAAAAGGGAATCCATCGGTGCAGGGCAGAGGAGCCTCCGTGAAGATCACCAGCAGTGCCGTGTCACTGAACGTCGACGACGTCCCCGCGTCCTCCGCCTTCCTCGTCGAGCACTTCGGCTTCAGCGAGGTGATGGCCGCCGACGGCTTCGCGTCCCTGACGCGCGACGACGCCGGCATGAACGTCGTCTTCCTGCGGCGCGGGCTGGAGACACTCCCGGCGGACCAGCGCCAGGAGCACGCCGCGGGTCTGATCCTCGCCTTCGTGGTCGAGGACCTGGAAGGCGAGCTGGCCCGCCTGCGCTCCGAAGGCGTGGCGATCACCATGCCCCTGACCGACGAGGCCTGGGGCGAGCGGGCCTTCCAGGTGCGCGACCCCAACGGTGTGATCGTGCAACTGGTCGACTGGAACGCGCCCAGCAGCAGCTGAGACCCCCCGGCGCGCCGGTGCCGTCCCGCCCCCTCGGCTGCACACCGGTACTGCGCTTCGCAAACGCCCCCGACGGCGCCCTCAGCCGTCCCGCGCACCCTCCGCTGCGGCTGCGCGGCCTCGACCCGGCGGCCCGCTACCGGGACGACGACACCGGCGCCGAATGGTCCGGGGCCACCCTGACCGGCTACGGCCTGCCGGTTCCGCCCCTGCCGGACGGCGACTGCGCGAGCGCCCTGGTCGGACTGCGCCGGGTGGATTGACTCGGCTCCGCACGCGCACAACCTGGCCGCCATACGCATTGGTGCCTTCACCTCCGAGCACGCGTGTCGGCCGGAGTGCACCGGCCTTCCCGGGAGATCCTGAGAAGCATGAAGGCCATCACGCTCGACAAGTACGGTTCACCCGACGACCTGCGACTCACCGACGTGCCCCACCCGAAGGTTGCGCCCGCGGAGGTGCTGATCCGGGTGAAGGCGGCCGGGGTCAACCCGGTCGACTGGAAGCTCGCCGCCGGATATCTCGACCCGATCATGGAGGTCCGTTTCCCCCTGATCTCCGGCTGGGACGTCGCGGGCGTGGTCGAAGGCGTGGGACTCGACGCCGGCGAGTTCGCCGTGGGGGACGAGGTCTTCGGCTACGTACGCAAGGACTGGGCGCAGAACGGAACGTACGCGGAACTCGTCTCGGCTCCCGTCCGCACCCTGGCCAGGAAGCCCGCGGCCCTGACCTGGGAGCAGTCCGCCGGGGTACCGCTCGCCGGGCTCACCGCCTACCAGACCATCAAGAGGGTCGGCCTCCGCGCGGGGGAGACGCTCCTCGTGCACGCCGCCGCGGGCGGTGTCGGCTCCCAGGCCGTGCAGATCGCCGTCGCGCTCGGGGCCCGCGTGATCGGCACCGCGAGCGAACGCAACCACGCGTTCCTCCGCGAGCTCGGCGCTGAACCGGTCACCTACGGCGACGGCCTGGCCGACCGGGTCCGGCAACTGGCGCCCGAGGGTGTCGACGCGGCCCTCGACTTCGTCGGTGAAGGCGCGGTGGACGTGTCACAACAGCTGCTCAAGAACCGCGAGCGGGTCGCGTCGATCATCGAGGCGGAGGTCGAGGAGAAGGGAGGACACTACGTGTGGGTCCGGCCGAACGCGGCCGACCTCGCGGACCTCGCCGAGCTGGCCGACGCGCGGAAACTCACGGTGCATGTCGAACACGCCCTGCCGCTGGCGGAGGCGGCCGAGGCATGGCGTCTGAGCCAGGCGGGCCACACCCGCGGGAAGATCGTCCTGACGATCTGAGCCGCGAACGCCGCGCACCGGGGCGGAGCGGGCTGCGTCCGGCCGGCCGTGGGCAGCAGGACACGGCCCGCCGTACCGGCCTGGTAAGACCACCACTCGAGGTGCACCGGCTCCCCACTTCAGCCGAGGGTGGACCCGCAGCTCAGGCTGACCACGATCCCCGTGACGGCGGTCTTGTTCTCCAGCAGCATGCGTCAGCCTCCAGGCTCATGGTCGATCGCGATCACACGCGCGAGGGCACCCTACGAGCAGGCACTGACACCGAGGCATTCCTCGCCGTCCTCAAGTGGCCCAAGGGGCCACATGGTTAGAGTGGGGCCGTGCCCGAGCTGAAGCGGCTGCACGCCGGCCATGCCCCGGCGGTCCTGGCGTTCGAGCTGGCGAACCGTGCCTACTTCGCCGCCTCGGTGCCCGACCGCGGCGACGACTTCTTCGACCGGTTCACCGACCGGTACAGCGCCCTGCTGGCTGAGCAGGAGGCCGGCATCTGTGCCTTCCATGTGCTCGTTGACGACGACGGCTCGGTGCTGGGCAGGTTCAACCTGGTGAACATCGAGGAGGACACCGCGGAGCTCGGCTACCGGGTGGCGCAGCACGTCACCGGCCGCGGCGTGGCGAGCGCGACCGTCCGCGAGCTGTGCCGGCTGTCGGCGCAGCGGTACGGGCTGCGCACGCTCAAGGCGGCCGCCGCCCGCGAGAATGCCGCGTCCCAGAGGGTGCTGACCAAGGCCGGGTTCGTCCTGATCGGCCCGGCGGACCCTGCTGAACTCGGCGGCAAGCCCGGCGACTGGTATCGGCGCGATCTGGTGACCGGTCGCCGGCGTTCGAGCTGACGAGTCCACGCGCAACCCCGCACCGCACCGGGCCACTTCGGCGTCACGCTGCAACGTATCGGTGGCCGAACGGGGTTGATACCGGGGGATCACTCGGGTTTCCTGTTCCGATGCCTGATCTTCGTATCCAGCAGCCGGGCGACGACGCCGCGCTCAGGGACTGGCGACACGTCCACAACGTGATCATTTCCACCCACCCTCTTTCCCTGGACGAGGTGCGGGACCGCGCCGCGCGCAACCACCTCGAAGTCGCCTACCTCGGCGACGTGCTCGTGGGCTGCAGCACGGTGCGGCCGCCGGCTGACGACACGTTGACGGCCACAGTGATCGCCCGTGTGCTCCCGCCTCACCGTGGACGGGGCTTCGGTGAGGAGCTCTATGCACGAGGGCTGCACCGGGCGCGACAGCTCGGCGCCAAGGTGATCGAGACGGTGGTCCTGTCCTCCAACGACGACGGACTGCGATTCGCGCTGAAGCACGGATTCGTCGAATCCGAGAGATATCTGTTGCCCGGTGACACTGTCCCCTGGATCGACCTGCGGCTTTCCTGACGCAGGCCCACCCTCGGGCTCGGTGCCTACGCGGCCGACCAGCCACGCCGCCCACGGCGGCATCAAGGCCGGCCCGATGCCACGGCCGGTGCCTAGGCGCGACGCCTCTGGACGGCCGGGCGCCCCTGTGATCGTATTCCGGGCATGACTTCCTTGATCCGTCATCTCACCGTCGACTCCGACAATCCCTATGCGCTGGCGGGTTTTTGGGCCCAGGTCCTGGACGGCTCACTCGCCGATGACGACTTTCCGGGGGATCCGGAAGCCATGGTCACGGCCGCTGCGGCCGTCTTGCTGTTCGTGAAGGTGCCCGACCGCAAGACGGTGAAGAACCGCGTGCATTTCGACCTCCAGCCGCAGGACCGCACCCGGGACGAGGAGGTCGAGCGTCTGCTGTCGCTCGGTGCCACACTTCAGGGCGACCACCGAAGGCCTGACGGCACCGGGTGGGTCACGCTGCACGACCCCGAGGGCAACGAGTTCTGCGTGGAACGCAGCGCGGCGGAGCGGGCGAACACGTGATGCCCTGCCGCTCGGTCGTGCCGATCATCCATGGAGCACCTGGTACTCCAGCCAAAGACGTGAGCACATGGGCGTCAATGCGACGGTCGTGTCAGATCAGTGGCCTGACCCAGCGACTCCATTCCTCATCGACGTGGTAACCGGCAGCGCGCCAGGCATGCTGGCCGAGTTCGTTGTGGTCCAGGACCATCGCATCGGCCCGGCGGCCGCCGAGCGCCACGAAACGTTCGTGCGCGCCGGCGAGCAGGGCGGCCGCGATCCCCTGGCGGCGCTGGTCCGGGTCGACGGCCAGCCGGTACAGATGGCAGCGCCAGCCGTCGTAGCCGGCGATGACCGTACCGACGATCGCTCCGTCCCGTTCGGCTACCAGCACAGCCTCCGGGTCACGGTCGAGCAGTCGGGTGACGCCGTCCTCGTCGTCGGTGATGCTGGTGCCCTCGGCCGACCGGGCCCAGAAGGCGAGCAGGGCGGGAGCCTCGGCGCTGCTCGCGGTACGTATCTTGATCTGGCTCATCGCGACTGTCTACCAAGAGCGGCACCATCGGAGCGGGCAATTTCGGGTGCCGGACGCCGAGTCGGCACCTCCTCGCCCTCGTCCGCGCCGGATCCCGCTTCGAACGAGGACACCTCGTCGAACGCCCCGAAGCTCACGCGGCCTGACACACCTCAACCGTTCCTGTGTCCGTCCCGACGGTTGGTGTTCGGCAACATGCCGGAGTCCGGAGGGGCAGTCATGGCCGAGGACGCGGTCGACCTGATCCGCCTGGAGGGGGACGGCAATGACTGTGCGTGGTCTGACGACGCACACCAACGCCCGGACTTGGTCCGGGAGACCTGGCCCATGACCGAAGACTGAACCGTAGCCAATGATCAGGTTCGTCAGCGTCGTTGGGTCGGGGGCTCGCCACGAGCGATCATGCAGTAGTGGTGTCCAGAGCGGGTGGGGGCTGTGAGCGGCATATCGAAGGTTTCTGTACGGCGGCGCAGACGCGTCGGCATGGTGTGGCTGGTCGTCTCCGCCGCGCTGGTGGGCGTGGTCGCGACGCTGGGCGCGGTGGCCGGGAACACCGAGCGGGTCACCGGGATGTGGGTCAGCGCCGTGATCGACAAGGACGGCAGTGCCCGTATCACCGAGGTGATCGACTACGACTTCGGGGTCGGCGTCAACGCACGGCACGGTATCTACCGTGACATCCCCGGGCTCGGCTACGAGGACGAATCCAGGCCCCGCGTCACCATGGACGGCGGCACGGTGCCGTACGAGGTCACCATCCCCGACGACCGTGACCTGTGGACCGAGGACATCCTGAGCTTGCGCGTGGGCGACCCCCACGACACGGTCACCGGCGTCCACCGCTACTCCGTCCAGTACACGCTCCAGAACGTCGCCCGCGGTGGCAAGCTCGCCTGGGACGCTATCGGCACGGGCTGGAACGTCGATGTCGCCAACGTCCGGGTTCACGTAGTGACGCCGTACGATCTCGCCGGCGCGCGCTGTGTCCAGGGCACCAGGCGTTCCCGGCAGCGCTGCGCGCTCACGGAGCCCGAGCCGGGCCACCTCGTCGTCGACCTCGGCGAGCTCGAAGCGGGCAAGGGCGCCACCCTGTACGCGACCCGCACCGGCGGCACGCTCACCGACAAGGCGGCCACCCCCGTACCGCCCTCGGGCCCGGCGACCGGCAACGACGTGGGCGTCGGCACGCTGGTGCCCGGCCTGCTGGCCGCCGGAATCGCCCTGCTCGCCGCGTTGGTGACAGGACGGGTGATGCGCTTCATGGGGCGCGAACGGGGCACGGCGGACGGCGGGGACGGCAGGGGCAAGCGCGTCGACGTCGAGAAGCTCGGGCGGTCCCTGACGCCGGTCTCGGCCCCTCCGGCCGAACTCACCCCGGCGCAGGGCGGCATCCTGCTCGCCGAATCCGTCCTCCCCCAGCACCAGGTGGCCTGGCTGATGACCACCGCCCTCGACGGCCACCTCGACATCGACGACAATCAGCACCACCCGACGCTGACCCGCCGTACACCCGCCGACGGCGGGGAAGTCGACCCGACGGTCAAGGACGTACTCGACCACGTGTTCCCTGGCCGCGACAGCGTGACGCTGGGCTTGTACGACCCGTGGTTCCAGGAGGGCTGGAACACTCTTCGGAGTCGCTTGGAGGCCTGGCGGCGCGGATCCGGACTGTGGGATCCGGCCGGCACCGAGCGCTGCTTTTGGGCGCAAGTGGGCGGGTGCGTCGCCGCGCTGGTGGGTGTGATCGCCGTCGTCGTCGGGGCCGTACTGAGTGACAACGACGTCGGCCCCGCGTGGTGGATGGTCCTGGCGCCCGGCGCGGTCGCTGCGGGTGGCGGCCTGGCAGGTGCGATCCGCGGCTGGGAGCTGGAGATCCGCTCCCCTCGCGGTACGGCCCTGTGGACCCAGGTGGAGGCGTTCCGGCGCTACCTGTCCGACTCAGCTCCCCATCAGGTGGACGAGGTCGCCGCTGTCGGAAGGGTGGACCTGTACACGGCGTGGGCCGTGGCCCTCGGCGTGAACGACCGCTGGTCGCAGGCGATGTCCGACTCGACGGCCACCCCGACCGCCGGCCGCTCCGCCCGCCGCACGTCCCTCTTCGGCCCGGCCATCGCCGTCGCCCTGGTCAGCTCAGCGGCGGCGTCCGCGAGCTCCCCCTCCTCCGGCGGTGGCAGTTCCGGCGGCGGCAACTCCGGTGGCGGTGGAGTCGGCGGCGGCGCGGGAGGCGGTGGCGGCGGCTCGTGGTGAGCGCCGGGCCGCGGTCCGATGAGCGATGGGCCGGTCCGGGCCGACTCCGGCGTCCACGAACAGGCGAGCACGTCGGTGCTCAACGACGAGGAGCACGCGCGGCGCCACGCGGACCGCAAGATCAAGGATCGGCTCCGCCAAGGCTTCACCGAGGCCGACCCGCCCCGCCACCCGGCGGAAGACGACGGCGAGACACCGGTCCTGGACGTCCTCACCACGGCCAGAGGCCCCTGCGCCCCCGAACCCCGGTACTTGCCGGTCGAAGGCTTCGACCAGGCCTATCGCTGTGGTCTTTCGGTCCGCCGACCTCGAGGCGCTCATGGAGGCGCTGCCGCAGGCGTCCCCGCGGAGCTGGGTGGAGGTGCGGAACTTCCGGGGCGACGTCGAACGCCTCGAACCCGGCACGTCCCCCACCTTCGCCGAGGTGCTGTCCTTCCTGGTCGACTGACACACCAGAGGATCTCGCGTCGAACGACGCCGGGGGAGGGGCAACGCGTTGTCCGCGCGCTTTGCCGGTCCCTCCGGCGGCCGCCGGAAAACTCGGCTGCGGGTGACACGGGCGCGCTCGTAAGCTTTCCGTTCGCGGGGCCGGCGGGGCGCCCTGTGGCAGTGATCAGTCAGCTGATCGGAGATGCACAGGGACATGACTTCCCGACTTTTCGCACTGTGCTTCGATGCGAGTCAACCGCGGCGGCTCGCGCAGTTCTGGTCCGGGGTCCTGGGGTGGGAGACGGTCGACGATCCGCACGACGGCGTCACACTCCTGCCCAGCGACGACACCGGATTCCGCATCCGTTTTTCCCCGACCCGGGAACCGAAGGCCGGCCCGAACCGGATGCACTTCGATCTGACGAGTACGTCCCTGGAGGATCAGCAGCAGACCGTGGCCAGGGCGCTGCGGCTCGGCGCACGGCACATCGACATCGGCCAACGCCCTGAAGAGGGGCACGTGGTGCTCGCCGACCCCGAGGGCAACGAGTTCTGCGTCATCGAGCCGGGCAACAACTTCCTTGCCGACTGCGGCTTCCTCGGAGCCCTGGCCTGCGACGGTTCGCAGGAAGTCGGGTACTTCTGGAGCAAGGCGCTGGGGTGGCCCCTGGTCTGGGACCAGGACCAGGAGACCGCGATCCGCTCGCCGCACGGCGGTCCTAAGATCACATGGGGTGGTCCGCCGGTGGCGCCCAAGACGGGCAAGAACCGGCTGCACTTCGACCTCGTTCCGCCCGCCCCCGGTGAGCGGCAGGCAGAGATCGAGCGTCTGCTCTCCCTCGGAGCGACCCGAATCGACGCCGGGCAGGACAACGCCGGCCAGGACCCGGCCGGCCGGGTCGCGATGGCCGACCCCGACGGCAACGAGTTCTGTCTGCTGACGCCCGCGTAGCGCGGCGACAGGCCACCTGTGGTCGGCCGGGGGCCTGTCGCGGGACCAGCCGGTGGCTGGTCAGTGGCTCGCCGCCGGTTCGCCACTGAGTTTGCCGTGGAGCCGGGCGCTGGGGTCGAGGCCGGTGATCTCGACGGTCTTGCCGCGCTGGGCGTCGGCGAGTGACGACAACGCGGCAGATGTGCGTGCCAGACGCCGCGACCCCGGCAAGATCCGAAAGAGAGGGCTAGCCGCCGGGGCGGGTGGTGGACCGGTAGGAGTCCCAGTCGGCGCGGCCGCCGGCGCCCAGGACGGCGACGTCGGCCGCCAGTTCGCCGCGCGCGTGGGTTCTGAGTTCGCGTCGGGCCGTGTGGGCGACGAGGGTGGGGAAGAGGGGCCGCAGCGGCTGGCACCAGCGCAGCCAGGGGGGTGCGTAGATGTGGTGGGCGCGGTGGGCGATGCCCCGGGTGAGCCACTCGGCGACCTGGTCGGGGGAGTGCACGCGCCGTGCGAAGCGGGGCTGGTTGCGGCGCAGGGCCTTGAGGACGGGGTGGTCGTCGATACCGGCGACCATGTCGGTGCCGGTCCAGTGGAGGTACGCGATACCGACGGTGACCCCGTCGGGTGCGACCTCGCCGCGCACCGCCTGGGCGAAGGATTCGGCGCCGGCTTTGGAGGCGCAGTAGGCGCTCATCATGGGGGCGGAGCCGAAGGCGGCGGTAGAGGCGATCTGGAGGAAGTAGCCGCGGGTGCGGGCCAGTTGCGGCAGGAAGGCTCTGGCGGTGTTGGCGGATCCGGTGAGGTTGACGTCGATGACCCGCTGCCACAGGTCGGCCGGGGTGTGGGTGAAGGGGCCGCCGGCGGCGATGCCCGCATTGGCCACGACCACGCTCGCCGGGCCCAGTTCTTCCTCGACCCGCCGGGCGGCGTTCTCCATCGCTTGACGGTCGGTGACGTCGGCTTCGATGCAGACGCTCCGGTTCGGCAGCAGGGCGGCCGCCCGGCAGAGGGTCTCCTCCTCCCGCCCGAGCAGTGCGACGAGCATGCCGGCATCGGACAGGCGCCGCGCCAGGCCTTCACCGACCCCGCGTGCGGCGCCGGTGACGACCGCGACCCGTCCGCTCAGCAGTGCGCCGGGGGCGGGGCGGCGTGCGCCGGTTCTGTGGGGGTCGCGCATGTCCGTCCTCACTGCTCAGCGGCCGCCGATGACGACCATGAGTCCGTTATGTCCGGAACAAGGTTATGTCCGGGCTGTCTGGTCCGCTCCGGAGGGGGAGGGACGGGAATGCCGGAGGTGATCGCGAGGGGGCCGCGGACCCGGCACCTCGAGCGGCTACCGCGCCCGCCTGTCAGCACTCCAGCCGCGCCGTTCACCACGCCGGGCATCGTGTCGTGTCGTGGGAGCCGTGCTGGCGTGACCGGTCAGCGCCCTCCGCGGGCGTTGAGCCGGGCGGCCTGGCGCGTCAGGTGGTCGCGTTCGGCGAGGTTGGGCGCCTTCCGGGCGGCCTCGGCGTACAGGCGTGCCGCCGTCACGAGGTCGCCGTCGCGTTCGTGGAGGTAGGCGGCCGCCGCGGTGTGGCGGGGCAGCGAGGGGTCCAGCGGTGCGAGCTCCGCCAGCCCGGCACGCGGTCCGTCGGCCTCGCCGACGGCGACCGCGCGGTTGAGCCGGACCACCGGGCTGTCGGTCAGGCCCGCGAGTTCGTCGTACCACTCGACGATCTGGACCCGGTCGGTCTCCTCGGCGGTGGGGGCGTCGGCGTGGAGCGCCGCGATGGCGGCCTGGGCCTGGAACTCGCCGAGCCGGTCCCGGGCGAGGGCCGCCTGCAGGATCGCGACGCCCTCGGCGATCGATTCCGTGTCCCACCGGCCGCGGTCCTGCCCGGCGAGCGGCACCAGGCTGCCGTCGGGCGCGGTACGCGCCGCCCGCCGGGCGTGGTGGAGCAGCATGAGCGCGAGCAGCCCCGCCACTTCGGGGTGGTCGATCACGGCCGCCAGCTGCCGGGTGAGCCGGATGGCCTCGGCGGCGAGGTCGACGTCGCCCGAGTAGCCCTCGTTGAAGACGAGGTAGAGGACGCGCAGCACGGTGGCGACGTCGCCGGGCTGGTCGAACCGGACCCTGGAGACGGTGCGCTTGGCCCGGCTGATGCGCTGCGCCATGGTCGCCTCGGGCACCAGGTAGGCCTCGGCGATCTGCCGGGTGGTCAGCCCGCCCACGGCGCGCAGCGTCAGCGCGACCGCGGACGACGGCGTCAGCGACGGGTGGGCGCACAGGAAGTAGAGCTGGAGCGTGTCGTCCACCGTGGACGCGGGGCCGGGCGCCGGCTCCTGGTCGACGAGGTCCTCACGCCGGCGGCGGGCGGCCTCCGCCCGGGTCGCGTCGAGGAAGCGGCGCCACGCGACGGTGACCAGCCAGCCCTTCGCATCCCGCGGGGGATCGGCCGGCCAGACGCGGATCGCTTCGACGAGCGCGTCCTGCACGGCGTCCTCGGCCGCCGCGAAGTCGGCTCCGCGGCGGACGAGGACGGCGAGCACGCTGGGCGTGAGGCTCCTCAGCAGGGCCTCGTTCACTGGTGAGGGCACTCCGTGATGGTGGGGGGCGCGGCGAGGAAGGGGCGCAGCTCGAGCCACTCGTGGATCGGCTTGCCGCCCGCCCCCGGTGCGGCCGACAGCTCCCCGGCCAGCTCGACGGCCCGCTCGTAGCTGTCGACGTCGATCACCATCCAGCCGGCGATGAGGTCCTTGGTCTCGGCGAACGGACCGTCGGTGACCGGCGGGCGCCCCTCACCGTCGTACCGGACGAACGTCCCCTCGGGGGCGAGCGCCTGGCCGTCGACGAACTCACCGGTCTTCTCGAGCCGCGCCGCGAAGTCGTTCATGTACCGCATGTGCGCCGAGATCTCCTGCGGCGTCCACTGGTCCATCGGCACGTCGTTGACCGCCGCCGGAGCGCCGCGGTAGTGCTTGAGCAGCAGGTACTTCGCCATCGTGCTTCTCCTCGGTGCTGGTGCGACCCATTGTGGCCGCCTTCACCCCAGGGACGGAGCCGGCCACGGGTTCTCGACATCGCCGCCCGATTTTTTTCCCGGACGCCCGTGATTTTTTCCGGACGCCCTTGGAGAGGCGTGGTGAGCCCGTCCCGGGGTCCCGGTTCCGCGGCGCGGCGCCGGGGTGGAACGGCACGGGGACCTCCAGGGCCCCGGGGCCGACGCGCGAGCGCTGTGTCAGGCCCGTAGCCGGAGGGGTGCTCTCCGCGCCAGCCGATCGGGTGCCCCGGCCTTGCCGTGGGAGTGTTTCCCGGCGGCGGGGTACTCGCCACGCGCCCGCCGGGCAAGGCATGGGGAGGACACGGCAGCACGCTGTCACGAGGAGGACGTTCCGTGAGTCCTGAGCCACACCACCCCGCGCGCTCCGAGGGACACGCGCACCACGCCGCGGACATGACGTGAGGGGACCGGGTCGGCCCCGGGCCACGGGTCCGGCCGAGGGCCGCCGTCCCGGTGAGCGGCTCGCGGACGCGGCCGACGCCCGGCTGCCCGTCCACGACGGGGCAGGCCGGCTGCTGCGCAAGTCCTTTCCGGACCACTGGTCGTTCCTGCTGGGCGAACTCGCCCTGTACAGCCTGATCGTGCTGGTGCTGACCGGCGTGTGGCTGACGTTCTTCTTCAAGCCCGAGATGCGGGAACTGGTCTACGAGGGCTCCTACGGCCCCCTGCGCGGGACGCTCGTGTCCGGCGCCTTCGACTCGACCCTCCGCATCAGCTTCGACGTGCGCGGCGGCCTGCTGATCCGGCAGACCCACCACTGGGCCGCCCTGGTCTTCGTCTCCGCGATCGGCCTGCACCTGCTGCGGATCTTCTTCACCGGCGCCTTCCGCAGGCCGCGGGAGATGAACTGGGTCATCGGCGTCACGCTCTTCGCGATCGCCCTGGCCGAGGGCTTCGCCGGCTACTCCCTGCCGGACGACCTGCTCTCCGGCACCGGCCTGCGGATCGCCCAGGGGATCATGCTGTCGATCCCGGTGATCGGGACGTACGTGAGCATGTTCGTGTTCGGCTCCGAGTTTCCCGGCGAGGACATCGTGCCCCGGCTGTACAGCCTGCACATCCTGCTGCTGCCGGGCGCGCTGATCGCCCTGGTCACCGTGCACCTGATTCTGGTCTTCCACCTGAAGCACACCCAGTGGCGCGGTCCGGGCCGTACGAACGCCAACGTCGTCGGCAAGCCCCTGTACCCGCGGTTCATGGCCTCCTCCGCCGGGCTGTCCTTCACCGTCTCCGGGCTGCTGGTGCTGCTCGCCGGGCTCGTGCAGATCAACCCGGTGTGGACGTACGGCCCCTACCGGCCGGACCAGGTGTCCACCGGCTCCCAGCCGGACTGGTACGTCGGTTTCCTGGAAGGAGCGCTGCGCCTCGTCCCACCCTGGGAGACGAACGTCGCCGGGCACACCCTCATGTGGAACGTCCTGCTGCCCGCCGTCGTCCTGCCCGCGCTGCTCTTCGCCGTTCTGTACGCCTACCCCTTCGTCGAGCAGCGGCTGACCGGGGAGTGGCGGCAGGAGCAGCACCTCTGCGACCGGCCCCGCGAACGGCCGGTGCGTACCGGCCTCGGCGCCGCGGGCGTCACCTTCTTCGGAGTGCTGCTGCTGGCCGGCGGAAACGACATCGTGGCCATGACCTTCCGGATCTCGGTGAACGCCTTGACCTGGATCTTCCGGGTCGCACTGATCGTGGCCCCCGTCGTCGCCTTCTTCGTCGCCCGCGCGCTGTGTCGTGCCCTGCTGCACGCGGAACAGCAGCGGCTGGTCGAGGGCGAGGAGACCGGCGAGGTACGGCAGACCCTCACCGGGGGCTACGAGAGCGGCCACCGGCCGGTGACGTCGTTCCGTCCGGGCGCCCCGCGCGCTCCGCTCAGTCCTCCTGACCGGCCCCCCGGCTCGCGTACTGGAACACCATCCCGGCCACACCACGAGCCAGAACGCCGAAGCCGATGAGGAACAGCCACAGCCCGAACACCACGCCGACCGCCGCGAGGGCGAACCCGAAAGCGGTGACCACCGGCCAGGGGCTGCGCGGCGGGAAGAACTCCAGCGGTCCGGCGGAGTCCACCACCTCGGCCTCCGTACGGTCCTGGGGGCGGGGGCCGCGGCGCACGTACTGCGTCGCGCAGAAGAACGACACCAGCGCCGCCATCCCGAACGCGACGATCAGCGCGGCCGTGCCGGCGGGCTCGGCGTCCGACCACACACCGTAGAGCGCGGCGGCGGTGCCGAAGAAGACGGCCACGCCGCCGAAGAGCAGTGCCTCTACCTTCACCGTTGCGCCTCCTTCTCCGGCCGCACGATCTCCGGATGGTGCAGGTCGAACGCCGGGGACTCCGACCGTACCCGGGGCAGCGCCACGAAGTTGTGCCGCGGAGGCGGGCAGGCGGTGGCCCACTCCAGGCCGCGCCCGTACCCCCAGGGGTCGTCCTCCTCGACCCGCTGCCCCTTGTGGGCCGTACGCCACACGTTGTAGAGGAACGGCAGCGTGGAGACGCCGAGCAGGAAAGCGCCCGCCGAGGAGAGGGTGTTGAGCAAGGTGAAACCGTCGGCGGGCAGGTAGTCGGCGTAGCGGCGGGGCATCCCCGCCTCACCGAGCCAGTGCTGGACGAGGAACGTCAGCTGGAAGCCCGGGAAGAGCAGCCAGAAGTGCAGCTTGCCGAGTCGCTCGTCGAGCATCCTTCCGGTGAACTTGGGCCACCAGAAGTAGAACCCGGCGAACATGGCGAAGACCACGGTGCCGAACAGCACGTAGTGCAGGTGCGCCACGATGAAGTACGAGTCGGTGAGATGGAAGTCGAGCGGCGGCGACGCGATCAGCACCCCGCTGAGTCCACCCAGCAGGAACGACACCAGGAAGCCGATCGACCACAGCATCGGGGTCTCGAACGAGAGCGAGCCCCGGTGCATCGTCCCGATCCAAGCGAAGAACTTGATCCCGGTCGGCACCGCGATCAGGAACGACATGAGGGAGAAGAACGGAAGCAGCACCGCCCCCGTGGCGAACATGTGGTGCGCCCATACGACCGCGGAGAGCATGGTGATGCTGGTCGTGGCCCCGATCATCGGCAGGTAGCCGAACAGCGGCTTGCGGGAGAACACCGGCAGGATCTCGGTGACGATGCCGAAGAACGGCAACGCGACGATGTACACCTCGGGATGCCCGAAGAACCAGAACAGGTGCTGCCAGAGCAGGGCGCCGCCGTTGTGTGCGTCGAAGACGTGCGAGCCGAACTTCCGGTCGCACTCCAGGGCAAGGAGTGCCGCCGTGAGCACCGGGAACGCGGGCAGCACCAGGATGGACGTGAACAGCACGTTCCACGTGAACATCGGCATCCGGAACATGGTCATGCCCGGGGCGCGCAGACACAGGATCGTCGCGATGAAGTTGACCGCGCCCAGCGTGGTCGACACACCGGTGACCGCCAGCCCCATGACCCACAGGTCACCGCCCGCGCCGGGGGAGTAGTACGCGCTGTTGAGCGGCGCGTAGGCGAACCAGCCGAACGCGGCGGCACCCCCCGGGACCAGGAAGCCGGAGACCACCGTCAGGCCGCCGAAGAGATACATCCAGTACGACAGCGCGTTCAGCCTGGGGAACGCCACGTCCGGGGCGCCGATCTGCAAGGGCATCACGGCGTTCGCGAACCCGGCGAACATCGGGGTCGCGAACAGCAGCATCATGATCGTGCCGTGGATGGTGACGAACTGGTTGTAGGTGTGGGCGTTCATGAACTGCAGGCCCGGACGCGCCAGTTCGGCTCGCATACCCAGGGCCAGCAGCCCCGCGAGGAGGAAGAAGCAGAACGCCGTCACCATGTACAGCCGGCCGATCACCTTGTGGTCGGTGGTGGTGGCCCAGGACAGCAGTCTGCGCCCCAGCGGCGTCGGAGCGGCGGGAGGCGCGGGCTCGTGGAGGCGCTCCGACAGTTCGCTCATGATCCTCCTCAGCCGTGCCGAGTGCGGGAATCGCCTCGCGGGTGCCCTCGTCGGCGCGGGGGAAAACCGCCGGCTCCTGGCGGGCGGCGCCCACCGGGACGACGGAAACCGGCGCGACGGACAGGTGCGTTCACTCTCCGGCGACGCTACCGGTGATGCGGCGGATGCCACGTCCGCCACGCCTCGCCGCCCGAGCGTCCGGCGCCGAGTGGCGGGCACTCGGGCGCAAGCGCGACCTGCCCGGACACCGGCGCGGCGCCCACCCGGCCCGTTCACGACCGTGCTCTGAGTCCGCGAGGGCAGGAAGCACGCGTGAGGAGTCGTCGATGGGTACCCATACGCGAGGCGAACCGCCACGCGAAGCCGCCCCACCACCCCGGGCCTTCGAGAGAGGAGACGACATGCCAGGCGAAGAGGACCGCAAAAAAAAGGACGGGACCGTGCTCGACGAGGTGTTCCGCGAGATCTCGGAGACCGATGAACGCGACACCGCCAGGAAGCCCCGGGAAGACGGGCACGAGGGCGAGGCCGCGGACGCGATCACACCCAACACCGGAGCCCAGCAGGAATCCGAGGGCGACTGATCAAGAACGAAGGAGCCGAAACGGCTTTCGATTCTCATGAGGAGGCTGTGCCATGCCGGCGGGATCGAGCAAGAAGAGGGAACGTCAGTACGAGCACGTCAAGGAAAGTGCTCGAAGCCGCGGTGAGTCGACGAAGCGGGCCGAGGAGATCGCCGCGCGGACGGTGAACAAGGAGAGGGCACGTTCCGGGGAAGCGCGGCAGAAGAGCAGCGTTTCCACGGGCGACCGGAAGTCCGCCTCCCAGCGAGGCGGTGAGCGTTCACATTCGGGCGCACAGGGACCTACGCGCGATCAGCTGTATGCCGAGGCCCGAAAGAAGAACGTGCGGGGACGTTCGTCCATGTCGAAGCAGCAGCTCAAGGAAGCGCTGGGCCGCTGACAGGCCGATCACGGCGGGCTTCTGCCCGAGCGGTGGCCCAGGCGGCTCAGTGCCGGGTGGTGCGGAACGCCGAGCGGACGCGGCGGTGTCGGCCGCCGAGGAAGGAAGCGCCGAAAACCCCCTTCCGCCTCGGTACCTTGCCGGGCTCGCCGCGACCATCGCCGTGGGCGTCGTGCTTCCCTACGCGGAGGAACTGAGGCGCTGCGTGCGCGCGGCCCGCCGGGGGTGACCTCCGCCGCCGACGACCCGGGCACGACGCCTTCTGCCGGAGCGGGCCCGAAGGCGCGACAAGGCTCGGTGCTTCACACCGGTCCGGCGCTGATCGCCGGACTCACCGGCCTGGTGTTTGAGGCCTGCGGCCCAGGGGCAGTCGGGAGTTCGTGCTTCGGACTGGAGGCGCGCGCCCAGCGGGAATCCCCGACTGCCGGCTCCCTCCAGTGGTCCGGGCACGCTCTCCGTTGAGGTGATCTGTGACAGGGCCTTTCGGCCCGAAGCGCCGTGAGACCCCGGCGCCGCCCGAACGCGAGGAGACCGCCCGATGCTGATGCCCCCGCCCACCACCCTGCGCCGGCTGGTCAAGGAATACGAGACGCTCTCCGTCCGGGAGAGCCTCACCACAACCGGCGCACCGAGCGCCCGCCTGCGGGACCTCGCCTACACCTTGTGCGTGTCCACCGGCACCCGCGAGGTCACCGACGCTCTGCGGGCCGCCCGCGCGTACCTCGACCGCACAGCGGCGGATCCGGCGGCCGGGTCCGGACAGGCCGGGCTCGTCGCGGACCAGTCGGCAACCCCCTGCGCCCCGCCCGCCACCTGACCCCTCGCGCAGTCCGTTCGGACGCGCAGGGGCGCGGATCGGCGGCGGTTGCCGTGTGACCGCTGCCGATCCGCGCCGGGCTTCCCGTGCGGCGCCTTCAGTCCTCCAACCGGACCTCGACGACGCCCTGTTCGATCCGTACCTCGAAGGCAGGCTGCGGCGCGGTCGCGGGGCCCTGCACGTTCCACCCGTCGGTGAGCCGGAAGACGCTGCCGTGCCAGGGGCAGCGTATGCAGCCGTCGGTGAGGTCTCCCTCCGAAAGGGGGCCGCCCAGATGGCTGCACCGCTCGGCCAGGACGTGCACGCGATCCTCGTTCTCGCGCACGACCACCACGGGTACGTCGTCCACGTGGCGGCGTATCGGCTTCCCGACCGGAATGTCGGCCAGATCCGCGAGCCGGTGCCATCCGGACGCCACCGCTTGGGGCACGTATTCGGCATGGTTGGCGCCGGCCGCCTGCCGGTAGGCCAGGTGGCCGCCGAGTGCGCCGCCGAGTCCCACCGCCGCGAGTCCGGCGAAGCCGAGGGCCTTGCCCGCCCCGTCCCGACCGCGAAGGCGGGTGACGAGGGAGGCGGTGAAAAGGGAGACGGCCGCGTTGTTGGCCAGGGCATGGACCAGCCCGACGCGCTGCTGCCGGCTGTGAAGCTCGGCCCAGTCGACCCAGCCCGACACCGCGGCGGGAAGCGCTGCGGCGAGCCCGACCCCGATGAGTACGCGCGGTCCCCGGCGCGCCCCCGGCAGCAGATCGAGCACGCCCGCGGACAACCACGTACCGACGGGCACCTGTACCAGCAGCGGATGCAGGGGGTGCCCGAGCCATCGCCCGTGCAGCGCGTCGCGCCCGGCACCCAGCGGCACGGATCGCACCGCGGTGCGCAGGGCGTCGACCACACGGTCGGCCCCACTCCATCGCTCCAGGCGATCCACCGCCGACAGGACAGCTTCGGAACCTGGCTGCTTCATCCGGTCCTCCCGAGTCGTCTCGCGCCGAGCAGGAGACGAGTAGCCCCGCCCACCCTCGGGAAACTCCGGGAGGCGATGCGGCTGCTGGATCACAGACCGTTTGGAGTGCCTCCCAGGGGCACTCGGAGACCACGGTCATGAAGGTCACGAATCGGAGAGCACGGTCATGAGGTCGGCCGCCCGGACCTGCGGAGGCGGCCGACCTGCCGCGTCCGAACGGCGAGAGCCGCCGGAATGCGCCGGAACGCCGATCGAGACCGGCACGAGCCGCTCCCTGCGGGCGGCGCAGGCCGCGTCGCCCGCAAAGGGCGCATCGCCGCGGACTCACCGAAGGAGGAATCATGCGTCTGTCATTTCTGCAACAGCTTTTTGATCGCGACGGCCCCTGGGCAACCGTGTACTTCCATGCAGCGCACGAGGACGAAGCAGGGGCCAAGCGGCACGAGCTGTCCGTCGGGGAGGCCTGCCGGACGCTGGAGGAAGAGGGCGCCGACGCCGCGACCGTGCGGGCGGTGCGGGAGACCCTGATGGAGGCGTCTCCCGCCGAAGACCCCGCGGGCCGCGTCTATTTCGCCACGGAGGGCGAGGTGGTGCTGAGCCACGCCCTCTCGCGGCCGCCGCAACGCCCGATCTCCGTCTGGGCCCCGCTGCCGCGTCTGACACCGCTGCTGGAACTGTCCGACCGCGACCCGCTGTGCCTGGTGGCGTACATCGACCGCACCGGTGCCGACTTCGAGCTGCGCTCCGAGGCCGTGTCCCGCCACGCCGGCGAGGTCGCCGGGCGGCGGCATCCCGTGCACCGCACGGCATCCGACCAGTGGAGCGAGCGGCACTTCCAGCTCAAGGTCGAGAACACCTGGCAGCACAACGCCGGTGCCATCGCGGAAGCACTCGCCTCGGCCTACCAGGAGAGCGGCGCCGATCTGGTGGTGCTGGTGGGCGACGCGCGTGAACGACGCGCCGTGCACGAAAAGCTCCCCGCGCCGGTCCGCCGTGTCGCGGTCGAGACCGCCCACGGCGGTCGCGCCCCCGGCTCGTCCTCCGCCGCGCTGGAGGAGGACATCGCCGAGGCCCGGCTGCAGTACGTGGACCGCCGTGCCCAGGAGGCGCTCGACCGCTTCCGCAGCGGCCGGAGCGGCGGCCAGTCACCCGTGGGCGCGGTGGAAGGCGTGCCGGCCCTGGTCGAAGCCGCCCGGGAACACCGCATCGACACGCTGCTGATCCGACCCGACGGTCCGGACCTGGCAAGTGAGACCTGGATCGGAGGCCGGCCGGACCAGTTGGCCGTGCGCCGTACCAACGCCAGGACCCTGGGCGAGAGCGACCCCTGGCCCGCACGCGCGGACGACGCGCTCCTGAGGTCCGCCGCCACCACAGGGGCCGACGTCATGGTCGTCCCCTCCGACGAGGCGGACGACCACCACCTGCCGACAGGGGGCCTCGGAGCCCTGCTCCGGTGGACCTACGAGCCGAGCGCGGTCTGACGAACAGCACACACCCCCACGACGAGAGACACCTCATGAGCGAGCATCCGACACACAAGCACCCCCAGCCGGACTTCCCGGCCCAGGAGCAGGAGCACCCCGGCTGGACCAGCCCCATGGACCCTCCTCCCGACCACGGTGAAGAGACGTACGAGGGCAGCGGGCTGCTCGACGACCGCAAGGCTGTGGTGACCGGCGGCGACTCGGGCATCGGCCGCGCCGTGTGCCTCGCCTTCGCCCGCGAGGGCGCCGACGTCCTGTTCACCCACCTTCCGGAGGAGGGCGAGGACGCCCAGGTGACCGCGCGGCTCGTGGAGGAGGCGGGCCGCAAGGCGGTCGCCGTCCCCTGCGACATCCGCGAGGAAGAACAGTGCAAACGGCTGGTCGAACGCGCCGTTGCCGAGTTCGGGCGGATCGACGTCCTCGTCAACAACGCCGCCTACCAGATGGCCCAGCCCGACGGCATCCAGGCGATCACCACGGAACAGTTCGACCGGGTCGTCCGGACCAACCTCTACGGCATGTTCTGGCTGAGCAAGAAGGCCCTGCCGCACATCCCGGCCGGCGGCTCGATCATCAACACCACGTCCGTGCAGGCGTACAAGCCGAGTCCCCACCTTCTCGACTACGCCACCACCAAAGGCGCGATCGTCACCTTCACCCAGGGACTGGCCCAGATGGTGGCGGCCGACGGGATCCGGGTCAACGCGGTGGCTCCCGGGCCCGTGTGGACTCCGCTGATCCCGGCGACGCTGCCGGACACCCAGGAGTTCGGCAAGCAGGCCCCCTTGGGCCGGCCCGCCCAGCCCGCCGAAATGGCACCGGCCTACGTCTTCCTCGCCTCGGAGCGGGCCAGTTTCATCACCGCGGAGATCCTGAACGCCACCGGCGGCACCCCGCTGCCCTGACCGCTCGCGGCCGGACAGCCCACCGCGCACCGTCAGCACGGCGGCAGGCGGCACGGCGGCACGGCGCGCGTCGTCGGCGTGCGTCGTCTGCCGGGCCGCCGCTGCCTTTCCCGCGCATGGGCACCGGGTCGCTCCGCACGGCAGCCGCCCGCACCGCCGCGCCCTCGCCCTCGCCTTGGCAGGGCACCAGGGCTGTGAAAGGCTCGCTCCATGGCATGTCTGTCTCCCGTCTGCACACCAATCTCGAGCGAGTGAGCCCGGCTGCCTGCTGGGGAGTCCCTCGGACTCCAGGCTCCCGTTCGGGAGTGAGGACCAGCCATGACGACCACCGAGCGCGCCCACGACCGCGACGAACCCAGTGACCCCACCCTGTACCGCACTCCGGCGGACGCCGTCGCCGCGCCCCCGGAGAGCCTCGCCTACGTCGTCGGCTTCGACCCGGCCGCACAGCGCCCGGACGCGCTGTTCACCGTCGGCACGGACCCCGAATCCCCCGCATACGGCCGTGTGATCTCCCACGCGGACCTGCCCGACCGGGGCAACGAACTGCACCACTTCGGCTGGAACGCCTGCTCGAGCGCGCTGGCCCACGCCGGCCACCAGCACGCCGCACGGCGCTACCTCATCGTCCCGGGACTGCGCTCCTCCCGGCTGCACGTCTTCGACACCGGCCCCGATCCGGCCCGCCCCCACCTGATCAAGGTGATCGCGCCGGAGGAGCTGGCCGCCAAGGCCGGATACTCGCGTCCCCACACACTCCACTGCGGTCCGGACGGGATGTTCCTTTCCTGCCTGGGCGGCGCGGACGGTGCGGACGGGCCGGGCGGCGTGGCCCTGCTGGACCACGAGAGCTTCGACGTCCTGCGTCCTTGGGAGAGCGACCACGGACCGCAGCGGCTGTCGTACGACGTCTGGTGGCATCTGCGGCAGAACATCGCCGTCACCAGCGAGTGGGGGACCCCCTCGATGATCGAGGACGGACTGGTCCCCGAACTGCTGCTGGGGCGCCAGTACGGCCACGCACTGCACTTCTGGGAGCTGGACTCCGGCCGGCACCTGCAGCGCGTCGACCTGGGGGACGAGAACCAGATGGTGCTGGAACTGCGCCCCGCGCACGACCCCGAGGCGACGTGGGGCTTCACGAACACCGTGGTCGATGTCGAGGACCTGTCGGCGTCGGTGTGGCTCTGGAACCGGGAGGGCGAGGACTTCGTCGTCCGCAAGGTGATCACCGTCCCCGCCGAGCCCGCGGAGGCGGAGGACCTGCCCCCGGCGCTGCGGCCGTTCGGCGCCGTGCCTCCCTTGATCACCGACATCGATCTAACGGTGGACGACCAGTGGCTGTACGTGTCCGCATGGGGGACGGGGGACCTGCTCCAGTACGACGTGAGCGACCCGTTCCATCCCCGGCAGACCGCCTCCGTGCGTCTCGGCGGCATCGCCGACCGGCAGCCGCACCCGGCCGAGCCGGACGTCCCGCTGACCGGCGGAGCGCAGATGGTCGAGCTCAGCCGCGACGGCCGGCGCGTCTACCTGACGAACTCCTTGTACGCCGCCTGGGACGCGCAGTTCTATCCCGAGGGCATCGACCCGTGGATGGCCAGACTCGACGCCGACACCACGCACGGGGGGCTTCGGGTCGACAGCCGCTTCTTCCCGCACGGCCCGGACTTCCTCGGCCTGCGTGTGCACCAGACGCGCCTGCAGGGCGGCGACGCCTCCTCGGACTCGTACTGCTACCGCCGCTGACGCAGTCCGGGCGCCCGGGTCACCGCACGCCGGCCCGCCACCCTCGCAGGGAGCGGACATGCTCTCCGTGCTCCCCGCAGCAGGACCGCACACTCCCGGGGCAGGGTGGCAGATGCCCTCGACCCACACGCTGGTGGCGGTGGTCCTGGTGGCCGCGGCCACGGCGGTGGGCGCCTGGCTGGCGCGGCGCGGATCCGGCCGGTCGGCGCTGCTGCCGGCCGCCGCGTCGGGGATCTTGCTGATCACCGCGGTTTTCGATCTTCTGCCCGACGCGTGGGACGAGGCCCATGAGGCCGGCCTGCCGCAGTGGTCGGTGCCGCTCGCCGCGCTCCTCTCGTACGGGGTGATGAGCGCCTTGGTCCGGGCCGGCTGCCCGTGCGCACCGGGTCGCGCGGGCGGCATCGGTGCGGTGTCGGCGCTCGCCGCGCACCGCTTTCTGGAGGGGGCGACCCTGGCACTGACCGCCTCGGTCGCCGTGGTCACGGCACTCCTGGTGCACGCGGCCGGCGAGGGTCTGGCGCTGACCGCTCTGCTCGCGGTGCGACCGGGGCGACGCGTCACTCCCTGGATCGGGCTGGCCTGCCTGAGCCCGGTCGCGGGAGCCCTCGTCACCGGCGCTCTGTCCATTCCGGACGTCCTCATGCCGCTGCTGCTCGCCTGCGTCGGCGGCGTACTCGCGCAGGCGGCATGGGTGGCGTTCCGACTCGCCCACCGGCTACGGCCCGCGGCCCGCGGCCCCTCGTGGCGGCCCTGGCAGCCACGGCCGTGACTCTCGCGGCCGCCCTCGTCACCCCGTCTTCGTTGCCCGGCCGGTCGACCGACGCCGCGCGCGGTGGTGCGAGTCGAGCCCGTGGTTCGCCCCGGTCCTCCCAACGACGGTGCCAGCACTCCCTGTTGTGAAGACCCGGTGAACTATGTGAATGTAGTACGCACACTTCGTGGCGGAGCTGCGGCACGAGCATGGCTGCCGCGCTTAGGGCGGAGCCCTTCTCGGCCGACGCCCCGGTCCGCGCCGCCACCATGCCCTGGGGGGACACATGAGCAACCCGTACACGATGCCGCCGCTGCCGTCCCGGCCCGCTCCCAGATGGGCGCGGAAGCGTTACGTCCTGCCGGCGATGGGACTCGCCTTCTTCCTCGGGATCGGCGCCGGGGCGGGCGACCAGGGGAACGGGACCCATGCGAAAGCGGTGGCCGACAAGGTCCGGCCGGCCGCGACGGTCACCGCGACAGCCACGGCAACGGCAACGGCGACCGCGACGCCCGCGCCCGCGCCGACGGTGACGGCCACAAAGACGGTCAGGGTGAAGGTGACCGTCACCGCGAGGGCCGCCGCAGGCTCGGGAAGCAGCGGCGGGTCCTCGGGCAGCACCGGCCTCAGCACCGGCAGTGGCGGCCCCAGCTCCTCCGGAGGGTCCGACGGCGCCGCGAGCGGCGCCACCGCGCGGTGCAACGACGGCACCTACTCCTATGCGGCCCACCACCAGGGCGCCTGCTCGCACCACGGAGGCGTGGCCGTCTTCTACCGGTAAGCCACAGCGTCAGAGGTCGCATCGTTCTGTCCACAGCTGCGCGGTGCGGCTGGACCGCTTGATCACCCGGTCCTCCTCCGCGGGCGCCTGCCAGACCTGGATCAGCAGGGCCTCGACCGGGTCGCCGTCCTCACGCGGATCGCCGTCGTCCCGGTTGCGGGCCCACACCCGAATCCGGTAGCCGCCGGGACCGGGCAGCACCAGCTGCTGCGTGAGGTCCTCCCCGTCCCCGGTCGTGCCGAAGTCCAGCATCGGGGACCGCCAGTCGACGGACACTTCGGCGATGTCCTGCCAGGCTTCCGGACCGGTGAGCGGGGGAGGTCCGTCCCACAGCTGGGCGGTGACATGGATGGCGGTGACCTCCTGCCCGCAGACGATGCGAACCGCCTCCCCGGAGGGGTCGGCGGCGACCAGGCCGCCGGCCCATTGTTCGGGCTGGTAGTCGGTGCACAGGTCGGCGCCCAGGAGGTCCACGGTGGCGGCGTCGATGTGGACCTGGCTGGACGTCTCAGGACTGGCCGGCACGGTGTTTTCGTGATGCACGTGCACTTGGTCTTCGTGACCATGGTCCGGCACCAGGTGTTCACGGATGCCCGTCTGACGCGCATGGAGGAGATCACGCGGGCGGTGTGCGCGGACTTCGAGTGCGAACTGAGCGAGTTCAGCGGTGAGGACAATCACGTCCTACTGCCCGACTGGCTTGTGGTGGTGCGTTGTTGACACATCCTCCCTATGCGGAAGCCGGTCCTGCATTTTGGCGACGCGTCCTCGGCACCGGAACGCAGGGGTGAGGCGCGGGTGGAGCGTTAGGGTCTGGCTTGGCTGGGGAGTCCGAGGCGTGCTTGGGGGCGGAATGACGGATCTCGGACGGCGGGGGGTGGTCTCGCTGGGCGCGGCGGTGGTGCTCGCGGCGTGCACGTCGACGACGAAGGGCGCGGGCGGTGGCGGCGAGGTCCGTACGGATGTGAAGCCTTTGGAGCGGCGTTTCCCCGCGTTCGGCCCGCTGTCCCGCGCACACTGGCTCGGCACCGCGCTCGGCACGGATTCCAGGGGGTCCGTTCCGGGACCCACCGACGTCCGGGTCGTGGGAACCGCCCGGCTGCGAGCCGGTGCCGTGGCCGCCCTCACGGCCGCACGGCACCGGAGTTTTCAGCCGGGGACGCCGAGCCGGGTTCCCGGCGAACTCGTCGAGTTCGTGCCCGCCGGCGCCAGGTGGGTTCGCTGCGACGCCTTCGACCGTGACATGACGGGCGGGAGGTATTCGGGTGCGTTCCTTCTCGATCCGGGCACGGACACGGTCTACTTCGACGCGATCAATCCACGAGTGTCCGCCGGTTCCGGACCGTGATCGGAGGGTGGGCCTGTCCGCGGAGCCGAGGCGGAGGCGTCCGGAGCCGTGACGGCGCTCCGGGGGGAGGGAAGGAGCGTATCGGGACAGGTGCGGGTATAGGTGTTCTCGTGAAGATGATCAGTGAGTACGCGCGCCCCGGCGGGCGCGGTGCGTGGACGGTCGGCGCGGCTGCCGCCGTCGCGGCGACCGCCGTGGCGGGAGCTCGGGCGGTCGACGCCGACAGCGGCTGGTACCGGGCGTTGGACAAGCCGGCGTGGCAGCCGCCGTCCTGGGCGTTCGGCGTCGTGTGGACGCCGCTGTACGCGACGATCGCCTGGTCCGCCGGGCGGGCGTTGAGCCGGGCCCGCGGCCGCGAACGAACGGCACTGGCGGCCGGCCTGGCGGTCAACCTGGGACTGAACGCCGTCTGGAACCATCTCTTCTTCGGCCGCCGCAGCCCGAGGGCAGGCCTGCTCGGCACCGTCGCGCTGGATCT
Organism: Streptomyces sp. NPDC014864; assembly: GCF_043081525.1. Taxonomy (NCBI): domain Bacteria; kingdom Bacillati; phylum Actinomycetota; class Actinomycetes; order Kitasatosporales; family Streptomycetaceae; genus Streptomyces; species Streptomyces sp. NPDC014864. The sequence continues at coordinate 367,577 of NZ_JBIBWT010000003.1, forward strand.
GAGCAACGCTCAGCTGATGCGGCAGGTGGCCCGCACCGACCGTCCGGCCGCCGCGGCACTGGCCCCGTACACCGCCTGGTGTCTGTTCGCCACCGCCCTGAACGGCTCGCTGGTCCGGCGCAATCGGGGCCGCCGCCGCGGGGCAGTCCCGCTGAGGGGCAGGCCGTAGAACGGCTGCCCGTCAGCGCTCCGAATCCGGCTCGGCGGCGCCGTCCGACGTCGTTGCGGGTTTCGTGTGGAGGATCTCGCGGGCCTGGTCCGCCGCGCGGGCGAGGCTCTCGGAGACGAAGTCCAGGAAGCGGGCGGTGTTCTCGAGGCGGGTGCCGGCCGGGGTGGCGGCGCCGAGGATGCCGACGCCCTGTCGTGCGGTTTCGGCGACCTGGGCGGTGGACCGGGCGCTGGCCATCATCGCCTGGTACATGACGTCGGCGTCGACGACGTAGCGCTCGCGGCGGCGTTCGTCGCGTTCCCGGCGAACGAGGTCCTGGCTCTCCAGGAACGCGATGGCCTTGGAGACGGACGCCGGGCTGACCTGGAGGCGCTGGACGAGTTCGGACGCGGTGAGGCTGCCCGCGTCGCTGATGGTGAGGCAGGCCATGACCCGCGCCATCATCTGGGGCGTTCCCGACTGCATGAAGACGGTGGTGAGCGTCTCTTCGTACGCGCGCACGGCTTCGGGATCGCGACCGTAGGCCTGCGGGGGTCTCTGCGGTCCTCGGGGCGCGGTCCGCCTGCGCCGGTGGGCGCGGCGTTCGGTGGCGCGGTGCGCGAGGTCGGAGCGGTAGGCGGTGGGGCCGCCGTTGCGCATGACCTCGCGGGTGATCGTCGACGTCGGACGGTCGAGGCGTCTGGCGATCTCCGCGTAGGCGAGGCCGTCGGCCAGTCCCAGCGCGATCCGCTGGCGTTCCTGCTGGGTGAGTCTGCCTCCGGGCATCGCGGCCTCCTTCATGTTCCGTGGTGCTCCCCAGGATAGCGTTCACCGCCATCTCATTGCAATGATCGGGATCCAGATCGTTGCGTTATCTTGCACTCCACTGCAACGATTCATGAGTGTTGAGCTGCAAGGATAGACTATAGATGCAACGCACTGGTTGTCGGATTCGTAAACGCAACGTAGCGTTTCCATCTTCAGAAAACAGAACGAAGGAGCGCACGATGCAGAGGTTCGACACCCCCGCCCCCGTCGCCGCCGTCATCGGCATCCCCGCCGGACGCATCCGGCTCATCGCCGCCGACCGGGCCGACACCACGGTCGAGGTCCTGCCCGCAGACGCCTCCACGAGCCGTGACGTGAAGGCGGCGGAGCAGATCGAGGTCGCCTACGCCGACGGCGTTGTGCGGATCGAGGCCCCGGAGGGGCCGAACAGCCGGCTCTTCGGCCCCTCCGGATCCGTCGAGGTGACCGTCCAACTGCCCGCCGGCTCCCGCGTCGAGGCGAAGGCAGCCGGCTCCGAGCTCCGCGCCGTCGGCCGCCTCGGGGACGTCACCTTCGACGGTGCTCACCGTCAGATCAAGATCGACGAAGCCGCCGGTCTCCACCTCACCGCCCTCGACGGCGACGTCGAGATCGGCCGACTCGGCGGCCCCTCGGAGATCAGCACCGCACGGGGCGACATCCGCATCGCCGAGGCCGGGCGCGGCACGGTCGTGCTGCGCACCCAGTCCGGCGACATCTCGGTCGGTGCCGCCCCCGGGGTCTCCGCCTCCCTGGACGCCGGCACCGGCCACGGCCGCATCAGCAACGCCCTCAAGAACGACGGCAAGACCGAACTCGACATCCGCGCCGCCACCTCACACGGCGACATCACCGCCCGCAGCCTGTAGATCCGCAGTCGGTAAGAAGGGGCACTTCTCATGACCCACCTGGCCATCGCGGCGAACGGGTTGCGCAAGTCCTACGGCGACAAGGTCGTGCTCGACGGCGTCGACCTGGCCGTCGAGGAAGGAACCGTCTTCTCCCTGCTCGGCCCGAACGGCGCCGGCAAGACCACCGCCGTCAAGATCCTCTCCACCCTCATCGGCCCCGACCCCGCCAGCGGCCGGATCCGCGTCGGCGGCCACGACCTCGCCACCGACGCGCAGGCCGTGCGCGCCGCGATCGGCGTCACCGGACAGTTCTCCGCCGTCGACGGCCTGATCACCGGCGAGGAGAACATGCTCCTCATGGCGGACCTGCACCACCTCTCCAAGCGAGAGGGGCGGCAGGTCACCGCCGAACTGCTGGAGCGCTTCGACCTCACAGAGGCCGCGAAGAAGCCCGCCTCCACCTACTCCGGCGGCATGAAGCGCCGCCTCGACATCGCCATGACCCTGGTCGGAGCCCCGCGGATCATCTTCCTGGACGAGCCGACCACCGGCCTCGACCCCCGCTCCCGCCACACCATGTGGCAGATCATCCGCGAGCTCGTCACCGACGGCGTCACCGTCTTCCTCACCACCCAGTACCTGGAGGAGGCCGACGAGCTCGCCGACCGTATCGCCGTACTCGACGACGGCAGGATCGCCGCCCAGGGCACCGCCGAGGAGCTGAAGCAGCTCGTCCCCGGCGGGCACGTCCGGCTGCGCTTCACCGACCCGGCCGCGTACCGCAGTGCCGTCTCGGCCCTGGGCGAGGCCTCCCGGGACGACGAAGCCCTCGCGCTGCGGATCCCGGGCGACGGCCGCCCGCGCGAGCTGCGCTCCCTCCTCGACCGGCTGGACTCGGCCGGTATCGCGGCGGACGAGCTGACCGTGCACACCCCTGACCTCGACGACGTCTTCTTCGCCCTGACCGGCGGTGCCGGCGTCCCCCACCAGCCCAAGGAGACACTGCGATGAGCACCCGGCCTGCTCCCACCCGCCCGGCCCGGATCTCCCTCGCCGTACGCGACTCGTCCACGATGCTGCGCCGCAATCTCCTGCACGCCAGACGCTACCCGTCGCTCACGCTGAACCTGCTGCTCACCCCGATCATGCTGTTGCTGCTCTTCGTCTACATCTTCGGCGACACCATGAGCGCGGGCATCGGCAGCGGGGGCCCGGACCGCGCCAAGTACATCGCCTACATCGTCCCGGGACTGCTGCTGATGACCATCGGCAGCACCACGATCGGCACCGCGGTCTCGGTTTCCAACGACATGACCGAGGGCATCGTCGCCCGCTTCCGCACCATGGCCGTCCACCGCGGCTCCGTGATCGTCGGACACGTCGTCGGCAGCGTGCTGCAGTCGATCATCAGCGTGGTCCTCGTCGGCGCCGTCGCCGTGACCATCGGCTTCCGCTCCACCGACGCCACCGTCCTGGAGTGGCTCGCGGCGTTCGGACTGCTCGTACTGTTCGCCACGGCGCTCACCTGGATCGCGGTCGGCATGGGCCTCGTCAGCCCGAACGCCGAGGCTGCCAGCAACAACGCCATGCCGTTGATCCTGCTGCCACTGCTCTCCAGTGCCTTCGTCCCGCTGCACTCCATGCCCGGCTGGTTCCAGCCCATCGCCCGGTACCAGCCCTTCACCCCCGCCATCGAGACCCTGCGCGGCCTGCTGCTCGGCACCGGGATCGGCGACAACGGCCGGCTCGCCGTCGCCTGGTGCCTGGGCCTCGCGGTGCTCGGCTACTTCTGGTCGACCGCGAAGTTCAACGAAGACCCGAAGTAACCGCCATGACAACGCGGGCCACCCCCGCGGCGCGTCCCACCCGAGGGCGGCGTACACCGACACCCCGTCGGAGTACGCCGCCCCGTTCGTGCTGCGATGAGCGTGCGAGGAGGCCGCGCCACCGTCAGGCCCCGGTCACCCTGTCCTGCTACGACTGTGGCTCTCCGGGCGGTGTGTGTCAGGTGGGACTGCCGAGGTTCTGGGTCCCCAGAACGGTGAGGAGGGCCAGACGTTCGGCGTCATCCGTGCCTGGTTCGGCGGTGTAGACCATGATCCGCAGGTCGCTGCCCGACACGGTCAGGATGTCGCAGTCCAGCGTCACCGCCCCGACCCGGGGGTGGTCGATGGTCTTGCGCGAGGCCTCGTGGCGGCCGGCGGCGCTCGTGTCCCACAGCTCGGCGAACCGCCCGCTGCCCGCGTGCAGTTCGGCGATCAGCCGTTGCAGCCACCGGTCGGCAGGGTAGCGTTCGGCGGCCGCGCGCAGGTCTGCGACGAGCGCGGCCTCGTGATCGCGCTGCGCCTGCGGCGTGCGCCGGGCCCCGCTTCCCGGGCCGAGGAAATGGCGCCACACACCGTTGCGTTCGTTGCCGCGCCGACCGGACGGATCGCCCATCAGGGCCGCGTAGGGAGCGTTCGCCATGAGCAGGGTCCAGGAGGCGTCGAAGACCGCCACGGGCGTCCCCGTCAACCGGTCCAGCAGCCGCTGGACGCTCGGGGTGATGTACGCCGGCACCGTCTCCGGGCCCGGCGGCGCGAGCCCGGCCAGCCGGAACAGGTGCGCACGCTCCTCCTGCGACAGCCGCAGCGCCCGGGCCAGCGCCTCGACGATCTGGCTCGAGGGGCTGGTGGCACGGCCCTGCTCGAGCCGGGTGACGTAGTCGACGGAGATCCCGGCCAGCAGGGCCAGCTCCTCGCGGCGCAGCCCGGCCGCACGCCGCCGGCCGCCCGCCGGCAGACCTGCCGTCTCGGGCGTGACCCGGTCGCGCCAGCGGCGCACCGCCTTGCCGAACTCCGCCGTCGCCATGCGACCAGTGTGGCCCGCCCGCCGCCTGTCTTCCTGGTACCGCTGGTCCCAGGAAGACGGGACGCCTGGCCGGCCGGGCGGGCGGGACGGATCGTGAAGGCATGACCACCACACTCATCACCGGAGCGAACAAGGGTCTCGGCCACGAGACCGCCCGCCGCCTGCTCGCCGCGGGCCACACCGTCTGCATCGGCAGCAGGGACGCGGACCGGGGCCGCCGCGCGGCCGAACAACTGGGCAGCATGGCGCGGGCCGTGCAGCTCGACGTCACCGACGACGCGTCCGTCGCGGCCGCGGTAAAGGCGATGGAGGCCGACGGCGGCCTCGATGTACTGATCAACAACGCCGGCATCGAAGCGCGCGGCCCGCACAACGAGGTGACCGGGGCGGCGGACGTCACCGCCGCCATGATGCGGGAGGTCTTCGAGACCAACGTGTTCGGCACGGTACGCGTCACCCACGCCTTCCTGCCGCTGCTGCGGCGATCCGCGTCGCCGGTCGTGGTCAACGTCAGCAGCGGACTGGCGTCGCTCGCGCACATGGCCGACCCGGACCACCCGGCCGCCGCCTACCCAGGAGTCGCCTACCCGGCCTCGAAGACCGCGGTCAACATGATCACCCTGCAGTACGCGAAGGCGTTCCCCGCCATGCGCGTCAACGCCGTGGAACCCGGCTTCACCAAGACGGACCTGAACGGCAACACCGGGATCCAGACGGTCGAGGAGGGCGCCGAGATCATCGTCCGCATGGCCCAACTGGGCCCGGACGGCCCCACCGGAGGGTACTTCGACGCGGCGGGACCGTTGCCCTGGTGAGCGTCACAACCGTCGGTGCCCAGCCACTGTGACTCGGCACTTGACGTGGCGTCACCGCAACGCGACGGCCGGCCTCCTGAAGGCACGCGGTTCGTGCCGGAGCGAGGCGCTGTCCAGGACGTTTCCGGCGCCCTGATCACACCAGCCACACCGTGACCACTATTGGGCAGGCAGCGCTGCCCGCATCGTCTTGGCGGTGGCGACCGGGTCGTAGTCGTCGGGCACGCCCGGGACCAGGATGATGTCGCCTTCGATGTGCCGTGAGCGCAGCGGTGCGATCGCCTGGTAGGCGGGGGACTCCCACCAGGCCCGTGCCTCGGCGATCCCGGGGAAGGAGATCACCACGACGTGCCCGGGCCAGCTGCCTTCCTTGACCTCATGCTGCGTGGCGTGCACGAGGAAATGGCCGCCGTACGGCTCGAAGGTGGCGGTGATGCGCTCGATGTACTCCGCGATCTCCGGGTGCGGAGCGGCCTCCTGCAGATGCGCGATGGCGTAGGCGGGCATGGTGTCCTCTCGGCCGACGGGGCTGCGTACGCCTGCGATCGTGGCAGGCGGCCGTGCCGCGGTCGATGACCTGAGAAGTAAGCGCCCCTCCGGAACCGTGTTGCCTGGCGTGGCCGTTTCGACTCCTGACCCGGTGGCACAGCGCGCGCATACGCCCATCGACTGCAAAACAAGGGAAGATACGGGCTATCAGCCCCAGGACCCGGAGCACCTGATCCTACGATGTCCGTAATATGCCGCCGCATCGGATATGGACCTTCATGGATGAGGAGAACCGCCCCCCGGACCGAGCCTCCGCGAGTGGGGGCGGGCCGGACGGCGGACGCTGGGAAGCAACGGCTGCCGTCGTCGCGGGCGGCGGAGCGCTGACGATCTGGGAGCCGGCTTTCACGCTCGGCGCCTACCACGTCGTCTTCTACTACCAGGTGCTCACCCTCTGGGCGGTGTCGACCGGTGTGCTGATCAGCGCCCTGCTGCTCCGTGAACGCCTGCCGCGGCATGGATGGGTGTACCTGGCCTGTCTGGCGATGCCCAGCGGCTGGCTGGCCCTCGCCGCCATCGTGCCCCGCGACGGCGGCCTGTCGCGAGAGGTGCTGTTTCTGGCCGGCGGCATCCTCAGCATCATCGGCGCACCGCTGCTGACCTGGTTACTCCTCCAGATCCTGCTGTTCGGGGGATCCGAGCTCTCCGCGCGTCAGCAGAGAAGAGTCGTCGGTGCGATCGTGGCTGTCGGAGTACTCGCCTTCACGCTCGGCAGGCTCAACCACGTTTTCCTGACCTGCGGGGATTTCGACATCAGCGGAAACAGCGTCCCCCGTGGATGCAGGCCGGGAAGCGCCTCCCCGTTCGGCTGAGACCGTGGTCCGCCTTCAGCCGGCTGACGGGCTCGGGCCATCCGCTTGCTCTCCCCGCCCCCCGGGCGCGATGTTCGCGGCGTAGTCCAGGGCGACGGCCTTCGCTGATCGTCGTCTCGCACGGGGCCGTGGGTGCGGGCAGCAGTATGGGGTGGCTGGCCTTCACGCCGGACCCGTTCTGGCACAGTGCGACGAAGCAGGAAGCCGCGGAAGCCCGCCCGGTGCCCGTGCCGCGTAGCGGCACAGCAGCGAGCGAGCGGGCCAGAATCTCCCCTGCACCAGGGCGAGCAAGTCATGAGTTCCATGACCTGAACACAGCCCCGCTGCGGCAGATCACCGAGCGACGGCCCGTGCCCGACACGTCCGGACCGGAGGAGAGTGGCCCATGAAGATCCATCTGACCAGCGTTTTCGTCGACGACCAAGCCAAGGCCGAGCAGTTCTACACCGAGATCCTCGGCTTCATGAAGAAGCACGACGTTCCGCTGGGTGAGGAGGCTCGGTGGCTGACCGTCGTCTCACCCGACGAGCCCGACGGCACGGAGCTTCTCCTGGAACCCGCCGGCCACCCGGCCGTCAAGCCGTACCGTGACGCGCTCGTGCGGGACGGCATCCCGCTCGCCCAGTTCGCCGTCGAGGACGTGAAGGCGGAGTACGAGCGCCTGCGCGCCCTCGGCGTCCGTTTCACCCAGGAGCCCGTGGAGATGGGCCCCGTCACCACCGCGGTGCTCGAGGACACGTGCGGCAACCTGATCCAGATCGCGACCAAGCCGCGGTAAGCCGTTGCCCGCGTGCGCGGCCCGGCCGCCGCGGCGACCGGGCCAGCGCCCTGCTCGCCAATCTGCGATTCAGCCGCACGGCGCGCGCCTGACGGTCACGCCGACATGGCCTGCTCGCCGCCCTCGCCGCCTCCTGCGTCCTTCGCGCAGGCGGCGGCGAGGTCGTCGAGGGACAGGTGCAGCGCATGGGCCAAGGGGGGCCCGTCGAATTCGACCTCGCCCATGCCCCCGAAGAGGTCAGCGGGCACTGTCCGGGTGTCAATCAGGACTTGCTGCGCGAGTGCCGGATCCTCGTGCTGGCGATGATCACAGCGTGGCGCTGGGATCGAGGCGACCAACTCCCCAACGGGCGCCGGCTGGGCCCAGAGTGGCTCGGCCGGATCCGAGCAGCACTCGATCGCAACGGCTTCGATACCCGTGCCGGATCCGCCTGATCTGCCTGATCGCGGACCTTCGAGGTAGTGGCGGGCCGGTTGTTGATGTCGGGATCCACCGCGATCTCAGCCTTGCCGGTGGTGGGTGAGATCCAGTCGCACATGTCGACAGCTCGAAGGCCGATTCGGACTGTCGCATTACGGACCGAGAGCTTGCACGGCAAGGTAAGGCCTGGTTGCGGAAGGGGAGCAAAGCTGTGGATGATCACACAGCAGTCCGACACCGAGGGGGCGACATGCGATTTGCCGAGGGTCCCAGCGTGCACTGTGATGTGCACATAGAGGCAGACCCGCCGCGGGTCTGGGAGCTGGTGACCGACATTCGCCTGCCCGCCCGGCTCAGCCCGGAGTTGCAACGCGTGGCGTGGCTCGACGGCGCGGACCGTCCCCTGCCGGGTGCGCGTTTCGAGGGCTTCAACCATCACCAGCAGCTCGGCGAGTGGCGCACCGTCTCCCATGTGGTCGAGCTCGACGAGCAACGGGTCTTCGCCTGGGCAGTGACGGACGCGGACGGCCGGTACGGCGAACCGACGCTGGACCCGGCGAAGTCCCTGGCGTCCTGGCGCTACGAACTTCAGGCCGAAGGCGGGGGTACCCGGTTGCGGCAGTCGGCCCTCGTCGGGCCGGGCCGCAGCGGGGTCACTCTGGCCATCGAGCGCTGGCCGGACCGGGAGGAGGAGATCATCGCCTTGCGGATGAAGGAACTGCGCGCGGGGATCGAGGCCACCCTTCGCGGCATCAAGGCGCTTGCGGAGAGCGGCCGCGCATGACCTGCCGCGGGAGCGCCCCAGCCGGTGGATACCCCCGTCGTCCTTCAGGCCGCCGCCACGTCAGCCTCTCCCACTCTTAGCCCCTGGTGCACGGGAGGCGCTGCCACATTGGTCGAGACGTTTCGGGGTCCCGGACTGCGCCGCTGGACCAGCCATGTCGTGGACAACATGCCGATGGGGCACGATGGGCACAGGCCCAGCAGCGCACGTGCACTGCGGCGTCTTGGAGCGGGCGGTGCCTGGCGGAGTGCCCGCATTCGTGAAGTCGGCCCGGCAGGGACCTGCGGTGAGCGGCTGTGGGGTCCGGGGTCCCTGCCAGGCGGTCGGCCAGGTCAGCTGTTGATCATGTCGCGGGTTTGTGCGTACACCGTTGCGTCGGTGAGCAGGCCGGTGTGGCTGAGGCAGGCGGTCTTGGTGTTGGACGCCCCGGACAGAGACACGGAACTGTCCGGGTTGATCACCGTGTCGCACGGCGACCACCAGGTCGCGTAACGGGGCGTGCCAGGGGTTTCGTCGTTCGCGTTGAGGGCGTTCAGGAAATCGGATCCGATGCGCATTTCGGTGCAGGAGGTGTCGAAGCAGGTGTTCGCGCTGTCGGTCCCGTGGTTCGGGCCGCCCAGCGACACCCAGGCGTCGACCTTGGACGTCCCGCCGAGGTTCTTCAGGTAGTAGCGCGAGGAGAGCCCGCCCATGGAGTGGCTGACGATGTCCACCTTGGAGGCACCGGTGGCGGTGAGGAGCTTGTCGACCTCTGAGGCGAGTTGCTGGGCCGTGGTGGCGTTCGACTGGTGCCAGTCATACGTCCATTGGTCCAGGTAGGAGGACGGCCAGCCGTCGGTCTGGAAGTGGCCGGCCATGGTGTTCCAGTTGCTGCCGTCACCGGTGTAGCCGTGCACGAACAGGATGGGATTGCTGGAAGAGCCGAAGGTGGAGGCGCTTGACGCCTCCGCGGGGATCGCAGCCTGCACGGCGAGGAGGGCACCGGCCGCGGCGACGGCCGAGATCACGACGGATCTCTTCATGGGGAGTCTCCCAGGGTGGGGTTTGGAAGGTACTTGGGGTGCGTCAGACGGGGAGGGAAAGGACCGCGCCGGGGTGTTCCCCGGTTCAGTTCACGGCAGGGATGTCTGCAGGCGGGTGGGGGCGTGTCGCAGGCACGACTCGCCCCTTCATGCGGAGGGCACCGGTGTCGTTCGAGGGGTGGCGCGATCGTACTGACCGGTAGGTATGGATCGTCAAGATCCGTGCGGCGAGTATTTGTTCGTCGCGTTCCATGGCATCTGCCCGGCACTTGCCGCTGGGGGTGATGTCCGGCGCCGGTCTGTCACCGGCCCAGCCGAAAGAGCCGAGTGCGCCCTCGGAGAGTCGTCACCGTCCGCGACCGTGCTTCATCCGCCGCCCTGCGCGAAGGGACAGGAACGGGAGCGGCGGATGCGGGTGGTTCGGGACGGAGGCCCGCCGGTAGTCCCCGGGAGGCGCCCCCGGAGAACCGATGTGCGGCGCGAGGGCCAGGCCGTCCGGCACCGTTGCCGATCGGGCCGGGGGCTGGTCGCGTGGCCCCCCCCGGGCACTGGCAACCGGGAGCGGCGGTTACCGGAGTGAGTCGGCCGCCGACCGTTTCGACCAATGCGAACCGGAGCTGCCTACACGATGCGCCGTCAAGCTCTGTTGGCTGCGGGCGACTTGATCTCCCGCTTGAGGATCTTTCCCGTGGGCCCCTTGGGCAGCGCCTCGACGATCCACACCTGACGGGGGTACTTGTACGCGGCGACCTGCGTCCTGACGAATTCCTTCAGTCCGTCCGGGGCCGCCTCGGCGCCGGGCTTGAGCGCGACGACGGCGACGACCTCCTCGCCGTGGGTCGGATGCGGCACTCCGATCACCGCCGCCTCGGCGACGGCGGGGTGCTCGTACAGCACCTCTTCGATCTCGCGCGGGTAGACGTTGAAGCCACCGCGGATGATCATCTCCTTCTTGCGGTCCACGATCCGGAAGTGGCCGTCGGGATCCTTCACCCCAATGTCGCCGGTGCGCAGCCAGCCGTCGACGACGGCCTCGGCGGTGGCGTCGGGGCGGCGCCAGTAGCCCTTCATGACGTTGTGGCCGCGGACCGCGACCTCTCCCGGCTCGCCGTCCGGCAGGTCGGTGCCGTCCTTGTCGATGACGCGCATCTCGACGCCGTCGATCGGCGTGCCGATGGTGCCGGGCCGGCGCGGGCGGCCGGGATGGTTGAAGCAGGCCACCGGGGACGTCTCGGACAGCCCATAGCCTTCCAGGATCACGCAGCCGAAGGCCTTCTCGAAGCCGCGCAGCACCTCCACCGGGAGGGCGGCCCCACCGGAGACGCATATCCGGAGTGAGCCGACGTCGTGGCTCTCGCGTTCGGGAGCCGCCAGCAGCATGGCGTACATGGTGGGCACGCCCACGAAGACGGTGACCCTGTCCCGTTCGATGATCTCGAGTGCCCTGCCCGGGGTGAAACGGGGCAGCAGAGTCAGACAGGCCCCGGCTGCCACCGCGCAGTTCAGACCCACCAGTTGGCCGAAGGTGTGGAACAACGGGAGCCCGCCGAAGACCACGTCCTGCTCGGTCGATTCCAGCAGGGTGCGTCGGGTGGTGTCGGTGTTGGCCCGCAGGTTGGCGTGGGTGAGTTCGGCACCCTTGGGGCGGCCGGTGGTGCCCGAGGTATAGAGGATGACGGCCGTGTCCGAGGGCTCGCGAGACACCACGCCCGGGAGCGGCTCACCGTCCACCAGCAGCCGGCCCATACCGTCGGCGGGGACCTCGATGCACGGCGTGCCCGCGGCGAGCGCGCCCTTGGCCGGCTCCTGGGCGAGGGCGGCGTCGGCCAGCAGCAGTGAGGCTTCGCTGTCGGCGAGGTAGTACTCCACCTCGCGCGCCTTGAGCAGCGGGTTCATCGGCACCACGACCGCGCCGGCCCGCAGGATGCCGTAGTAGAGCACGGCGAAAGCGGGCGTGTTGGGCAGCATCAGCCCGACCCGGTCTCCCGCCCGCACGCCTGCTCCGTGGAGCAGACGAGCCGCGCGTGCGCTCATCTCCTCCAGTTCGGCGTAGTCGAGCACCGCGTCGTCGAGGCGGACCGCCGGACGCCTCGGGAAGCGGGCGGCAGAGTCTGCCAGGAGTGTTGCCAGGTTGGCGTTGGGGCTGCTCACGCACGTCTCCTTCGACGCTGCCCGGGCGAGAGCGGCAGGGGGACCGACCACCCGAAAGAATTCCAACCAATCGATTGGTTGCTTTCGTGCTGTTCCGCAGTACGATCGGCCCTCAGCGCCACGGTGTCAACCAATCGATTGGTTGCCATCGCGTCGCCGGTGTCATGGCGCGAGGAGGAATCTGTGGACGTGCCGGTCTGGGAGCCGCGGCGGGTGGCCGTCGTGGACATCGCCCTGCCCCAGGGGGTCACCCCCGCCGGCACGCGCGGGCGGATCCTGCACGAGGCACTCGGCCTGTACGCGGAGTCGGGGTTCCACGGCACGTCGATCCGCAAGATCGCCGACAAGGTCGGCATCAACTCCGCCACGCTGTACGCCCACTACCCCTCCAAGGGGCACGTGCTCGCGGAACTGGTGCGCATCGGCCACGAGGAGTGGCACACCCGCCTGTCCGAAGCCGTCGCCTCCGTGCCCGCCGCACAAGGAACGGCCGCCCAGCTCACCGCGCTGGTCCGAGCCCACGTGCTCGTGCACACCGACTTCCCGCTTCTGGCAGTCGTGACGAACTCCGAACTGCACGCACTCTCAGCAGAGTTGGCTGCACCGTCGCTGGAGCTGCGCCGTATCTGCCGGGGGTTGCTTCTCAACATCCTCGAACGCGGTATCAAAGAGGGTGACTTCCACGTCCCCGATCTTCCGCTCGCCGCGACTGCGATCGGAAGCATGGGCATGCAGGTCGCCCACTGGTTCGGACCCGACCAGCCCTACCCCCGCGAGCAGGTGGCCGACTCCTACGCGCAGTTCGCGTTGCGCCTCGCGGGCGCGACCGCCCCCTGACCCCCGCACTGCCCGGGACACGCCCGTAACGACGAGTCGCCCAACCCGCCCGCCGACCTTGCCCCGCCGACAAAGGAGCACACCCTTGGACCCCGTCGTCCACACCAGTCAGGGATCGGTTCGCGGCCGGCGAGAGGAAGGCGGCATCGCCTCCTTCAAAGGCATCCCCCATGCCGCGCCCCCCGTCGGACCTCTGCGCTTCCGGCCGCCGCAACCCGCCACGCCGTGGAACGGCATACGTGACGCCGGCGGCTACGGCCCCACCGCGCCCAAGGCCCCCTACGCCGCACCGTTCGACCAGCTCATCCCGGAAGTGGACAAGCCCGGCGACGACTACCTGAACCTGAACATCTGGACCCCGGACACCACCGGATCCCGGCCGGTCATGGTCTTCATCCACGGCGGAGCCTTCGCCAACGGCTCCGGCTCGGTCCCCGGCTACGACGGCACCCGCTTCGCACGCGACGGTGTCGTCCTGGTCACCCTCAACTACCGGCTCGGCGCGGACGGCTTCCTCTACCTGGGCGACGGCATCTCCAACCTCGGCCTGCTGGACCAGATCTCCGCCCTGGAGTGGGTCCGCGACAACATCGCCGCCTTCGGTGGCGACCCCGGCACGGTCACCGTCTTCGGCGAGTCCGCGGGCGCGATGAGTATCGGCGCGCTCCTGGCCGCCCCGCGCGCCACCGGCCTCTTTCGCCGCGCCATCCTGCAGAGCGGCGCGGCGCACCACACCCTGGCCCCCGCCACCGCACAGCTCATCGGCAAGCGGCTGGCCGAGGTGCTCGACGTCCCGCCCACCCGAGCGGCCATCGCCGAGGCGCCTGCACAGGCCCTGCTCCAGGCCCAGCAGCAGCTGCGCGCCGCCATCTCCGCCGAGCCCGACCCGGCCCGCTGGGGTGAGGCCGCCCTCAACCTGATGCCCTTCGAACCCGTGGTCGACGGGGACATCATCCCCACCCCGCCCATCGACGCGATCACCGCCGGGGCGGGAGCCGACGTGGACGTGCTCGTCGGCACCAACACCGACGAGTTCCGGCTCTTCCTCGTCCCCCCCGGCGCACTTGACCTGATCCCGGAACAGGCACTGCACGCTTCCGCGGCGGCCTACGGCCTCGAACCGGACAGCCACGCCCTCCTCTCCGTCTACCGCGCTGAGCACCCCGACGCCGGTCCCGGCGACCTCCTGGCCGCGATCGCCACCGACTGGTTCTACCGCATCCCTGCCATCCGCCTCGCCGAGGCCCACGCCCGCCACGCGGCAGGGGCGACGCATCTCTACGAGTTCGCCTGGCAGCCGCCCACCTACAACGGCCGGCTCGGCGCCTGCCACGCCATCGAGCTCCCCTTCGTCTTCGACAACCTCCACAACCTCCACGACCAGGGCTTCACCGGCCTCATCGGCACCGAGCCCCCGCAGCAGCTGGCCGACACCATGCACGCCGCCTGGACCGCCTTCGCTACCACCGGCGACCCCGGCTGGCCCGGGTACGAACCCCACCACCGCACGACCATGCATTTCGACACCACGTCCCAGGTCGTCCACGACCCGCACAGCGAACGGCGCGAACTCTGGCAGGGCCGTCGCTGAACGCCGTCGCCGATCACCAACCTGCGACCGAGCTCCTCCGCTCCGTGATCGCAACAAAGTGGCGCTGCATCAACTGATCAGCCCGGTTGCGGTCGAAGTGCTCATCAGTGGGGCGAGGAGGCTCGAAATCCAGGGCCTCTCGTCTCACACGTCACAGCAGCGCTGTCGGTCCTCCTCACGAGGCACCCGCTCTCCTGTCCAGGCAGCCACATGGTTCGCCCCACGCCCCGGCCCCCACCTCGGCCGAGCGGCCGGGCTCGGACGCCGGGGGGCGGTCGCGCTCGGGCTGCACCCGTGCACGGCACAAGCCCCCGGCCGGATGGCACCGGTCGGGGGCTTGTGCCGCTCCGGTGCCTGTTCTCACCGGTGTGGGCGGTGCGCCATGGAGCATGCTCAGGATCAGTTCCAGATGCCGGTGATGTCGGAGGCACTGGCCGCGGCCCCTGCGTGGGTGGTCAGCCCGGCCATGTCCTCGAGAGTGCGCAGCGTGTCGTAATGGTTGTAGTGCGTCGAGGTGGAGCTGCCCGGCGCGACGTGTGCGCCGTAGAACACGGTGGCGACGTGGTTGCTGTGCGAGCTGTCGTCCTCGTCGAAGGTGACGGCCAGGATGCTGTTGTGCGACCGAGCCCAGGTGGCGTAGGCGCCGAGGTTGTTCTTCAGCCAGTCGTCACCGGTCTTGATGGAGCAGTCGTGCATGTCGTTGCACAGGTTCGGGATGACGAAGGAGACCTTGGGCAGGGTCGTGTAGTCCGTCGGGAACTGCGAGAAGGTGTGCGCCGTGTTCAGGGGGACGTTGTTGAAGGCGAACCAGGGGTTGTGCTTGCGGGCGTACTTGGTGGCGGAGTTGGTGCACACGGTGGAGCCCTCGGAGGGAAGACCTTCGTTGTAGCTGCTCCAGGTCCGACCGGCGGCGATGAGCTCCGAGCCGAGGTTCGCGGCGCCGCTGAACTGCGGGGTGTAGCAGTTGTCGGTGGTGATGCCCTGGTTGCCGCCGGAGTACAGATCCAGGTAGTTCGGCTGGCTCGGGTGAGTGATGGCGTAGGAGTTGGTGAGGTTGCCGCCCCCGGACTTCAGCGTGTTGTTGAGATAGGGGGCGCTCGCACTGCCGATGATCTGTTCGTAGGCGTGGTTCTCGAACACCACGACGATCACGTGGTCGGGGGTGGGGAGAGCAGCGGCCTGGGCAGCCGGGGCAGCGGCCCACGTGCCGATGAGGGAGGTGGGGAGGAAGGCGGCGAGGGTGAGCGCCCGGCGCGAGCGCTTGATGCGGGAGAGCATGGACATGGTGGACCTCCTGTGTGAGCGGTGAGCGGGGAGGTTGTCCACTGATCAGGCCCTGTCTGATCAGGCGGTAGCAGCGTAGAGGCGCGCTCCGGGTGGCCCCAGGTGTCTGCGGGTGAAGGCCCATCAAACTGTGCGTGCGTAAGGTGAGTTGCTTCTCCCCTCGAGTTCACCTGCCGGAGCATTGCATCCGCAGAGTCGGTTCAGACCCTGCTTCACAGTGAGGGCGGTGACGATCGTTACGGGCAGGCCGCCCAGCCCTGTGGTGATGAGGTCGGCCATGGCACAGGAGAGACGGACTTGCCGTGGCGGGTGTGATCACGTCGTCGGCGCCGTACTGGATAACCCCGTTAGTCGACGTCCGGCCGCTCTACTCATGGCCCGCCTCACAAAGGCAGCCAATTGGGCCACCCCGCGGGCGTGCCGCCCGGTTCGCACTTGCTGTCCGGGTGGCCGGGCGACACGTACCACATTGCGAGCTGCGGCCAGAGCAGCAGCGCACTGGCAAGCATCGTCAACACCAGCGGCCACAAGAGGCGTCCGCGACCCGTCAACTTGCGCATCACAGCCCACAGCACGGTGGACACGGTCGCCACGCCGGTCGACGCGACCACCCATGCAACGAGCTGGTAGGAGCCGTTGGTGCCGATGTCGCAGTTCGCCCAGGTGCTGATCAACACGAACGAGGCCACGTACCCGGACCCCAGAAAGATCACCCAACCGATCAGCCAGGCGGCCACGCTGTACTCGACTTTCCTTCCCACGGAGGAGCGCCGCTCCGTTGTCTTCACGCATTTGCCTTCCGCCGGGAATGGTGCGCCATAGGGGCGGCCGACCATCACTCGCCCGTGCATGCGGCGAGTGATGCTACAAGGGCGCCGGCCACAGGGAGATGATCTCGGCGTGACTCGTGTGATCACGGCCTCGGAGCCCTCTCGGACAGCCCCGTTCAGCGCGAGCGGGTACGTCGCGGACGGAAACCGTCCGGGGCCATGAGCGGCGGCTGCGTGCTCTGCGGCCAGTGGGGGCGCGCTGTGTTCCGGGTGCGGGCTGATCACCGCCGGTCACGAGGCCGCCTGTCTGCGGCTTCGGTCGTTCGCGAAGTACGGGAGCCTGCCGATCCGGGGTTGATGACCAAGTCACGGCACAGTCACTTTACGTAACGGTGTGACAGATCTGATGTCCCGTCCGATGTGTGAGTTGTGGGGAAGGTGAGAACAGTGATGCAGGTGATGCGAATCATGCGGCGGATATGTGACGACCTGTCCCTGCTGCAACAGAACAGCAGGCGTTCCTTACGTAGGGACGCACAAGTACCACGTACAGCCCAACTGCACCCGTGGAGGTTCCGAGTGCGACCGTTCACCCTTAAGTACGCCTTGCCGAAAGCGTTTCCGGCCGTGGTCACGCCGTATCGTTTCGACGAGTCACGTCAGTTGAACGTGCTTCCCGATGGCCGTCCGGCCGTCAGTGACCCGGACCTGCTGCTGGCTGTCGGCACGACCACGTCCACCGCCGGCTCCCAGACGCACTTCGACGATTGACGCTCCGTAATCGAATGACCGTACTGATCCTCACGTCCGAGGAGGACGTGACCGCCGACATGGTGGTGGCCGAGCTGCACCGGATGGGAACGCCCGTCGTGCGGCTGGATCCTGCCGACCTTCCCGACAAGGCAGTGCTGTCCGCTCACTACGCCCACGGCGACTTCGACGGGCACCTGTCTGTGAACGGACATGTGCTCAGCATGAGAGGCCTGCGCTCCGTATGGGTGCGCAGGCCCGGCGAACCGGCGGCGCACGCGAGGCACCCCTCGCCGTGGCTGACCGCCGAGGCCCGTCAGGCGCTGTTCGGAATGCTCTTCTCCGCCGTCACGCGGTGGATGAACCATCCGCGCAACGCCGACCGGGCCCGCCTGAAGCCCTGGCAGTTGAAGATGGCTCACCTCAGTGGCTTCGCGGTACCGCCGACCGTCTTCACCACGGCGCCACGCCTGGCACGGCAGTTCGCGGAGGAGCACCAGGACGTGGTGGTGAAGTCCGCCTCCGGGCCGCCTCCCGGTGAGCCCGGCGTGGCCCTGCCCACCACCCTGATAGGCCCCGACGCGGACTTCTCGGCCGTCGCGGCCGGCCCCGCGTTGCTGCAGCGGTACATACCCAAGCGCGCCGACATCCGTCTGACCTGTGTCGGCAATCGGCTGTTCGCCGCGCGGAAGACGGCCGAGCCGGGCCAGATCGACGGGCGCTACGGCGACACCGCGCACACCTGGGAGGCGATTCCGGTACCCGAACGCATCGGCCGGTCGGTGCACGAGTACCTTGCCCGTGCCGGACTGGCTTACGCCGCCTTCGACTTCGCCGTGGACGAGGAGGGCGCCTGGTGGTTCCTGGAGTGCAATCAGGGTGGCCAGTTCGGCTTCGTCGAGCTGGAGACCGGACAGCCGGTGTCGGAGGCGGTCGCCCTCTGGCTGTCGCAGCGCACAGCGGCCGGCCGTAGACCAGAGATCCACCTGTGAGGCGACCACGGCGTGGGGGTCGCCCCGACTCCAGGCAGTGCAGCGTCCGGTCCCCCCGGTACTGCTCAGGACGAGGCGGCCCCTGCCGGGCAAGAGGCCGTGAGCGAGGGTTTGCTCACCCACGTCCGCCCTCGCTCACATGCAATTGATCTTGCTCCCCGGCTTCCCGCACGACTGCAAGCGGCTTGGAGGACCGTCCCCGGACGCCGAAGAGGCAGCCGAAGGCTGCACAGGACCGGCCGTCATAGACATGCTCCAGAGCAATCGCCGGATGCCGGGCGGAAGAACAGCAGGGACGACCCAGGACAGGACTCGTCCTGCTCGTACCAGCATTTTTCCACTTCCGCCCGGCGTGCCCCCTGCCGGAGCAGGCCCGTCGAGACCGGCCATCCCGGGCCGTGCCACCGACCGGGCCGGGACCGGACAAGGCCATCGGATGTGGGTTGATCGATAAGGTGATGATTCCCCTTGCCGCATCGTGAATACTGGCCGGACTGCCGTCACGCTGGGGGGAACATGACCGTCACCAAGTATTTGCGCCCCGTCCTCTCCGCCGTGCTCCTGACCTCTGTAACCGCCTGCGCGGCGTCGTCCGTCCGGGACGTTTCGGCGAGCACCACGACCAGCCCGGAGGCCGCGGAGACGCGTCGTTCGGCAGCCCGTGAGCCGGTCGCCGCCGTCATGCCCGATGTCATCGGCGGCAACGCCGGGCGCGTGTACGAGCAGATGAGCTCCGACGTCGACCTGATCTTCAAGGACGCGAGCGGACAGGGTCGTCCGGTGCACGACCCGGACGCGTGGAAGATCTGCGACTCACAGCCGGGCCCGAACCAGCAGATCATCGATTTCCCGGTGGTCTTCGAGGTGGTGAGAGTGTCGGAGAGCTGCAAGGACGACATCTCCAAATGATGCGTCCGCGAACTCCACCGACCACCAGGTCGAGCCGACCCTTGAGGGTGTCGTTCACCGACTCGATCAACTGCCCACCCGTGGCCTGAAGTACTTCGGGCTCGTCCAGCTTCGGTCCGCCAGCGCCCACAGGATCGGCATGCCGACCGGGGTGCACACCAGGTATAGGCGCGGACCCAAGAACCGGGAATGGGAGGCGCAGTACCCGTATGTGGAGGCTGAGCAGAGCCTGGGCGACTGCGAGGGGTAGTCAGTTCCGAGTCGGTCGACTGCGGTGGCCTGCCCATCCATCGGCCTGTCCGGCTCGTCGTCGATCTTCACGTACAGTGCGGTCAGCAGGGTGTGCAGGTCGTTCGTCACACAATGATCTTGAACAGTCCGCCCGTGATCCCGACGCCATTCAGGCGGTTCTGCCACTCGAACCGTCCGCTCTTCCGAACTCCCGAGCGGACAGGCCGAAGACGAGACCGCCGACGAGAAACCAGGGATTCCACAACACCAGCGTCCACAGCCGCTGCGCCGGACTTACGTTTGCCTCCTGACCGGCTGTGCCGGCCAGCAACAACATCTCAACCGCGATGCCGCGCACCAGCAGTACAGCGCAAACAGACCAGCCCAGACCCTTGACCACCCCTCCGGCCCGGCCACGGGGCCGCGGCCGGCCGAGAAGCCATCCCAGCACACCGCCGACAAGGCACAGGACCCCCACACCCCACAAGCCCACCGCCACGAACCACGCCGGGCGTTCCTCGGCCAGGGGCCCCGCCGAGACACTCAGACCCCAGTTGCCGCCCAGCGCCCAGTAGAAATGAAGCGTGGCGAAAGCGACCGCCCAGGTGCACGCGATGCGCCCCCACACCCCCGCCGGTGTCCTGCCCTGCCGATCTTCATGCATAGGGAGGAGCATGCCACTGCCGTGGCACGCCACCGCGAGAATGATACGGATGAAGGGAACGCCGTCTCGGCCTCGCAGTTGCGGGCCAGAGGAGGTCGCCAGGGGGCTTCTCAGGGTTGCTGCGCACCCCCGCGCGGCTGGCGAACGGCCTCGCGGTCGGGCGGGATGACGATGCGGGCCGTGCCACCGGCCAGGTCGATACGCGTGTGCGGCGGGGCGCCGTCGCCCTGGTCGTCGCGGCGGTTCGCCTCACGTTGCTGCTGCTCGGTCTCGATCGATTTGTTGCCGTTGAATACCAGGTCGAATTCGTTGAACGCGGATCCTGTCAAGGGGCGGTGCTCAGGACCGCGGCCGCGGTGGAGGACGCTGCGCCGCTTGAATCGTCGCATCATCAACTCGCCCGCGCCGCAGACGAACAAGAGAAAGGCCAGCGCCGGAAGCGCGGCGCCCCACATAGCCGGCATGCGGGAGAAACGCGGCGCCTGTTCCGGAAGTTCCCGTGCTCCAGTTCGAGCCCCCAGCGCACCCGCCATTCAGCTGGCCGTCGCAGGCGATCGAACACAAGGTCGCCGGGTAGCGGGAGGTGATCAGCCCGCCTGATCGCACGCAACCAACCCGGCGACGTCGGCTGTCACCCCCGGGATACTGGTCGCCCATGAATGAAGTCAAAGTCGTCGTCGCCCATTCCGAGCGCGCGACCCTGCGCGTCGGCGACGTGTTCCTGAAGGTGGACGCCGATCAGGCGCGCATCGACGTCGAGGTCGAGGCGATGTCCCTCGCGCCGGTCCCGACCCCGGAGGTCCTGTGGCGCAAGCCGCCCGTGCTCGCGGTCGCCGCGCTCCCGGGGACGACGCTCGGGCGCCTCGGCGGACCGTCGACCGGATCACCGGCGGCGTGGGCCG
Source organism: Streptomyces sp. NPDC014864 (assembly GCF_043081525.1). NCBI lineage: Bacteria > Bacillati > Actinomycetota > Actinomycetes > Kitasatosporales > Streptomycetaceae > Streptomyces > Streptomyces sp. NPDC014864. Next base: position 388,494 of record NZ_JBIBWT010000003.1, read on the forward strand.
CGGCGGGCGCCGCCATCCGGAAGCTACATGACGCCCCGCTGCCGCCCCGACCTGGCCGGGCCGGCCGGAACATCGTCGCGCTGGCGGCGGAACTCGACGACGAGTGCGAGTTGCTCGTGACGAACGACGTCCTGCCCGCCGACCTCGTCATCCGCAACCGCCAGGTCGCCGAGGCCGCGCTCCGTCCGTGGACTCCGGCGTTCACGCACGGCGACCTGCAGATCGCGCACGTCTTCGTCGACGACGACGAGGTCACCGGCATCATCGACTGGTCCGAGGCGGGCCAGGGTGATGCCCTGTACGACCTCGCCACCTTCACGCTCGGACACGAGGAGCACCTCGACGACGTCGTCGCCGGCTATGACACCGATGTCGACCTCGACGTGATCCACGCGTGGTGGTCGTTGCGTAGCCTGCTGATAGTTCGCTGGCTGATCGAGCACGGCTTCGACCCCTTCGCGCCTGGCTGTGAGGTCGACGTGCTGAGATCCCGGATGTGAGACTCTCGACAAAGTGCGGTGCGCAGTCGTCGCCAGCAGATGATGGCGCGGCCGAGGGTGACGAACGCGTGATGAATGTCGTCGCGGATCTCCCAGCGGATGCGCGGGCGGCGGGAACCAGTGCAGCAGCGCGAATGCTCCTTCCACGACCCAGCGGTACACGCCCAGGCCGAGCTGTGCCCCATCCCGGAACCGGGCACCGGCAACGCTCACTCCGGCCGATCACGAAATCCACGCCGCGGCGGAGGTCACGGCCGCGCTTCAGGACGGCGCCTTCCAGGTGCTGGACCTGCCGCCCGTCGATCAGGCGGCGACCATCGTCCACCGCGGCGCGATGGACGCCGTGCTTCCCAGGGCTCAGGCCCTGGCTCGCTGGATCGACGTCAATGGATACCAGTCCGCCGGATACCCGAGGGAGATCAACCTGGAGTGCCCGGACGACCGTGACGAGGGGGTGACCGAACTGCAGGCCCCGATGGCCAAACCCTGATGCTCCAGGACATCTGCCCGGACGGGGCTATCGCGGTCTGAGCGTCACGGTCGGGCAGCCGGCATCCGGATCGGTGCGACCATGCCGGTGACGATGACGTCGCAGATCTCCGCCTTACGTCCGCCCAGGTATGCGAGTTGCCCTTCCGCGGGTTCTGGCCCATGACGCCGATCACGGCCTCGGCGCCTGTCCCGTCGGACCGGCGTAGGGCCGCGCCCGTCGGCTGCCTGCTGCGTGCCATAAAGCCGCCGGGGTTCGAATCCGATTGCCCGCTTCACGGCAGGCAGCGCATCCTGCCGGGATGCGCTTCTCCATCAACATCCCCAACTTCGGCGACTTCGCCGACCCCCGTAACGTCGCGACCGTAGCGGCTGCCGCCGAACAGGCAGGCTGGGACGGGCTCTTCCTCTGGGACCACGTCCTGCACCGACAGCACCAGGGGCGGCCGTTCGGGGACCCCTGGATGCTACTGACCGCCGCCGCGCTGGCGACCTCCCGGATCCGACTGGGCACCCTCCTGACGCCGGTCCCTCGTTACCGCCCCCAGCAACTCGCCCGGCAAGTGGCCACCTTGGACCACCTCAGCGGGGGCCGGGTGATCTTCGCCGCGGGCCTGGGCGGGCCGGTCGAGGACGAATACCGCAGCTTCGGCGACACGGCCGCGCCGCGCATCCTCGCCGAGCGGCTGGACGAGGGACTGGAGTTGCTGGGGCGATTCTGGTCCGGCGAGCCGGTGGACCATCACGGCCGGCACTACGAGGTCCGAGACGTGACGCTGGTGCCCGCGACCGTGCAGCGGCCCGGTCCGCCGGTGTGGATCGGTGGGTTCTGGCCGCGTCGTGCGCCCATGCGGCGGGCGGCGGGGTGGGACGGCGCGGTGCCGCTGTTCGAGACGGCCCGGCACGGCCATGTGCCGGACGTGGCGGAGGTCCGGGACCTGGTCGGGTACGTACGCAAGCAGCGTGCGGGCGGGGCCGAAGGGGCCTTCGAGTTCGTGCTGGGCGGTGCCACGCCCCTGAACAGGGCCGAGGCCAAGGACGTGATCGGTCCGCTGCACGACGCCGGTGCCACCTGGTGGGACGAGCGGCAGATCCAGACCGGCCCCGACCTGGATCGTCTGGCCCCGGTGCTCCGTCGCATCGAGGCGGGGCCGCCGGTGATCTGATCAGTCGTACGGACCAGCCTCCGGCGGCCCGCCGGCCGCCGCCCCGTGACGACCCGGCCGCGGGACGGCTGCGGACAACCCCGCCGGGGCCGCAGGCGGCGGTCCCGGCCGGGGGGAGTCCCGGCCGGGGGGAGTCCCGGCCGGGAAGGGCGGGCCTTGTCCGGCCACCTTCACGAGGCGGCAGCCGTCAGGTACGTCAAGTACACCCCCTCCTCGCAGTCGGGCATCTTCCGCAGGGTCCAGCGGCCCTCGACGGTCGCGGAGGCGAAGTTCGACTCGGCGTCGTCCTCCTCCACCTCGCCGTCCTTCGGGGCGTATCCGGCCTTGGGGAGCCGCCTTTGCAGGAACGCCAGAGTGGCGTCGAAGCCGCCGCGTACGACGGTGGCGACGACGAGCCGGTCGCCGGTGCGGTGCTCCACCGAGGTCACGACCGCCCCGTGAGGCACCGGCAGGTTCGCCGGGAAGTCCTGGGGGAGCGGCAGGGAGGCGGCGGTGGGGCATGTCCCGGGTGCGGTGTGGGCCGACTGCCCGGCCGGCGGATGTGTTGCGCGCGGGGCGGTGAGCGGTGAGCCGCCCACGGGCTCGGCGTGCCGCGGCGTCGGCGAGCATCCGGTGGCGGCGGCCACGCTGAGGACAGCGCCGACCAGTACGGTCGCCGGGGGCGAAGGCTTCACTTACCGGACCCCTTGGTCCTGAGGCCCGTGCGCGTGCCGCCGACCCCGGCGTCGTACGCGCCGTACAGCGTGTTGCCGGAGGACTGGCGGGCGATGGAGGCCAGCGCGTCGTAGTTCTGCGCGCCGCCGGTGGCGCAGGTGCCGGTGCAGCCGTCGGCGTAGGCGGCGAGCACGCGGCCCTGGGCGTCGACGGTGACGTCGTTGAAGTCCAGGAGATTGCGGTCCTTGCCGCAGGTCGTGCCGCCCGTACAGATCGATCCCTTCTGCACCGGGTCGGTGGGGGTGGCATCCACGGTGACCCAGGACTGGCCGCCGTCGTAGGTCGTGGCCACGTACAGGTGCCAGACACCGTCGAAGGTGGCGGAATCCTGGTAGTTGCCGCCTGTGGTGGTGCCCAGGAAGGCGAAGGCGGCGCGATTGTCGTCGCCCGCGGTCACGGCCGGGAAGACGATGTTCTTCAGGCCGAGGGCCGCGCCGACGTTCTGGTCGTACAGCCAGGTCTTGCCCTTGTCGTGGCTGACCGCGACACGTGCGGTGCCGTCGCTGTTCTGGTAGCCCATGTAGACGGTCCCGCCGGCCCCGATTCCCACGCTCGGGTCGGAGTCACCGGGGGTGCTGGAAGGGTTGTCGCGAACGGTCCACGTCAACCCGTTGTCCTCGGAGACGGCCATGGCCTGATGCCCGCCGCAGCCCTTGTTGGGCACGTACACCGTGCCGTCGGGAGCGACCTTCACGTGCCCGTGCAGGCCGCCGCAGTCCAGCAGCGAGTACATCGAGACGGCGGGCCCGTACGTCAGGCCCCCGTCCCGGCTGACCGCGCAGGAGGCGTCGGCGATGTCCTGCGAGCAGTAGTAGACGGCGTTCGGGTACGAGGTGATCGGGCCCGGTCCGCCTGGGGCGAAGGGGCCGCCCCCGATGGTCTGGTGGTCCACACCGGAGTTGATGCCCGAGCCGCCCGTCGGCGTCCACGTCTCGCCGTCGTCGTCGGTGTAGCAGGTCAGGGCGCTCTTGCCGGCGAGCTGCGACTCGAAGGTGCGGTGGGTGGCCGGGTCGGTGAACAGGATCGGGTCGAGACTGGTCGTGCTGCCCTGGGGACAGCCGTTGGCCGCGCGGGCGCTCTTGTCCTGCCAGGTGGCGGTGCCTGCGCTGTCGTAGGTGACCTTGAGCGTCGAGGTGTACGCCTGGAACATCGCGGCGCCACTGGCGCGGTCGACACCGATCGAGGGTTCACCGGCGTTGTGTGCGTCCGCGATGGAATCGGGAGCCGAGGAGTTCCCGTACGTCGGCGGTACGGCCGTACTCGGCGGAGGGTCGGCCGGGTTGGCGACGAGGCTCGCGGTGCCGGTGAAGCTGTCGCCGAGCGGTGCGAACGGCACCACGCGGACGGTGTAGGAAGCCGTCACCGCCGGAAGCAGCACGGTCTCGGGGTCGCTGGAGGAAGCCGAGGCGGCCACCTCCCGGCCGCCCGCGTCGAGGACGTACACGTCGAAGTCGGCAGCGGAATTGGGCCACTTGACGTCGAGGCGCAGACTGTGGCCGGCGTCGTAGCCCGCCGGCACCGACACGTCGAGGGCGTAGTCGTCGCACGCTTGCGGAGTCGAGCAGTTCACGGTCCCGGCGGTGCCGGTGGTGTTCGGGACGGTGAAGGGACCCGCGCTCCATGTGGTCGTGGGCGCGGTGTCGCTGACCGATCCGGAGGACGGAGTGGCGGCGTCGGCCGACACACTCGGCAGGCTGCCGACGACGAGCGTCAGCAACCCGACGACGACACGTCCCCGCGACCGCGGGTGGCGGCGGAGACGGAGTGCGAAGTGGAGAGCCACAGATACCTCGTGGGTTCGCGAGTCGGACGAAGGGCGGTGGTGCGTGGCGGAACGGGTGGTGCCTTCATCTGCTCTACGGGGAGGCCGGCCCCATCCGTCGCGACAAACGGAAGCTTCTTTCCAGCCGGGCTGGACGGCGCACACGGGACAGGACTTCCCGAGACCGCCACCGGTGCGCCCTCGGGGACAGCACCAGGAAGACCCAGCCCATCGGCGGCCGGTTCGGCGTCCACCCTCTTGTGCCGCGGCCAGGCGCTGAAGGGGCCCGGGATCTGACGAAGCCTGCGAATGAGTCCGCCGAAGGCCCCGAAGCGGTGGTCAGCGGGGACGTCACAGGGAAGGATGGTCGTCATGACGGATGAAGGCGTCTCCATCGACCCCACCAAGCCCAGCATCGCCCGCGTCTACGACTACCTGCTCGGCGGCAAGGACAACTACGCCGTCGACCGGGAGATCGGCGACGTGTTCAAACGTGACCTTCCCGGTTCGGTGGCCATCGCCTTCGCCAACCGCGCGGCCCTGACTCGGGCGGTCAGGGAGATCGTGACGACGACTGACGTACGGCAGTTCATCGATCTGGGAAGTGGTCTTCCCACCTCCGACAACGTCCATCAGGTCGCGCAACGGCACGCTCCGGAGTCCCGGGTCGTGTACGTCGACATCGACCCCCAGGTACTGGTCCACGGCCGTGCCCTGCTGGAGGAGAACGAGCGGACCCGGGTCGTCCCGGCCGACGTACGCAACCCCGAAGACGTGCGTAATCACCCCGCCACCCTGGAACTGATCGACTTCGACCGCCCCGTCGCCGTCATCTTCAGCGCCATCCTGCACCACGTGAACGACGAGGAAGACCCAGCCGGAATCGTCCGCCACTGGCGCGACCGCGTGCCCTCCGGGAGCTACTTCTTCGTCAGCCACTTCCGTTCGGGCCACAACCCGGAGACGACGGAGGCCGAGGCAGTGCTCCAGCAGACTTTCGGCCGCGGCCGGTGGCGAACCGACAAGGAGATCGAATCCCTGCTGGACGGCCTGGAGATCCTCGACCCCGGGGTCGTCCCCGCGTCCCTGTGGCGTCCTGACGCAGTCGACAGCCCGTTCAACAGAAACGGCGAACGCGAGCTCACCGTCTGGGAGCGTCTCATCGCTGCCGGGCTGGCCCGGAAAGCCTAGATCCGAGTGGCGGCTGCCGGGGTTGCAGCGGAAACGTATGGCCAGGTGTGCACGTGAACGGGCCCACACACGGAACGCTGCACCACGTCGAGCTGTGGGTGCCCGACCTCCACCGGGCGTTCGCTTCCCTCGGCTGGCTGCTTGAGACGTTGGGTTACGCCGTCCACCAGAGCTGGGACGGCGGCCGCAGTTGGCGGCTCGGGCCGACCTACCTGGTCATCGAGCAGTCCCCGGCCCTCACCGCTGAACGGCACGACCGCTGCCGGCCGGGTCTGAACCACCTGGCCTTCCACGTCGAAGACTCCACCATGGTGGAGACGCTGGCCGTCGAGGCTGCTGAGCACGGCTGGCAGCTGATGTTCCCCGAGCGGCATCCCTACGCCGGCGGCAGCCAGCACTACGCCGCCTACCTGGAGAACGATGACGGCTTCGAGGTCGAACTCGTCGCGATCAAACCGCCCGGATGAAACGGCGTGCGACGCTTCTGCATGACGTCTCACAGGGCAGTGTCCGCTGGGCGGGCCCTCGTGCCTGAACGAAGCGGTCTTCGGGGAGGCACGGGGCACACGGGCGTCGGTGAGGGGCTCACGGCCGCGGCCCCCGGACCTTGATCGGTGCGGGGGCCGCAGCTGTCTCACGTCATGTGAGGGCGGGTGTGGGTGGGGTGTTACGGGGTGGGTGTTTTCCAGATGCCTCGGCCGTGCGTGGCGACGTACACCTGGCTGCCGTCCGGGCTGGGGGAGAGGTAGACCGCCGGGGAGGTGGGCAGGTTGGTGCCCAGGCGCGCCCAGTGGCCTTCCGAGGTGCTGGTGAACACGCCCAGGTCGGTGGCGACCACGAGGGTGCCGCCCTTGGTGACGAGCGCCGAGTTCGCCGGGGCGTCCGGGAAGGAGTCCGCGGCTGCCCGGTCGCCGCTGACGTCGGTCCAGGTCTTTCCGCCGTCCGTGGTCTTCCAGACGTGGCCGTAGCCGGCGCCGGGCCCCTCGTTCCAGTGCCGTGAGAAGCCGTTGATCACCGCGTAGACCGTTGCGCCGGAGGCGTCGGACGGGTCGACGGTCAGGCTGGAGATGTAGCGGTTGGGGAAGGCGGCGGGAAGGTTCACCTGGTGCCAGGTGCCGCCGTAGTTGGTGGCGACGCCGCGCCCGAAGGTCTCGTTGACCGCTCCGCAGGGTCCGCACCAGGCCGCCCAGGTCACGTGGTTGCGGCTGGTGACCGCCGAGGCGGAGTGGCCGGCACCCAGGTCGTACAGCTTGGTCCAGTCGGCTCCGGAAGTGCTCTTCCAGGTCTTGGTGTTGCCCCACACGTACTGGCCGCCCGCGACCCACAGGCCGTTCTGGTCGGTCTCGTCCGCGCTGAACGGGGCGATGAAGCGTGCGCCGGGATCGCCGGGCGCGATGTCGGTGATCACGTCCTCGGAGCCGTCGTCGCTCGCGGTGTAGCCGCAGTTGTTCGTGATCTGCAGCGCCAGGTCCACGTACTCGCCGACCGTCTGGCAGCCGTTGGCCGGGTTGACCAGCTGGTCGCCGCCGTCACCGCCGAACGGGGAGACCATCTCGTCGTTCGGGTTGAGCTGGTGTCCCTGGTAGGTGGCGCCCGTGGGGGCGAGCAGCGAGACGCCGTTGTCCTGCAGACCGCCCCAGACGGCCTCGCCGCTGCCGTCGGTCATCCGGCCCGCGCGCACCGAGTAGTACTGGAGGTTGCGCAGCGTGCCCGATTCGTTGAGGTTGCGCCAGCCGGTGGTGGTTTGCGTGGTGGGGCGGGCGTAGGCGCCGCCGTCGTTGCCGACGAACAACTCCGGCGTGCTGCCCTTCCACTGCGAGAAGGCGAGGGCGTGCTGGTCGGAGTGCATGACGTCGCCGTCGCAGGAGTTCGCGTCCGGGTCGTAGGAGAAGCAGGGCATCCCGAAGTCCCAGTAGCGGCCGATCGCCTTCCAGGTGGCGCCGCCGTCCCGGGACTCGAACATCTCCTCAAGTCCCAGGTACACGTGGTCCGGGTTGCTCGGATCGACCGCGATGACCTGGTCGTACCAGGCCTGGGAGCCGGGCTGGTAGCCGGTGCCGATCTCGTTGACCTTCATCGCCGATCCGCTGGTCGACAGCGACGAGGAGGTCGCGATCTGCTTGAACGAGCCGTCGGCGTTGCCGCTCTGGCTGACGTACACGCCGGCGAGGACCGAGTACACCCCGGCCCCCGAGGACTTGGTGAGGAGCTTGGGAGACTCCATCGAGACGTACAGCTTGCTGCCGTCGGCCGCGTAGGCGAAGGCGGCGTTGCCGATCTCGGCGGGGTTGATCGCACCGGTGGGGTTCGCGCGCTTCCAGGTGGTGCCCGCGTCGTCGGAGTAGTAGAAGCCGTTGTAGTCGGCACCGCTGCGCCAGGCCACGTTGGCCAGCAGCTTGGTGCCGTCGCTCCCGGGCTGTACGGCGATGTCGTTGGCGATGTCCGCGTAGTGGCTGTCCACCCCGCAGCCCACGCCGCTGACGCCGACGCCCGCACACGGGGCGAGCACCTTGGTCCAGGCGGTGGACTGACCGGCCGACAGCGGGCGCCGGAAGACGCCGTGCGAGGAGGCCGCGAAGACGTACCCGGCTCCCTTGTCGAAGGTCACGGTGTGGATGGAGGCCGAGTCCAGCTCCGCACCGCCCACCTTGTCGCTCTGACTGAAGGTGCCGGTGACCGGGGTGGCGAGGCGGTAGACGCCGCTGCCCAGATAGTTGTCGGATGCCGTGGTCGCCTCGCCGGTGGCCAGCCACAGCGAGCCGTCGGGGGCGACCGAGAGGGCGCCCACGGACAGGGCGGGCAGCCGGTCGGCGATCGGCGTCCACGTTCTGCCGTTGTCACTGGAGCGGAACACACCGCCGCCGGCGGCGCCCGCGTAGACCACGCCCTGGTGCGTCGGGTCGGTGGCGAGGGCGGCGATACGGCCCGCCGAATGACCCGCACCGCCACCGGAGTTGGAAGCGGACCGGTCGCGGTAGTGCAGCGCGTCCTCGTTGTACGGCGAGGTGGTGACTTCGTTCCAACTGCCCGTCTTCACGGGCATGTTCTGGATATGGGCCCAGGCGTCCGCGTAAGCGCCCGGTGCGATCCGGCCGCTGGGGGAGAGCCTTGGTTCATTGAACGTGTCAAGGGACTCCATCAGCTCCTGGGACTCCTCGCCCGCCACCCCGTGGCGGCTGGATCCCGTGTCGCTGACCGTCCCGTACGCGGACAGGGATCCCGTCCCCGCTATCAGGAGTGCGGCGGCCGCGGCGGCGAGTGCCGCCCGCCCGCTGGTCGCCGCTCTGCGGCGCGGTCTGCGCTGTGCGGAATACACACGCATGCACTGTCTCCGGCTTCTTCGGCACAGGTCGCGGCCGCCCCTACGGCCGCACTGGATCTCCCACTGCCGAGCGCCGGAACCGTACTCCTGTACCACCCCTCAACCCCAGGGGTTTACAAATCCTTTAAAGCCTGACGAACGTAACAATTGTGAATAAGAGCCTCGTTCGCCGCTCCGTCTCTCGAAGCGACGGCATGCCTCATTACTGGAAGCGCAGCCGGCCGGTGTTTTGTCACTCTGCGCCTGTGCGACCGAAGGCGGCGGCCGACATGGTGTCGGCCGCCGCCTGGGGGAGGGGATTCAGGTTCAGATGCGTGGAGAGTGGCGTGGCGTCAGCTGATCGCGCTCCCCGCGACCCACTCGTTCCACGGCATGTTCCAGTCGCTGAGGCCGTTGTCCGCGGCCAGCTTGGTCTTGTCGTCGGAGTTCTTGACGATCACGACGTCACCGATCATCGAGTGGTCGAAGAACCACGCCGCGGGCAGCCTGCCGTTGCCGCCGCCCTTGACGTCCTTAAGCCCCACGCAGCCGTGGCTGGCGTTGACCTTGCCGAAGACCGAGGCGGGAGACCAGTAGTTGCCGTGGATGAACGTGCCCGAGTCGGACAGGCGCATGGCGTGCGGTACGGCCTTGATGTCGTACTCGGGCTTGCCGTCCTTCTTCGTGAGGCCGACGGACGCACCGCTCATGTGGATCTGCCGGAACTTCTCGGAGATGACCATCCGGCCGTTGTACGTCGGGTGCTCGCGGCTGCCGGACGAGATCGGGATGGTCTTGATCGTCTTGCCGTTCCGCACGACGGTCATCAGTTTCGTCTTGGCGTCGACCGTGCTGATCTGGCTCCGGCCGATCTTGAAGGTGACCGTCTTGTGGGTGCCGTGCAGGTTGAGCTTGACGGTGACGGTGGAGCCGGGCTTCCAGTAGTTCTTGGGCCGGAAGTCCAGACGGTCGTTGTTGAACCAGTGACCGACCACCCGCTGGCCGCTGCTGGAGCTGACCTGGATCTTCGACTCCATGGCGGACTTGTTGCCGATCGCCTTGTCGAAGGTGACCGTGACCGGCATGCCGACGCCGACGGTCGAGCCGCTCTGGGGGGAGAGGTGCCCGATGAACTCGTTGGCGGGGGAGACCGTGGTGATCGTGGCGTTCTGGGTGACGGAGCGGCCCTTGGCGTCCTCGGCCTCCGCGGCGACCTGGTACTTGGTGGCCCGGTGCAGCTTGCCGTGCGACTTCCAGGACGTGCCGTGTGCGGACAGGGTGCCCGGAACCTCGGCACCGGTCGCGACGGCGGTCATGGTCACCTTGGTGAGCTTGCCATTACTGACGGTCACCTTGACGGGGGCGTTGACTCCGACGTTGTAGGCACCATGCCCGGGCGTGATCCTTAGTCGGGCGTCGGAGGCGTCCGGAGCTGCCGCCCGGTCCGCCCGCGCCTGCGATTTCAGGTGAGTGTCGGCGTTGTTGTCGCTGGTGGCGGCGTTGCCGGTGCCTGCGAGGGCCGTGAGTGCGAGCGCACCGCCGAGTGCGCCGGCCGTGGCCACCATTCCGGTGCGTCGCTTACGTGCCGTAATCAAACGTTTCTCCCATGCCACTGATCGTTGAATCCCTGGACTTGATTACCGAAGGGGCAACCAGTCTCAAGAACCACTTATACGCACTAATCTGTCCCGATATGAACAAATTGTGGTGAAGGCCACGTGCCGTGGCGTGTGCCGCCGAGATCCACTCGGCGGCCTGACGAGATCGGCTGTGTACACGGGAACGGGTCGTCCGTCGCGTTCGGTAGTCCCTCTGTGGCTTCAGGTGGACGTTGTCGGTCCCGGGTGATGACGTGCCGACCAGGCAGGGCCTGTGACCGGTCGGTGGGAGAGGGCCTGAGCCTCGTCATGCTCTTGCCATGGAGACGCGAGCCGTGGCATGGGCGCGGCGTCGCCGGTCGAGCGACACGGCGTCGAGTTTGATCACCGGTGGGGCACTGCCGAGAAACCCTGTCGGCCGCGCCGCCACCCCAGGTCGCATCGCTGATCGACTGTACGTCCGCAGTTCAGAGACCCGGCCGGACTCGGCCCGCTCTAGGAGGGCTCGCAGAGGGCGAGATGGTCGGCGTGGCCGTGCCGACCGAGGTATCCCTCGCCGACCGTACTCATGGTGCCCGGCGCGAGGGTGGAGCACAGGCTGCTCGCGCCGTCCTGGTAGACGATCGCCACGGTCATGGTGTCAGCGCAGTCGTTGGAAGCCGCGACGTACCGCCAACTCTCATACAGCTTTACGCAGGGAGGGGCCGGCACCGAGGCTTGCGGTGCCGCCGAGGCTGACCCCGTGAGAATCAGCGGAAGGCTTAAGAACATGACGGCACTGGCAGTCGTGGTGATCCGCTTCATCCTTTTATGCATGGATGGGCTCCGCATTCATGTCTCGGACAGTTTCGAGCAGTGTGAACATGGGCCCCGACAGCGTCTTGGCGTGTTCAAGAACCGAAAGTGTCAGTGACAGACTGGCGACCGCAATATCGGGCGCCTGTTCAGGCCAGGCCGGCCCATTCAGCCCCCACAGGGCAACTGCCTGCGTGGACGTCCCCCGGCCCTCCCGACTGCCGAGGTGACGCTTCAACTATTTCAGTAGGGCGTCGCGAAGGTACCTCTCTCGAGCCAGGCAGCCGGACTGGAGCACCGGTGCCGCACCGCGGTTGCTGCAAACGAGATCGAAGCCATGTTGTCCGTCCGCAGACCACACCGAGCCCAGAGGACCCGACCAGCTCCGCACTTCCTCGTCGTCACGGCCCGGCCAGGGCCGCGAGCGGCTGCGCACCCTGCATCACCCGGGACCGCCGACACCGCGGAGCTGATCACCACCGGTTCCGCTCCCGGCCCGGCCCGGCCCGGCCACCCGCGACACCGCCCCCGCGGTCAGTTTCGCCCTGCAGGGGGTTCCTCGACCGAGAACTGTCCGCGCGAGCGCTGAGGGCCTCAGGCAGCAGTCGACCGCCGAGTAGTACTGCGCGGCCCCCGACGGACAGCAGTCCGACCACACGCCCGCGGACCTCCGGCGCGAACAAGCCCACCGCGACCGGCCCCATCACGGCCCGGAACAGCGCCTGGGCGATCGCGGTCAGCAGCCGTGCCACGGGGAGCAGCCAGTAGGAGGGGGCCAGCGCCGCGACGACGCTGGACACGACAAGCGCGGCGAGTAGTCCCGTGAGCACATGACGGCGGGGCACGGCCCGCGCGGTGCGTGAGCATTTCCTGTCGAACGACCCCGACGCGCCGGGCAGTCTGTTCTTCGGGCGTGTCTGATCTGCCCGGCCGATCCTGGGCTCGCGTGCGCGCGTCGATTCGGCGCGCGGGCCGCGGCTCGCTGCCGGAGCTCTGACCGAGGCGGCCCCACGACTCGGCTCCGGACATGCCCTGGCCGGCAGGCCGCTGAGACGGTGATTACAGCAACGGCTTGATCAGAGCCGTCAGTTCGGAGCGGCTGATCTGGCCCACGCGGGCCGCCGCGATTCTGCCCTGCCGGTCGACCACGAGCGTGTAGGGGTACGCCTGCGGATTGACGAGGCCTTTCGGAATGCGCAGAAGCTGGACGGACTTCGGGTCGTGGAGGCTGCGGTAGGTCAGGTGGTGCTGGTGGGCGAAGGACGCGCCGGCTTTTCGGGAGGCGTCGGTGTCGACGCCCATGACACGCAGGCCGCGTGTGCGGAAGGTGGTGTGGACCGCGGAGAGGTCGGGGGCTTCGGCGCGGCAGGGGCCGCACCAGGAGGCCCATGCGTTGATGACGAGCACATTGCCTCGGTAGTCGTGTACGGCGACCGGACGGCCGTCGATCGCCGTGCCCGTCAGGTCGGGCATCGTCTTGCGGTGCGCAGGGGCGAACGTCTCCTGCAGACGGGGAGCTTGACCGTCGTCGAGAGGGGCGCTCGCGCATCCTGAAGCCATCAGGAGGCCCAGGACGAGGCTTGTGGCTTTGGCTGTCTTCATGGGTGGATGAGGAGGTGACGCTTCCTGGTCGCTGAGGAGAAGGGGACGGTGAGACTGTCTGCTCGACCGCTGGTGCGCGTCGGCGGGGCCGGAACCTGGTTGAGGCCGGAACGGGGGATGTCCGCCGGGCGGCACGGTCCTAGGGTGGCGTTCACCTGGTCGGGGTCGCCCGCTCTTCGTCGTCGAGCGTGTGGCGCTTCTTCAGAACGGCGTCGAGCTTTCCCGAGCGCCAGGCGGACAGGCACCAGGCGGTGGGCAGCTGGAGCGTGAACAGGCCGAAGAACGAGTACAGGGCTGCGGCGTCGAGGATTTCCCCCGGGCTGACACTCCGGTAGGGGACGGCGTTCGCAATGCCGAGGGCCAGCACGTATAGGGCGCCGTCGATGAGGACGGTTCTCCAGCGTGGCAGCGGGGAGAGCAGGCGGCGGGCCAGGGCGAGCAAAGTGGTGCAGGTGACCAGGAAGACGGCCTGGTCCCTGCACCATGCGAGCGGCTCGGGGCCGGTGGGCCCGAGGTTGTCTCCGAAAGCGAGCGAGGCTGCGGTCAGCACCACGGTGCCGGTGAGCCATGAGATGAGAGTGACCCAGGCGGCGTAGACGAGGGCACTACGCCACGGAGTGAACATCATGGCGCTCCTTTCAGGCCCATGGTCGGGGCCGGCGGCAGGACTCATCATCCCACTTCACTGCGCGCGGCTGACGTCGGGGCACCGGCCCAGGGGGACTTCTAGTAGCCGCCGTAGTTGGATATGGAGCTGGGTTCGCAGGCGCGGGCGAAGAGGCACTCCAGGCCACTGAACTTCTTGGTGCTCATCTTGTGTTGGTAGACGGTCTTGGCGGAGTGCCTGTTGCCACTGGTGTAGCCGAAGAGGTACATCTCGTGGTCCGGGGCGGGGCGAGCCTTGCCGGACACGTAGAAGTCGCCGTTGCGGGCGAGGCGGGCGTCGTAGTAGACGCCAATGCCGGCGCGACGGATGCCGGACTTGGGGCAGAACGGGTCCGTGGCTTCGATCTGCCCGTGGACTGCACGGGTCTTGCCGTCGAACCGGGTCTTGGTGCGGAAGTCGATCTTCTTGGTCGATGCCTTCCGCTTGTCGATCAACTTCCCCTTCTTGTTGTAGACCTTGGTCCAGCCGGTCTCGGGAAAGAGGTCGTAGGAGGACTTCTTCCAGTAGACGACGCCGCGGACACCGGCGCGGAAGGAGGTGCCGGAGACGGCCTTGGAGAAGCCGCGGCCGTCGCCCTTGTACTTGTAGGCGCTGCCGTACTTGCAGCCGGCGACCTTGCTGATGTAGCTGGGTACGGTCACCCAGCGCTGCCGGATGAAGGATCGCCAGGTCACCACAGTCTTCGTGTATTTCTTGGCCTTGGCCTCGACCTTCTGGGCGGTCTGGGCGAGCGCTGTGGAGGTGTCGCTGGTGGGGACGGTGACGTTCAGGCCCCAGGTGTGGCCGAGGCCCTTTGCGTCACCGCTGATCTGGTAGGAGGGCTCCGAGCCGGGAGCGATCGCGGTGTCGCGGAGACTGTGTCCGGAGGTCCTGGCGATCACCTTGCCGTCACGGATGACGGTGTAGGTCTCGGCGCCGAGATCGGGCCACGACAGGTCAACGAACTCGGACGAGGCCGCCCAGGCGGCGCGCTCGGCCTGGTCGGGGGAGTGGGCGAGGGTGACGTCGGCGACGACGCGCTGGGAGCCGGAGGCGAGGATCTGGCTGTCGGTGGCCTGACCGGTGTAGGTCTTCACGGTGTGCACGGCGCTGGAGGTGAGAGCGGCCTTGCCAGCGGTGAAGGTGCCGGTCGTGGCGTCGAGGACGAACGCGGCCTCTTGTGGCGCAGGGGAGGCTGCGGCGGTGGCTCCGTTGTTGGCCACCGTGGTGGCGAGAAGAGCGACGGGGAGCGCAGCTGCCGCGCACCAGCGTCCCACTGTGCGGTTGACGTTCAAGAACGACTCCTTGGATCAAGCAGTGGCTTCAACGTGCCTGCTTCTAGGGGTGTTTGAGGCCTGGCAGCGCGACGGGGGCGGCTTCCGCGCAGTACGCAGGGCGTTGACACCCTGGAAGCCGCCCCCGGCGGGTCAGGACAGGCCCCACTCCTGGCGTCCGCGGGCCGGGTTGGAGCCTCCGGACTTCTCCAGGTAGGGGTGCGATCCGGCCTTCGTGGAGTTCGACGCGATGACCTTGCCGTTGCGGGCCTGGCTCCAGATCTTTGAGCCGCCCAGCATCCAGCGCTGCGCCTTCCAGCTGGAGTGGCAGGTGTACTGGACGATGTGGCTCTTCTTGTCGACGTTCAGGCACTTGCCCGACTTGTCGTTCTTGATGGTGAACAGCGACTGGTTCCTGTAGAGCCGGTGGAGGGTCCAGCGCTGCGTCTTGTCGGTCTTGGAGCACTTGCCGACGGTGACCCGAGCGTTGTTCTTGGTGCTGCCCCCCATCGAGAGGCAGATGTGGCCGGGCGCCCAGACGCGTTCCAGGCGGGTGTGGGCGTAGGGGTCCCTGGCCTGGGGCGCGGCATTGGCCGTCGGTGCGGTGAGCCCGGTCATCGTGCCGGCGGCAACGGCGGCGAGCAGCAGTGAGCCGGTTGTCTTGCGCATGGGTTCCTCCCCGTTTGATCAACATGGTGCGTCTCGAACGTAGGCGCGAACTGAGATGCCCGCTACGTCTGTTGGGGAGGTGTCCAATGGGGCATCACCCAAGAGGGAGGTGCCCCGTACCCGGTGCGCGATCGTCTGATCCGGTGGCCTACGGTGGCCCTCGCACTGGTCTCACTCACGGGAAGACGACTTTCGCTCATGACGCGTTTGCGCCGTCTCGCATGGGTTGCCGTCTCCGGCGTTGTCGTTCTGACCGTGGGGGGCGCGGTGACGACTCATCTGCTGGACGATCCGGAGCGGGGTCTGACGGCTGCCAGGGGTGCGGGGGATACGCACTGCCGGGAGGCCACTCAGAAGGCGCCGGGCTTGCTGGCAGGCAACGAGCGCCGGTCTGTGAGTCTCGAGGGTGTGGTGGTGTGGGGTGACCAGGACGTGATCCTGCGCTGCGGTGTCAACTCACCGCTGGCTACGAAGGATCCGTGTTTCGAGGCCGGCGGCGTGGACTGGGTGATCGATGTGCGGCAGTCGACGCCGGAGCGGAAGGTCATCGTGACGTTCGGCCGTACGCCCGCGACTCAGGTTGCGATCCGCATTCGTGAGGTGCGGACGGACGAGGCGATCCTCGGGCTGTCGCACCTGGTGGCTGGGATACCGGTGTCCGGCCGGTGCCTGAACTCGCAGTGACCGGCGCCGGGCCCGCCCCCTGCAAGCGGGCGGGCCCGTCCGCCTCAGGCGAGAGTCGGCTCGCGCCACTGGCCTACGACCTTGCCGAGATGCCGTGAACACGAAGGGTCGGTGCACAGCGCATTGTGGGCCAGGGCCGAGATGATCGCGGCCTGTGTCCGCGTCTGCTGTCCCAGCTTTGCCACGATGTTCGCGATGTGCGCCTTCACCGTGCGTTCGGCGATTCCCAGTTCCCTGGACAGCTCGCGGTTGCCCAGCCCCGTCCCCAGTAGCAGCAGAACTTCTCTTTCTCGACCGGTCAGCGCCCTCAGCCGCCAGACGCCGGGTTCCGGGTTCTGGCCAGTTCGCCGGTAGGGGCAGACCGTGTCTGCTACGTCGGACCGTGTGGTCATTCGGTCCCTTTCTGGACGCCGCGTTTCCCGGCAGACCCCCGTGGCCTGGTTGCTGCGGCGCACCATCAGCCAACCTACCTGCTCATCGATTGCATGTTCACGCCATTCTGAGGCCGGACGCGCCACCTCGTCGGCCCGGCACGGGACGCCGGCCTCGGCGAGAGCGCGCACACGAAGCATCTGGTGGGCGCGAGGGAATCTTGGTCGTGAACCCACCTGGTCGACTCGCGATTCTCCTGCGGGGCGGCAAGCCGGTTCGGGGCCGGCGGCGCGATCACCGTGGCACCACCGGCCCGAACAGGCGTGTCCGCCGGACACTTTCTCAGAGAGGTCGGCTGTTCACCGCCTCAGGCGACATACGGCGTCCGCCGCTGGCCCCATACCTGGCCCAGGTGCCGCGAACACATCGGGTCGGTGCACAGTGATCCGTGGGTCAGGGCGGAGACGATCGCGGCCTGTGTCCGCGTCTGCTGTCCCAGCTTCGCCACGATGTTCGCGATGTGCGCCTTCACCGTGCGTTCCGCGATCCCCAGTTCCTGTGCCAGCTCACGGTTACCCTGTCCTGTTCCCAGCAGCAGCAGAACTTCTCTTTCTCTTTGGGTGAGGCTCTCCAGCCGCCGTACACCAGGGTTGGGGCTGTATCCGGTGCGCCGGTAGGGGCAGGCCGTGTCTCCGGCGTCGGACCGTTGGGTCATTCCGGCCCTTCCTGATCGCAGCTTTTCCAGCAGACCCCCGTGGCCTGGTTGCGGCTGCGACCGAACCCCAATCTACCCATCGTTAACAAAGCGCTCACGCCATTAAGGCGCGTCAACTTACCATGGCCGAAAATGCGTTGTCCGTTTGCCCATTGCCCATTGGTGGGGATCCCGTTCGGGCGTTGCCCGAAGAGGCAATATCCGTCAAGCTTTCAAATTGCTCTTGCTGCAGGTCGTGATCTTCATCTCGGCCAGGCGCGATCACGAGCCCGTCACCGGCGGTGACAGGACGGGGGAATCCGTCCACGGGCGCCCCTCGGTCCTCTGGGACCGGGGCCGCTCTCCTCGGGGGGAGAGCGGCCCCACAGTGCGGGCGCTACTTCTGGTTGACGAGCCGGCCGATGAAGGCGCTCCTGGTGGCGTGGAGGGTGACACGCTTGACGGCCTTCTTCCCGAAGGTCTTCACCCGCGGGAGGGCGGTGATACGGCCGCTGGCGTCGTTGCCTTTGACGCTGCTGGTGGCGTCGATGCGGATCGCGGCGTTGATGTTGAACACGTCGGTGCTGGCCTTGGTTGTGCCGGGGAGCTTGCCGACGGTCGGGTAGACGAGGGTGGCGCCCTCGGTGGTGACGGGGATGTTGAAGATCTTCTCCGTCACCGAGAACGTCGCAGTGGTGGTGCGGGCCTTGTCCTTGACGGTCTTGAAGGACGCCTTGGTGACGAAGGTGACGTTCTTGTTGTAGCGGTCGACAGCGGTGACGTTGCGGATCTTGCCCCAGGCCTTGCCGGTGAGAGCCTTGTAGACCTTCTGGTCTTGGAGGGTCTTCACGAAGACCTGCTTCTGATGCTTGCTCAGCTTGGCGAACTGGGCGGCGCTCTTCTTTGCGGCTGAGGTGCTCTGCTGCTTCAGGTACTTCTCGTAGGCCGGAACGGTCAGCTTGGCAGCCGGCTTCGCCGGGGCGCTCTCAGCGGCGTGGGCGGCCGGGACGAGGACGGTGAACCCGGCAATGGTGGCGATGGCGGCAGAGGTGAGACGGCCGGTCGTGGACGTGAGCATGCGCGACTCCCGTGTCGTATGAGCTTCTGTGTGAACGTCAACGACTCTACGAGCGGAACTCCCTGACCGAAATTGTCACTTCAGGCATGGCCCGGTCGGGCACTGCCTGAAGGTGCAATGCCCTTTCGGGTGATCGTCTGCGCCGGCCACCAAGGTGGTGAATGACCACGCCACTCGGCTCAAACAGGCCGCGAACGGGAATTGCTCTTTCTCGTGGCACGTTTTGCAGGAATCCGGGATCTTGCGTGCCGGAGCGGGGGACACGGAACGCGCGCAGTTGGCAGTGCTATGGGGGGCACACACCGCATGGTGTGTGCCCCCCATAGCACTGCCCAGTAGCACTGTCAGTAGTGCTCTTCCCGGTAGACGCCGTCGGCGTCGACACCCCGGCCCCAGTCACCGAAGCTCGTGTTCGCGAGCTCCATGTTGACGACGAAGGAACCGGCCGCGGTGAGGGTGATCCTGAACGGAGCGTCGTCCTCGTCGGGCAGGTTGTTCACGGCCAGCAGAGGAAACTCTGCGGAGGCCAGCGCTCGCTCGTCGGCGATGAGGACGAGAGTACTGTCGGGCCAGTCCTCGTCATCACGGCCGATCCGCGCCTGGACCTGCTCCGCCGTGAGGCCCGCGTAGGCGCGATTGTCGATGACGGTGATCGACTCGTACTGCTCCGAGCCTCGCTCGAGGGTGTGGAGCATGTGTGCCCACTCATCCGGCTGCTCGAAGGACGTCCGTACCAGGAGCGGACCGGCGGACTCCTCGATCGTGGTGGAGGGCGGCTCAGGTTCGGACCCCGTACGCTCGCCCGGGATGACCTGGATGAGGAAACGGGGCTTCTTGCCGTCCGACGAGCGGTCACGGGCATGGACGCGGATCAGGTAGGGGCCGGCTCCGGCGGTGGCGAGATTCTCTTTGCGCAGCGGCTCGTATCCGCTGTCGCACAGGGCGAGGAAGCCGGTCGTGGAGATCACGGTGATCTCCTCGACCTCGTCCCAGCCGCTTTCCGCGCCCGGGTCATCTCCGGCGTAGAGGGTGACGATGGGGTTCTCCAGGGCGCTTCCGGCGTCAATGTGCAGCCAGTCCTTCTCGGCCGCCAGGAACCCGTGTCCGCGCGGCGGCTTGCCGGCATCGGGGTCCATGACGGCCAGGTCGCCCCACTCCTTCATCTTGAGCGGCCGGGTGCGCCCGTCAAGGAGTGGCCAGTTGGAACGCTGCATGGAGAACCCCCATCGTGCTTGCTGTGCCTGCCGGTTACGTGCTGGAAGGTTAGACCGCACCTGTGGCAGGCGCGTTGCGCGCCCTACTTGATGTGGACGTAGTAGCCGTCGCCATTGAGGACGCGCTGGGCCTTGTAGAAGCCGCCGAGACGGGCGCCGGCGCTGCGGTTGTCACCGGCGGAGATGATGCGCGTGCTGCCGCGGGCCGGGTTGCCGCCCTCCTTGCTGGCGGCGAACGGGTACTCGTCGCAGTCGTACTTCTTGGGGTCGGGGTTGTGCACCTTCGCGCACATGGCCTTGCGGTGGGCGTTGATGGTCTTCTCGTTGGTGATGCGGTGCAGCGGGGTGGAGGCGCCCGGGTGACCGGCGATCTTGCGCTGGGCGTCGAGGATGTGGTTGGCGGATTGCCTCACCTTCGCGTCACCGCGGGAGAGGGTGAAGATGGGAGAGGCGGACGGGAAGACGCAGCCAGGGTTCTTGGTGCGCTTCTTGGGACCCCAGAACATGTCGTCGCAGCGGTACTTGGCGGATTTGTAGGTGAAGCCGCCTGCCGTGTAGCCGGCCTTGGTGAAAGTGAACCGGTAGGAGGCGGGGCTGGCGAGCTGCTTCTTCTTTCCGACGCTGGCGGCGTAGCCGACGGTCCCCTTGTGGGCCGGGCCGAGGGTGGACCCTTGCGGGAATTTGACGGCGGTCTTGACGCCCTTGCCGCCGCCGACGGACACGGCGACGTGGATGCCGCCGGCGTTGACGAGCCTGGCCTTGCCGACGGTGAAGCTCTCCGCCCACTTCAGCTTGTTGGTCTTCAGCGTCATGGAGTGCTTGATGTCGAAGGAGGCGGAGCCGACCGGCTTGCCGTTCTTGCGCAGGTCGACGCGGGCGCCGACATCCATGCACATGCTGGTGCGGGTGATGGTGATGGTGTTGAGCCTGCAACTCGCGGCGGCGTCCGTAGCGGCGTAGACGGTCTTGACGGCCGGGGCCTGGGCGAAGGTGATGCTGTACTTCGCCGGTGTGGCCTGCGCGGTTGCGGCGCTGACGCCGGTGAGGAGGAGGGTGCCGAGACCGGCGGATATGACGGCCCTTCCGGGCGCGCTGATGCGCATGGGTGTGTGTCCCCTCGTTGGTGGAGGGACGGCCCCGCGGCGGGGCTGCCGTCCGTGAGGCGAGCACGCTATGCGCTCCAGTGGCCGTGAAACTATTGGTCTTTGGGGCACTGCCTGTTGGGACAAGTCGGCTTTCGGTCAGCAGCGGTGATGGTGGGAGCTGCGACGTCCGAGCCCGGTCGGGGACGCGGTACCGGTCCTCGGCCAGCGCTGATTTCCGTTCCCATGGTTTGTCCGGGCGATTTTCTCTGCAGTGCGTGCCAGGACCGGAACGGGCTTCCTGCATCAGTTCCTTGGCGTGAGCGGTGAGCCTGCCGCTGAGGCTTGATACTGCCTGAAAGGGATGTGCACAAAGAGACAATGGAGGGTAGTGCTGCCGCTTTCGTACGGTGATCCTCCCCTTGTCCGGGGGACGATTACGGGGAGGACAGCATGCAGAAGCTACGCATGGCGGGCATCGGCGCTGTGGCGGCCGGTCTGCTCGCCGGTGCCGCGCCGGCCAACGCGGTGCAGAATCAGGGCCCGCAGCAGACGCAGTCGGTGCAGGCCAAGGCCTTCACGAAGCTGAAGGTGCTCAAGGAGTTCGACTACTCCCACAGCAAGCAGCACCAGCTGCCACTGCGCCTGGGCGAGTACTACCGCAACAAGAAGGGCAAGATGGTCGGCTTCGGCTGGACCAAGATCAAGAAGAAGCACAACATCACCAAGTACGGCATCGTCGGTTGGCTGGCCAAGTCGCCCAACATCGACCACCTGAAGGGCCCCCGCTACAACCTGACCGGCTGGGCCCACCACGTGAAATGCTCCGGAAGCCGCTGCAAGATCGTCGACCGGCGCAAGATGCTGCTGGCCACCGACGAGACTATGACCCCCACCGGCGGGCGCGGCCGGTTCGCCTTCTTCGGCGCGGTCACCGCTTTCTGCGTGGGCACCGAGAAGTGCCCGACCTGGGTGAACACCAAGTTCAAGCCGCGTATGACGGCACTGAACACCGCCCTCGGCGACCAGTACGTGTTCTCCTACGAGCCGCTGAAGGTCAGCAAGGGCAGCCTCGTCCCGATCGTCTGAGCATCCGTCAGAAGATCGGTAGCATGGATGCCGCCCCGGAAGGCAAGCCGGGGCGGCACCCGCACGAGACCGAGGGGAAGCATCATGGCGGCCCGGGGAAAGAGGCGCCGGACGCGCACGGCGACGGTCGGCTCCTACGGACCGCCCTCCGCGAGCAAGCCGGGCGAACGGCCCGCCGCCGACGACGCGACGGCGGCCTTTCTTCTCAGCGTCTCCGACCTCGTCTTCCGCGCCGGGACGCAAGGGATCGAGCTGCGCCGCATGGACGTGGCCACGCGCACCTTCGAGTTCTGCGAGACTCAGACCTCCCGTCGGCACGGCGCCACCAGCGACGGCCGCGCCATCCCCGCCGAGGGGACCGAGCGCCTCGGCCGGTACTGGATGCCGGACGCCGCTTCCCCGGGTTGGGCCCACCTGGCATGGCTCATCCAGGACCTCGCCTCGCTGCCGACCCACCGCGATTACGGTCCCGAGGGTGGCCCCGAACTGGTCGGCCTCCAGGCCTTCGGGCCGGACTGGGTCGATGTGCTCCTCCAGCACCGTGACGGCCGGTGGAGGGTACGGGTCCGGCTGGAAGGACGTGACGAACCCCTGCAGTTCCCGGCCATGGCCCTGGGCGAGCTGTTCGGCGAAGGCCGGCACCGGCACGACGCGGAGCCGGATGAACCCGATCTCATCCGGGACATCCTCTAAAGAGGTGGCTCGCCGGACGCCGACCCCTGCACTGCCGCTACGAACACACGGCCGCACCGGCTATGGCTGACCCGCTGATCCCTCGTCCTCTTCGGCCGTGTCGCCGATGGCCGCACGCAGGTCGTGCATGCCCTGCATGACGTCGATGAGGGCTTCCTCCGCCCCGCCCAGAGCCCGGCGGGTCCCCTCGATATCACCTCGGTCGGCGTGCAGCTGGGCACTGAAGGTGTACAACGCCGTCATCGCCGCCGCGAAGGACGCCTCCCGCCCGGGAGGGGGCTCCTCCGCGTCGGAATCCGAGACCTGCATGGCAGTGCGCTGCAGTCTGTTCGTCAGGACGTTGACCGCAAGGCCGGGATCGGGGCCCAGTTGATCTGCCCACCCGAGCATCGTGTCGAGGACATCCTCGATCTCCCCCTCCTCGGACAGACGTGTCGCGGTGGTGATCTCCAACTCCGTCTTGGCCAGCAGATTGCCCAGCAGCCGCAGACGGTCGCCTTCCTGCGATCCCTCGGAGCCCGCTTCCTGATCCGTCACCGGTTCAGCCCCCAGAGCGCTCAACGCTGCATTGATCTGTTCGGCACTCACCGGACGCTCGTTTCTGATGCTCATACCCTCAGCTTCGCTTCACGGAGGCTCGATCGCCCGTTCACACACCGGCGGGAACACGGCGGGAACACTGCTGGTCCACACCCAGATGGGTGCGGGCCGTCTGCGGCGCCATGCCCGGCAATGCGGTTCCAACCCGGCGAAAGCGCCCACCGATGCGGTCTGTCAGGGCCCGAACAGGGTTCTGCCGGCGGCAGGGCCTATGACGTGGCTTGCGGGCACCGCCTCTCGCACCCAGCCGGCATGAGCAGCTGTTCCGGACTTCAGTGGCCGCGCAGCGGGTTGGCGCGGGCGATCGCCATCAGGTACCAGGCTGTGGCGCCGGTGTGCCGGTACGGGTAGTAGCCGAAGCCGAAACCGGTGTCCAGCGGGCTGCTGGCCGACACCACGCCCGACCGCTCGGGCAGGGCCCGGCCTCCCACCGTCTGCCCCTGACCGAGCCGGTCCTGGGCCCGCTCCAGGGAGGCGAGGAGACGGGCCGCGCGCCGCGCGTCGCCCGGCTGGGCACGCTCGCGCAGGGCCAGGGCGAGGTGGGCGGTGCCCTCGAACCATACGCCGCTGCGGTCGGGCTTGGGCTGGTAGGGCGCGATGGGTGCGCTCTCGTCCGCCACCAGGGAGGCAGAGCTGAAGGTCACGCCCTCGTAGGACTGACCGGCGGGCACGGTGCTGTTGGGGCGGTCGGCGGTGTCCGTCACCTTCAGATGTGCGCAGGCCCAGTCGAGCGACCCGGCGTGGCGACGCTCGCGCAGGGCCAGGTAGCTCCAGGTCTGGGTGTCCTCCGGCTCCGGGGAGGTGTTGACGGTGACACCGTCGTTGGTGCCGGTGTAGAAGAAGCCGCCGGTCGCGTCCCACATCCGGTGGACGAACGCTTCGGCGCGGGCGCGCCGCTCGAACCAGACGCGTTCGCCGGTCAGCCGGGCGAGCCGCCCGAACAGGGACGTCAGGTCGATGTTGTGCTCGGTGGCGCTGTACGGGAGCTTCGCGCCGGACCCGTCGACGCCGAACTTGTAGCCACCGAGGGGCTCGTCGGTGCGGGCGTTCGCCTCCACCCACTCGCCGATCCGGACGGCGCCGGACAGGAAACGGTCCCCTCCGGTACGGTCGGCCAGCGCGGCCAGCGCGATGCCCGCCCACGCCGTGTCCCCGACGGCCGTGCCGGTGAAGCCGAACTGGGTGCCGACGTTCACCGTGCCGTCCGCGCGCACGAACCCGTCCGGCTGCGGCGAGCCGTCGTAGTAGACGTACGGGCCCACGTTGTACGCCTGACGCAGTCGGCCGTCGTCGTGCTGGGGGTCGTGGGTCTGCGCGTACAGCAGCGCGTCCCCGAGCGCCACGGCTCTGGCCCGCGCGGCGTGGTCGGGCTGTGCGAGGTAGGCGAGCACGGCAAGGGCGTTGTCGTAGGTGAAGGCGGTGCTGAACAGGCCCGCCTGGTCGGTGTAGCTCTGGGCGAGACGCGTCGTGCCGTGCTCCGGGTAGGCGTCCATGGCCGCGTCGAGGAAGACGTAGCCGCGTGCCCGCGCGCCGGCCCGTACGGCGGCTTCCGGGGCTCGGCCGGCTGCGACGGCGGACCCGGCGCCGACCATGGACAGCACCGCGGTGGCCGTCCCGGCGCCGAGAAGCGCCCTCCGAGTGAGGTGTTGACGTGCCGTGCCGGACATGGGCCCCTCCAGAATGCTGTCACTCTCCATCTGAGAGCGCTCTCAAGCGTGCACATTCTGTTGGCCGACGTCCGGTCGGTCAAGGAGTGGCGGTGGTTGGGCCGTAGGTCTCCCGCGCTTTCCGTGCTCCGGCGAGCACAGTGGCGTCGCGGCGGTGCGGACCCCGTACCACCCGAGGCGCGGACTCGTCGGCGTCGGCTGGAGATGAAGCCCGTCTCGTCGACCTCGTCCCGGAAGGGGCGAGGCTGGGGCGGTCAACGCGCCGGCGGAGAGTGCTGGGCCGGTCTCGCTGGATGCGGACCGATTTGCCCATGCCGTCGTGCGTGGCGAAGAGCGGCCGGGTCCCCGTGCGCCCCGCAGCCTGCCCACGTCGTGTGGCAGGCTGCGGGGCGCACGGGTGCCGTCACGGCTCGGTTTTATGGGGCCGTAGTCTCACGGGAGGCGGGATCGTGCGCTGAAGGCGGGGAAGGGAGTGGGCAACCGCGGTGCGTGCTCATTTTCGTGCACGTCCCTCCTGGCGGGCTTGCTGGAAGGCTTCGGAGATCGTTTGTGCCGCGCCTGAGAGCGCTCCCTTGGTCATGCCGCGGGCGCCCTCTTCCTTCATCCTGCTCGGCAGTTCGGTCAGTCCGGCCGGCTTGCGGGGCCCTGACTCCAGGTCGAGGCGGTTGCAGGCTTCGGCGAATCGGAGGTAGGTGTCGACGCTTGCGACCACGATCCGTACGTCGATCTTGAGTATCTCGATACCGACGAGGGAGACCCGTATGAACGCGTCGATCACCAGTCCCCGGTCGAGGATGAGCTCCAGGACGTCGTAGAGGCCGCTGGAACCTCCGCCTCCGCCCTGCCGCGCTGCCGTCGTCATCACTCTCAGCCCCTTGTCCTTTTTTTGGGTTCCGCTCCGTATCAGCGTTCCCCCGCGACCGACGACCATGGCATCGGGGGCTTCCGTGCAGTGCAGGGCTCCCGTGTTCGTGTACACCTGCACGCCGGAATGGGCGGATCCGCTGGTCCGGGAAGCGTGGCGACGTTGTAGCTGATGGGACCAGATCTTCCGGTCTTGGTGAGGTAGTACGTGCCGACTTGACCGCTACGCCCTTGTTGACGATCGTCAGGACAGCCCGGTACGTGCTGATGTCCGGCGTGACGTTCTGGTAGAAGTCCGCGTACACGTAGTTGCCCGACTTGCGGTTGTCGGCGCTTGTTGCCGGGCCTTGAGATGGCTTTCCAGCGGCAGTTCCCGATTGCCGTGATGCCGCGGCGAGGCCTTCGATACCTGCGGTAGTACCTTCAGGCCGGATGAGCCGGAACAGGCAAACGCGACACCTGATGACCAAGGTTGTCGAAGGCTTTGATCACGAACAGGGGTCGCGTTCGCGTGCCGTCTTCCTGTGCGGTGTCCCGCAGCGCCCTGCGCGGACATCGGCTCCGCCTGCCCGGATCCGGGACCGCAGCAGTTCACCTCCGCGAAGCGATCGGCGACATCCTCGCCTTCGCTTCGGGATCCCTCCCTCACCGGCTGGAAAGATCAGCCACAGTGGAATGATCTCGATGTGGCTGGTCTGATCAGGGCGTCGGGGCCGTCTTGGATGGTGCCGTTCGACGAACTGAGTTGGCGTCAGTTTGTAATCGCGCAGCGGATGTCGCACCGTTCCGGGCCCGGGTCAGTACGTGGCCGGCCAACACCTGCGGCTCGACTCGCCGTCCAGGCACACGATGTCGTCGGGCAGCACGTCAGCGGCGGCCCCAGCAGCGGAAGGCGGCATGCCCGGGCGCCGCTGGTGTGCTCCACCCGGCCCTCGAGCGCCCGCCGACAGGGGCCTCGCCCGGGCGCGGACGTCCAGGCCGCCCCACAGCAACTCCTCGACGAGTGCGCGCCGCTCGTCCGCCTCCCGGACTTCGGCGGTGTCGGCGAAGCCGGGCGGACGCTTCACGGGGCGGGGGGCGGGGCGGTGGTGGCCCGGGGTAGCAAGTGGGTGGGCAGGACGATGTGTTGCTCGTGGTCCGCGTCGGATTCGTGGATGAGCTTCAGAGCCAGTTCGCCGGCCAGACGGCCCATGTCCGAAGGTGATTGGGAGACGGTGGACAGGTCTGTCCATCCGGCTATCTGGTGGTCGTCGAATCCGATGACGGAGACCCGCTCGGGCACCTGTATCCGAGCCTTGCCCAGAACGTGGATGATGGCGAGGGCCAACTCGTCCATCTCTGCGAAGATCGCAGTGGGCGGTTCCTTCAGGCTCAGGAGGTTCCCGAGCCCCTCCGTGATGCTCCGCGCGTCCTCGAACGACATGGTGACGACCAGATCGTCGTCGAGAGGAATGTCCGCCTCGGTCAGCGCCTGCTGGTAGCCGAGCAGCCGTTCACGCGAGCTGAAGCAGAAGCCGCTGGCGCCCACGGTCGGCGCGAAGGCGATCCGGCTGTGCCCGAGGTTGAGCAGGTGCCGGGTGGCCTTCACCGCTCCGGCCACGTCGTCGACGTACACGCTGGGGCGGCCGTCGACGTGCTGGCTGACATAGATGACCGGCATTCCGAGGTCATCGAGCCGCACGGTCTCCTCGTCGGTCAGGTCGAACCCGAACACCACCAGCGCGTCCGCGTTCCGCCGGGCCGGAAGACGCTCGAAGAACGCGGTGCGCTCGGTCATGTCGGGCACCACGTAGACGGTCAGCTCCATGCCGGCCGTGCGCAGCACCGGGCCCAGGCTGGACAGCGCCGACCCGTGGAACCAGGAGTTGAGCGTGGGTACGAGCACCGCCACGACCCCGGTCTTGCCCGTGACCAGACTCGCGGCCTGTCGTGAGACCGCGAAGTTCAGTTCACGAGCGGCCTCTTCGACCCGGGCGCGGACCTCCGCCGAGACGCTTGGCAGGCCGCGCAGGGCGCGCGAGACGGTGGAGGGGGAGACCCCCGCCTGTTCGGCGACGTCGACCATCGTGGGGAGCCGTTGAGCGGATGACATGGCCGGAAGTTAGCACAGATGCGCCCCATCTGGCCGCTGTCTCATAACAGCGCTGTCACAGGGCTCGGTTGGGGGTTTTTCAGCCGTTTTGTCCAAAAATAGAATGTGTGACACATCCAAATCCATCTGCATTACCGGCAAGTTACGCATTGACACACCGCAGGTGCACTTCTAGCGTGCAAGCGTTGTCTCGACGGGGTCGAACGTGCTTGTAAAAGGTAGTCCTTCGGCCCGCTGACCTGCGCTTTCATTCCATGCAACGTTGTGACAACACTGTCAGTCGCACTTCGGTTTCCGCACGACCAGGAGAAAGACAGTGAAGACCAAGACCCACAGAGCCCTTGAGTGTTCGGCGCTCTTCGCCACCGCCGCGCTGCTCCTCACCGCCTGCGGCTCGTCCGGGGGCAGCGGAAACGGCGGGGAGGCCGGCACCTCGTTCCAGGGTCGCGGCCCCATCACGTACGTGGCGGGCAAGGACACCACCGGCGTCGTGCCGAAGGTCATCGCCCGCTGGAACGCGCAGCACCCGAAGGAGAAGGTCACCTTCGTGCAGCTGCCGACGGACGCGGACTCGCAGCGCCAGCAGATGATCCAGAACGCGGAGACGAAGTCCGACGCCTACACGGTGCTCTCCCTCGACGTCGTGTGGACGTCGGAGTTCGCCGCCCACCAGTGGGTCGACCGCCTGCCCGAGAACCAGTTCCCGCTGGGGAAGATGCTCAAGCCGGTGGTGGAGACGGCGAAGTACCGCGGCGGCCTGTACGCGGTTCCGGCCAGTTCGGACGGGGGACTGCTGTACTACCGCACCGACCTACTGAGCAAGGCCGGCATCTCCGCGCCGCCGACGACCTGGTCCGAGATGACGGCCGACTGTGCCGAGGTGAGGAAGAAGGTGCCCGCCGCCAAGGGCATGTCGTGCTACGCGGGTCAGTTCCAGAAGTACGAGGGCCTGACCGTGAACTTCGCCGAGGCCGTCGACTCCGCGGGCGGTGTCGTCACCGACGCGAGCGGCAAGCCGAACGTCGACACCCCCGCGGCACGGAAGGGCCTGGACTTCCTCACCGGCTCCTTCAAGGACGGGTCGATCCCCAAGGAGGCCATCACCTACCAGGAGGAGGACAGCCGCCAGGCCTTCCAGTCCGGGAAGGTGATGTTCCTGCGCAACTGGCCGTACGTGTACTCACTGGCGGGGAAGGGCAAGTTGGCCGGCAAGTTCGCGGTCGCTCCGCTGCCCGGCCTGAACGGGCCCGGCTCCTCCAGCCTGGGCGGCCACAACCTGGCCCTGTCGTCCTTCGCCAAGAACAAGGCCACGGCCCTGGACTTCATGAAGTTCTTCAGCAGCGAGGAGAGCGCCGGCACGTTCCTCAAGGACGCCTCCCTCGCCCCGCCGTACGCCGATCTGTACGACAAGGCGGCGTTGGTCGGGCGGTACCCGTACCTGCCGGTCCTCAAGCAGTCCATCCTGCACGCCGTGCCGCGCCCGCGGGTCGTGCAGTACGGCGACGTCACCTCGGCCATCCAGCGGGAGGCGTACGCCGCGCTGAACGGCAGCAAGAGCAGCGCGCAGGCGCTGAAGGACCTGCAGGGCGCCCTGCAGAAGTCCACGGCGCAGTGAGGGGCGTGGCCATGGCCGACACCGAGACCCCGCCCGACACCGTAGCGGACGAGTCCGGCACCACGGCCGGCCATCCGGCAGGACGGCCCCCGGGGCCGACGAGTCGTCGGCGCACGCGGACCAGGACGACCGCGGGTTCGGGGCGGATGGTGGCGCTGCTGGTGTCCCCGACCCTCCTGGTGCTGTCGGTCGTCGTGCTCTACCCGACCCTCATGGCGCTGCGTGAGTCCCTGTACGGGACCAAAGGGCTGGACCCGGTGACCGGCTTCATCCGCACCACCGAGCCGTTCGTCGGGCTGAAGAACTACAGCGAGATCTTCGGCGCCGCCGGGGACCGGTTCTGGAACGCCTTCTGGAACACCACCTTCTTCACCGTCGTCACGGTGGGACTGGAGA
Organism: Streptomyces sp. NPDC014864; assembly: GCF_043081525.1. Lineage (NCBI taxonomy): Bacteria > Bacillati > Actinomycetota > Actinomycetes > Kitasatosporales > Streptomycetaceae > Streptomyces > Streptomyces sp. NPDC014864. The sequence continues at coordinate 418,341 of NZ_JBIBWT010000003.1, forward strand.
CCGTGATCGGGGTGGCCATGGCCCTGATCATGCACAAGGCGTTCCGGGGCCGCGCCCTGGTACGGGCCGGCATCCTCGTCCCCTGGGCGGTGCCCACAGCCATCTCCGCCCTGCTGTGGCGATGGATCTTCAACAGCAACGGCATCGCCAACGCCCTGATCGGCCACCAGATCCTGTGGACCAGCGAAGGCTTCCACGCCAAGGCGGCGGTCGTCGTCGCCGAGGTGTGGAAGACCGCCCCCTTCATCGGGCTACTGGTCCTGGCCGGCCTGCAGGTGATCCCGAGGGAGGTCTACGAGGCCGCGCGCATCGACGGCGCCGGCGCCCCGCGCCAGTTCTGGCACATCACCCTGCCCCTGGTGAGGCCCGCGCTGCTGGTGGCGGTGCTGTTCCGCTGCATGGACGCGCTGCGGATGTTCGACCTGCCCTACATCCTCATCGGCGCGCAGAAGAACTCGGTGGAAACCCTGTCCATGCTCGCGCAGGACGAGGCCTCCAACGTCCGCTTCGGACCGGCCTCCGCCTACGCGGTGCTCCTCTTCGTCTACGTCTTCCTCATCGCGTTCGCCTTCGTCCGGCTGCTCGGCGCCGACCTCGTCGGCGGCGCCGCGCGCGGCAGCAGAGGCGGCACCAGGCGTCGGCGTACCACGACGCCGCGCCGGCCGGAGGTGACGGCATGACCAGCACGGTGAAATGGCGAAGCCGCCTGCTGTACGTGGGCGTGATCGCGGTGGTGGCCTACTGCCTGGCCCCGTTCTACTGGATGCTGGTCTCCAGCCTGCGGCGCACCTCCGACATCTTCGACACCTCGCTGCTCCCCGGCTCCGTGTCGTTGGAGAACTACCGGGCCGTGTTCGACCCCTCCCAGGGCTTCACCAAGGCACTGCTCAACAGCCTGATCGTGGCCGGAATCACCACCGTGCTGGCGCTGCTGCTGGCCACGTTCACCGCCTACGCGATGGCCCGGCTGGAGTTCCGGTTCAAGCGCCTGATCCTCACGCTGGTCATCGCCACCTCGATGTTCCCGGTGGTGTCGATCGTGGTCCCGCTGCTGAAACTGTTCACCGACATCGGCTGGATCAACACCTACCAGGCCATGATCGTGCCCAGTCTGTCCTTCGCGCTGCCGTTGGCGGTGTGGAACCTGACCACGTTCTTCCGGCAGATGCCCGACGAACTGGAGCATGCCGCCATGATCGACGGCTGCACCCGAGGCCAGGCCTTCCGCAAGATCATCATTCCGCTCGCCGCGCCGGGCATCTTCACCACCGCGATCATCACGTTCATCGCGGCCTGGAACGAGTTCCTCATCGCCCTGTCGATGACCAACAAGCCGGACATGCAGACCGCACCGGTAGCCATCTCCAAGTTCTCCGGCGCGACCCAGTTCGAGACCCCCTTCGGCAGCCAGATGGCGGCCGGAGTCCTGGTCACCGTCCCCCTGGTGGTCATGGTGCTGCTCTTCCAGCGCCGCATCGTCGCCGGACTCACCGCCGGCGCGGCGAAGTAGACACCGCACGCCCTCCTGACCCACATCCTCAAAGGAGTAACGCAGCAGCATGTCCGGTACCGCACCGTGGTGGCGCAACGCCGTCATCTACCAGGTCTACATCCGCAGTTTCGCCGACGGAAACGGTGACGGGGTCGGTGACATCGCGGGCATCCGCTCCCGACTGCCGTATCTGAAGTCGCTCGGCGTCGACGCCATCTGGATCAACCCCTGGTACAAGTCGCCGATGGCCGACCACGGTTACGACGTCGCCGACTACCGAGCGATCGACCCCCTGTTCGGCACCCTGACCGAGGCCGAACAGCTCATCGAGGAAGCGCACCGGCACGGCATCCGCGTCGTCCCCGACATCGTGCCCAACCACACCTCCGACCGGCACGCCTGGTTCCAGGCCGCGCTGGCCGCCGAACCCGGCAGCCCCGAACGCGAGCGCTACGTCTTCCGGGCCGGTCGCGGACCCGACGGAACCGAACCGCCCAACGACTGGGTCTCCTGCTTCGGTGGCCCGGCCTGGACCCGGCTGCCCGACGGGGACTGGTACCTGCACCTGTTCGCCCCCGAGCAGCCGGACCTCAACTGGGAACACCCCGAGGTGCGGGCGGAGTTCGAGTCGGTGCTGCGCTTCTGGTTCAGCCGGGGTGTCGACGGCTTCCGCATCGACGTCGCCCACGGCCTCGTCAAGCATCCCGAACTGCCCGACCTGCCTCCCCGCCCGGGTTCCCCCGCCCTGCCCGGGCCCGCGCAGGAGTGGCCCCGGCAGCACGTCGACCATCCCCACTGGGACCGCGACGAGGTGCACGACATCTATCGCGCCTGGCGCAAGGTGGCCGACGAGTTCCCAGGCGACCGGTGCTTCGTCGCCGAAGCCTGGGCGGACACCCCCGAGCGGCTCGCCGCCTACGTCCGCCGGGACGCCCTGCACACCGCTTTCAACTTCGATTTCTTGATGTCGAGTTGGCATGCCAAGGACCTGCGCGCGGTCATCGACGACTCCCTCGGCATGCTCGGCGCGGTGGGCGCGCCGGCCACCTGGGTGCTCTCCAACCACGACGTCATGCGCCACACCAGCCGCTACGGCCGAACGGCGGTCAAGCGATGGACGGTCAACGAGCCCTACCGTCCCGAAGGCCCCCTGGACCTCGAGCTGGGCACCCGGCGCGCCCGCGCCGCCGCCCTGCTGATGCTGGCCCTGCCCGGCGGCGCCTACATCTACCAGGGTGAAGAGCTCGGTCTTCCCGAGGTCGAGGACCTGCCCGAGGCCGTGCTCCAGGACCCGATCTGGGAACGGTCCGGACACACCGACCGCGGCCGCGACGGCTGCCGCGTGCCGATCCCCTGGTCCGGGCAGACCGCACCGTACGGCTTCAGCCCCCAGGACGCCTCCGCCGCGCCCTGGCTGCCGCAGCCGGAGAACTGGGGTGAGCGCAGCGTGGAGGCGCAGACCGGGGACGAGACGTCGATGTTGGAGCTCTACCGCGGCGCCCTGCGGCTGCGCCGCGAGCACCCCGCCCTCGGCGACGGCGCCCTCACCTGGATCGACGCCCCCGAGGGCGTCCTGACCTTCCGCCGGGGCCCGGACTTCGTGTGCGTGGTCAACCTCTCGGCCGAGGCGTACCGGCTCCCCGACCACGTCTCGATCTTGCTGGCCAGCGGCACGGTGGAGGAGGGACTGCTCGCACCCGACGAGGCGGTCTGGCTCTCCGTGTGACCGTGCTGCTGTCCGCCAGGGCCTGTCCGGTGTTCCCCCGCTGACCGGACAGGCCCTGATCTTTTCCGACTGCACGTCTTGGAACGAGCCTGCCGTCTCCTGGGGATGGCACAGGTCGGGGGCGAGCGGGCGAGACGGAGCTGGGTGCGGGCGGTGATGGTCGGCGGCCTCGGGTCTGGGAGATGCGGCCGACGGTCACGGCTGCCAGGGCGGATCCACCGGTGAACAGGGCGCTGGGCAGTCCGGCGAGGCTGGTGGAGCCGAGCATGTCCTGGGCGAGGAGAGCCCCCACGGTGACGCCGGCGGCGAGGCCTTACGCCGCTGAGGACCTGGGAGGCGACCAGGACGCGCAGAATGCGGCGTTGAGCCTGTTCGGGGCCGGATATGTGGACCGTCGTGTCGGCGCGTGCGGAGCTGGTCATGCTCTCTTCCGGGGCAGGGGGCCGGCGTGGTGGCGCAGCGTGTTCTGGTTGACCGGGGTGGCGAAGGTGTTCGTCCACCACGGTCAGCGCCCCGGCAGCGTGGGCTCTGCTTCGGGTCGGTCGGCCCGGTCACTGCCTGGCAGCCGCTCGGATGAGGGCCGTTGCCGCGGTCCGGATGTCGTTCGGGGTGGTCCAGCGGCCCAGGGTCAGCCGCAGTGCGCCGAGCGCGCGGGCCGGGTCGAGGCCCATGGTCGTCAGCACGGGGGAAGGGGTGTGGGTGCCGCGGTGGCAGGCCGATCCGGTGGAGGCTGCGATCTGGTCGGCTGCGGCGAGGAGTTCGTGGCCGAGGACGCCGTCGACGCTGACGTTGAGGGTGTTCGGCAGGCGCCGCTCGTCGGGACCGTTCAGGTGGACGCGGCCGGGCAGCCCGTCTGTGAGCCGTTGGTGGAGGTCGTCGCGCAGGGCCGTGAGGCGGGCCGGGGCACCGTCGGCGAGTTCGGCTGCCGCGAGCCGGGCGGCTGTGCCGAGAGCGACGGCCAGGGCGACGTTCTCGGTGCCGGCCCGGAGGCCACGTTCCTGGCCGCCGCCGTAGACGACCGGCTCCAGCTCCACGCCGTCGCGCACGTACAGCGCAGCCGCGCCCCTCGGCGCGTACATCTTGTGCCCCGTGATCGTGAGCAGATCGACGCCGAGGTCCTTCACGTCGAGGGAGACCTTCCCCACCGCTTGGGCGGCGTCGCAGTGGAACAGCGCCCCGTGCTCGCGGGTCAGGGCGGCGAGTTCGTCGACCTGCTGCAGGGCGCCGGTCTCGTTGTTGGCGGCCATCACGGACACCAGCACCGTGTCCTCGGTGAGGGCGGCGGCCAGGACGGCCGGCTCGACGAGTCCGTCCCGGTCGACGGGCAGGACTGTCACCCGCGCGCCGTGCAGTCGCTCCAGCGCGCGGAGGGTCTCCAGCACAGCCGGGTGCTCCGTCGCCTGCGTGATCAGGTGGGGCTGCGCGCGGCCGGAGGCCAGGGCCGTGCCGCGCAGCGCGAGGAGATCCGCTTCGGATCCGGAGGCGGTGAACACGATCTCGCCGGGTCCGGCGCCGATCAGGTGGGCCACGTGGGCGCGGGCCTCGGCCAGCGCCCGGCGGGGCGTCCCGGCGTAGGCGTGGCCGCTGGACGGGTTGCCGAAGAAGTCGGTGAGGTACGGGGCCATGGCCTGCGCGACGCGCGGGTCGACGGGGGTGGTCGCGTTGTAGTCGAGGTAGACCGGACCGCCGGCCAGTCCCGGGTGCGGCGCGACGGCGCCGTCCCGCCCGGTCACGTCAGGTCCGAGACGTCGACGGGCAGTTGGGACAGGCGCCACTCCAGCATGCCGTCGTCGAGACGGATGGCCCGGCGCCCGCGGTCCGTCAGCAGCCGCACCGCGTCGTGGGCCAGGACGCAGTACTCGCCGCGGCAGTAGACGACGATCTCCGTGTACTCGGGCAGCTCGTTGATCCGCTCGGCCAGCTCCTCGACCGGGATGGACAGCGCTCCGGGAATGTGCCCGGCCCGGTACTCCTCCACGGGTCGCACGTCGAGCACGACGACGTCCCCGGCGGCGATGCGGGCTCGCAGTTCCTCACGGCTGAGCTCGGGAGCGGTGTCCTCGCCGAGATAGGCGTCCCGGGCGGCGGGCACGGCCGCCTGGTGGGCCTCGGCGACCTTGCGCAGCAGCGCGAAGAGCTGGACGACGTCGCCGCCGGCGAGGCGGTAGTGGATGCGCACGCCCTCACGGCGTGTGGCGACGAAGCCGGCTTGCTTGAGGGTCTGCAGGTGCGCCGAAGCGGTGGTCAGGTTCAGCCCGGCCGCCTTCGCGAGCGCGTCGACGGTGCGTTCGCCCTGGGCCGGCAGATCCAGCAGCTCCAGGCGTTTTCCGCTGGCCAGCGCCTTGCCGCTGGTCGCGAAGGCGTCGTACAGGCGCGCCTTCGTCCCGCTCGTCGTGTGCTCCGACATGGAATCCTCCACAAATCCATGGATTATGGTAACGGCCTGGCCCGCGATTGATCGCGCGTGGTTGCGAGACCCCCGGTGTTTCGTACTGCCGCCGGTCCGTCCGAGCCGAGGCGGGCCCTCGGAGCAGCGGGATGCCGCAAGAAGCAAGATCCGGACTCTCTTCCTTTGTCCGCGCGGCGCGGGATGGCCCTGAGGGCGAGCGGCCGGTCGGCGGGCGCAGAGCGGAGGGGGCGGGCCATGGGCGATGGACGATTCGAGGGCGGCCGGCACGTGGACGGGCGCTGCATGAACTGCGGAGTGGCCCGGCAGCTTGCCCCCGGCCTGGTCGGCGAGGCCGGCGGCCGCTCGGTCGTCCTGCGCCGGCCGCACGGCCGGTCCGAGCTCCGGCAACTCCATGCCGCAGCGCATGCCTGCCCCACCCGGTCGATCCGTCCCCCGGCCGGGCGGCTGGATGCGGCATGGGACCCCTTTCCGATGGCTCCGGACGACACCGTGTACTTGTGCGGGCACAACTCCAGGCACACCGCGGGGGCCAACTCCTACCTGTTACGCCGCCCCGACGGCACTGCGATGATGGTGGACACGCCGCGGTGGGGCACTTCGTCGGCCACGCGCCACGAACGGCTGGGCCCCGTCACCGATGTCCTGCTCACCCACCGCGACCACGCCGCGCACGGCCGCAGCTGCGCCGACCGCTTCGGCGCCCGGCTGTGGATCCACGACCATCGGCGGGCCGCGCTTCGAGTGGCTGCTGCCGGGCCATGGCGACCGCCGACTCCTCCCCGGCGACGACATGGCCCGGCGGCTGCGACGGCTGACGGCGCGTACCCGAGAACTGCGGCCCCGCCCCCTCGACTTCACCGCAGTACGCTGGTAACGGCCCGGCCCGCATGAGGGGTTGACCTCGGCCGTGGGACGACGTCGGCCGCGCGGGTTCCTGTGGTGTGGACACCGAGCAGTCCCCGCGGCCATGGCTCGTCCCGCCTTCTGCGGTCGCCCGCCCCGACACCTCGATGAGTTGGTCGAAGAACTCGCGCCGCGCCGGCAGGCGCGTGGCGGGTTCGGACGCCATGTGCGGCGACGGGGCACTCGCCCACGCCAGGCCACGGGGCTCGGTGCGTCCGCGGCCGACGCGGGCGACCGGGCTCATGCGGCGGCCGTGGCCGGCGGCGTCCAACACGGGCGACGGCCCCCTGATCGTCGACTCGCAGCGCGGTGCATGCGAACGGACGGCTTCGGCGGCCGGCGGCTGCGAGCAGGGCGCCCTGCGTGCGCGCGTGGGACGATGACGGAAGGACGGGAGAGGGGGCGAGGGGGCATCTCCTGGAGGTCTCGTTGCGTGTTGTGATCGTCGGTGACCGTTTCATCCCTGCCGAGCTCTATGTCGACGCCCTGGCGGAGGCCTGCGGCCCGGACTTCGGACCGGTGCACGGTGTGGAGTGGCCGGGAACCAAGGCGGAACAGCATGCGGCGCAGCAGACCATGGAGCGGCAAGGCCCGGAGGCCGTGGCGGTGCCCGACGAGATCCTGGACGCAGTGGGAGAGGCCGAGGTGCTGGCGGTGCACTTCGCCCCGGTGTCCCGTGCGGTGCTCGGGGCGGCCCCGGCACTGAGGGCCGTCTGCGTGGCACGTGCGGGGCTGGAGAACGTCGACGCCGCTGCCGCCACCGCCCTCGGAGTGGGGGTCGTACCGGTGTTCGGCCGCAACGCCACGGCGGTGGCCGAGCTCGCTGTCGGTCTGATGCTGACGGAGGCCCGGGACATCGCCCGGGTGGACGCCTCGGTCAAAGCGGGCGGGTGGCGCAAGACCCTCAGCCGTCCTGGCCGCGAGATCGGCGACAGCACGGTCGGAATGGTTGGCTTCGGCCACGTGGGGCGTGCGTTCGCCACCGTGCTGAGCGGCTTCGGCCCGCGCCTGATCGCCTACGATCCGTACGTGCCCCACGCCGTTCTGGCCGAACACTCGGTGGCACGGGCCGACGGCCTGGACACCGTGTTCCGGGAATCCGACTTCGTCCAGGTCTTCGCGCGGTTGACGGCCGAGACCGAGCGATTCATCCGCTCGCACCACTTCGCCCTGATGAAGCCGACCGCCTACTTCGTGAACACCGCCCGCAGCCGCCTCGTCGACACCACCGCTCTCTACGACGTCCTGGCGGCCCATCGCATCGCCGGGGCCGCACTCGACGTGCACGACCAGGAGCCCCTCCCCACGGACAGCCCCTGGCGCCGGCTGGACAATGTCACGATCACCACGCACTTCGCCGGTGACACGACGACCACGAGCGTGCGTTCCGCGCGGCTGGTCGCCGAAGCCATAGCGGAGCTGTCCGCCACAGGACGGTGTGTCTCCGCGGTCAACGCCCGTGAGCTGGGGTGGGTGTGAGCGGTGGCCGGGGATCTGGTGCTCGGCATCGATGCGGGGCACACCGTGACCAAGGCCGTGCTCTTCGACTCCGCGGGCCGGCAGGTTGCGCGGGGCGTGGGCACAGTCCCGCTCGACACCTCGCGTCCCCGTTGGGTCGAGCGGGACATGGGCGACGTCTGGCGAACCACGCACCGGGCCGTCAGAACCTGCCTCGCCGCGGCCGGCGTCGACGGGCGGGCCGTCGCCGCGGTGGGTCTGGCCGGGCACGGCGACGGCCTGTACGCCGTCGATGAGCAGGGCAGGCCGGTACGAGCCGCAATCGTTGCCATGGACACGCGGGCGGAGCCTGTACTGGCCGAGTGGCGGGACACCGCGGTCTGGGACCGTGCCCTCAGCCTGTCCGGCACGGTCCCCTTCGCGGCTTCTCCGGCCGCCCTGCTGGCGTGGCTCGAACGTCACGAGCCGACCGTCTTGGAGCGGGCCCGTTGGCTGCTGTCGTGCAAGGACTGGCTGCGCTGGCATCTGACCGGCGTGGTGGCCACGGATCCGACGGATGCCAGCGCCTCGTTCACCGACATGTGCCGGGGCGGCTACTCGCAGGAGCTGCTCGACCTGTTCGGGCTCGGACGGCTGGTCGACAAGCTGCCACCCGTACGGGCCTGCGACGCGGTGTGCGGAACGGTGACCCGGGAGGCCGCGGCCCTCACCGGGCTGGCCGCCGGCACGCCCGTCGTCACCGGCGCACACGATGTCGACGCGGCGGCGCTGGGGATCGGCGCCACCGAGGTGGGGGAACTGTGCCTGATCGCGGGGACGTTCAGCATCAACCAGGTGGTCTGGGACCGCCCCGTCACCGACCTGCGTTGGCAGTGCCGCAGATTTCTCCGCCCGGGGCAGTGGATGCTCATGTCCACCTCGCCCGCGTCGGTGGCGAACCTCGGGTGGTTCCTGCGGATCATGGATTCACCGGCCGGACCCCGCGGGGACGTCTACAGCGCCATCGGTCAGGAGGTGGGTGCACATCTGGAGGGCCCTTCCGAGGTGCTGTTCCATCCCTTCGTCTACGGTTCCCCCCACCAGCGCCCGGCCTGCGGCGGCTTCCTCGGCCTGCGCGGTTGGCACGGCCGCGGGCACCTGCTGCGGGCACTGCTGGAAGGTGTCGTCCTCAACCACCGATGGCACGTCGATGTCCTCTGCTCCCACCTGCCGATCACCGGGCCGGCCAGGCTGACCGGCGGCGCGGCGCGCAGCGTCGTCTGGAGCCAGATGTTCGCCGACGCACTGCGGCGGCCGGTCTTGGTGACGGACGTCGAGGAGAGCGCCGCCCGCGGGGCCGCGCTGCTCGCCGCGGGCGCCGTCGGGCCGATCGGCGACGGGACGGGGCCGTTCGCCGACGCCCAGGTCGTCAGGCGACACGAACCGGCCCCCGAGCGGGTCGCGGTTCTGGAGCAGGCCTACCAGCTCTACCGCGAAGCCGAGGAGGCCCTCTGGCCCGTCTGGGCCCGCCTCGACTCGGCAAGCGCGTCGGAGTGACCGGCGCCTGGAGCCCGCGCCGGTGACAGGTTCGGGTCCATCGGGTGAGAGATCTATCAGTCGTTTATCGCATTTTCCGTGATTTTATTCGCGATTCTATTGCAAATGGACCGAGTCGGGCGTAGACAGGCATAAGGACAAACCTTGGCCCGGCTCTCTGTGGCCGGTCACCCGCCACCCGAAGTGGCACCGACCCTCCCAGCCAGTCCGAAAGCTACGGCCATGTCTTCCGAGACCGCCCCGTCGATCGACCACGGCGCCCCGCTCACCACTCAGAGGAGCGGCACACCCTGCCCGGGCCCGCGCTCCTCGAACCCGCACCGGCCGGTGAAGGCCCGGTTCACACTTCCGGCGCACGAGGCACTCGTCGGCTGCCTGCGACGTGCCGCCCGAACAGTGCTCAGGCGCTGGCAGCTGTCCGACGACATTCAGGACTCGGCCCTCCTGATCGTGGGTGAACTGGCCGCGAACGCGGCCGTCCACGGGCGCAGCGAGATGTCGCTCCATCTGGTCCTCGCCCGAGGCACTCTTGGCATCATCATGGGCGATCACGGTGACCCCACTCCGTCGCACCACCGCCCCACGGACGACGATCCGGACGAACACGGCCGCGGCCTCGACATCGTCCACACCCTGTCCACCCGGGTCGACCTGCACCACGACGACCACGGGACGTGGATTCTGGCCCGCCTCGCCGTCCCGGCCCCCCGCTCGGGAGTGGACTGAGTGCGGCGATGTCCGGCGAACGGAAAGCGGGTCGAGTCCGAAGGATCGACCGGCCCCTACGGCTGCGGCGTCGGCATGGGCACGCCGCCGCGATGGAACGGCGGCTGAGCGTCCCCCCGCACGGCCGGCACTCCGAGGCGTCCGAGCGCGGCCGCGACGTTGGGGCAGGAGCCCCCCCGGCCGCGGCTGATGGGCGATGTCGCCCGGGACGGTCCGGGCGGGGGTGAGATCCACCGTGCGTCTCCGGCGACGACGACCGCGGGTGGTCCTGGGGGATGCGGGCCGGCTCTCATGCGGGATTCCTCGGGGATGGGGGCGGGGGGCGCGGAACTCCGACGGGTGGGCCGCCGAGGGCTGCACCGGCGGCCGTCGGACGCGAGGCGCCGGAGTCCTGTGTCTGCAAGGCGAGATCACGATAGATCTCAGAAAGTTTTCTCGCAAGATGTGTTAACAACGGCGCACTATGCTGCTAATAATTCCGCCATCGATGCCGCACCCACACCCCGGGGGGCATCCCTCTTACTCGGTCGAGCCTCGGTCGATGTCTCGACGAGAGCCCTCGCTGAGCGGTTGCACCCACGAGCCGTGCCGCCACGAGTGCCCCACAGGCCGTTTTCCGACCCACCCGCACGAGAGGTCCCCGTCATGCGTCCGACAAGCTTCACCCGATCGACGAGATATGCCCTGATGGCCTGCGCCGCCACCACCGCGCTGCTCGCCACCGCCTGCTCCGGAGCCGGCGCCGGCGGCTCCTCGTCGGGCGGCAAGAGCATCAACGTGCTGATGGTCGGCAATCCGCAGATGGAGGACATCGCGAAGCTCACGCGGAGCACCTTCACCAAGGAAACCGGCATCAAGGTGAACTTCACGGTGCTGCCGGAGAACGAGCTGCGCGACAAGGTCACCCAGGACATCGCCACCAAGGCCGGGCAGTACGACGTGGCCACCATCGGTGCCTACGAGGTACCCATCTGGTACAAGAACGGCTGGCTGCACGAACTCGGCTCCTACGCCGACAAGGACACGAGCTTCGACAAGGGCGACCTGCTCAAGCCGATGGTCCAGTCGCTGTCCGGCTCGGACGGCAAGCTCTACGCCCTGCCGTTCTACGGCGAGTCGTCCTTCCTCATGTACCGCAAGGACGTGTTCGCCCAGAAGGGCCTGAAGATGCCCGAGCACCCGACCTGGCAGCAGGTGGCCGACCTCGCCGCCAAGGTGGACGGCGCGAAGCCGGGCATGAAGGGCATCTGCCTGCGCGGCCTGGCGGGCTGGGGCGAGCTGGGGGCACCGTTGACCAGCGTCGTCAACACCTTCGGCGGCACCTGGTTCACCAAGGACTGGAAGGCCCAGGTCAACACGGGCGGCTTCAAGGACGCCACGAAGTTCTACGTCGACCTGGTCCGCAGGCACGGCGAGGCCGGGGCGGCGCAGGCCGGGTTCACCGAGTGCCTGAACGCGATGAGCCAGGGCAAGGTCGCCATGTGGTACGACGCCACCAGCGCGGCCGGTTCTCTGGAGGACCCGAGCACCAGCAAGGCCGCCGGCAAGATCGGTTACGCCTACGCTCCCGTGGAGAAGACCAAGAACAGCGGCTGGCTGTGGGCCTGGGCGTGGGCGATGCCGAAGACCACCAAGAACGCCGACGCCGCCTCGAAGTTCATGCTGTGGGCCTCCAGCAAGAAGTACGAGAAGCTCGTCGGTGAGAAGCTGGGCTGGTCGCGGGTGCCCGCCGGGAAGCGGGCCAGCACCTACCAGATCCCCCAGTACAAGAAGGCCGCCGGCTCCTTCGGTGACATCACCCTGCAGTCCATCCAGCAGGCCGATCCCGCGAACCCGGGCGTGCAGCCGCGGCCCACGGTGGGCATCCAGTTCGTCGCCATCCCCGAGTTCCAGGACCTCGGGACCAAGACGACGCAGGAGATCTCCGCCGCCATCGCCGGCAAGACCAGCGTGGACACAGCACTCGACGACGGCCAGAAGCAGGCCGAGGGCGTCGCCAAGAACTACAAGTGAGCCGCCCTGCTCCGGCCGGCCCCCGAGCCGGCCGGAGCGGCCGTCCCAGTCCGCACCGCTCCGCGGCGGAAGAAAGTCACTCCATGATCACGCTAGACCGTCCCCACACGAGGCGTCCGCGACCAGCCGCCCGACCGCTCAAGTCCCCGGGCGAACGCGGGTGGCGGCGTCGCCTTCCGCTGCTGCCCGCACTGATCTTCACCATCGCCGTCACGCAGCTGCCGTTCGTGGCCACGCTCGTCATCTCCACGTTCCAGTGGAACATCCTGCGACCGGGTGACCGTCACTTCACCGGCCTGTCCAACTACGCCTTCGTCTTCACCGACGAACGGTTGCGCAACGCGGTCCTCAACACCGTCGTCCTCACCGCGTCCGTCGTCGTCCTCAGCGTGGTGCTGGGCCTGGGCCTGGCCCTGCTGCTCGACCGGCACTTCTTCGGCCGCGGTCTGGCACGCACCCTGCTCATCGCGCCGTTCCTGGTCATGCCGGTCGCTGCCGCTCTGGTGTGGAAGCACGCCATCTACAACCCCGACTACGGGCTCCTCAACGGCACCGTCAACGCCGTCTACCGGCTGTTCGGGGCCACGAACAGCCCCACCGTCGACTGGGTCTCGTCCTTCCCCATGCCCGCCCTGGTCACCGCGCTCGTGTGGCAGTGGACGCCGTTCATGATGCTCATCCTGCTGGCGGGCCTGCAGGCGCAGCCCGGTGACGTGCTGGAGGCCGCCAAGGTCGACGGGGCCTCGGCGCTGCAGACCTTCCGCCTCATCACGCTGCCGCATCTGCGGCAGTACATCGAGCTGGGCATCGTGCTCGGCAGCATCTTCGTGGTGCAGACCTTCGACGCCGTCTACACCATCACGCAGGGCGGCCCCGGCTCCCAGACGACGAACCTGCCCTACGAGATCTACCTGACCATGTTCCGCAAGTTCGAGTACGGCCAGGCCGCGGCCGCAGGTGTCGTCGTGGTGATCGGCTCGATCGTCATCGCGACGTTCGCCCTGCGCGTGGTCGCCTCCCTGTTCCGTGAAGAGGTGTCCCGATGACCGGCACGACCGCGGCCGCCCGTGCATCGTCCAGTCCCGTCACACGCCGGCTCCCTCGGCGACGTCACAACGACCCCGGGCAGTCGCCGCGTCTGTCGCCCCTGTGGACGTTCGTCGCATGGCTGGTCACCCTGGCCTTCTTCGCGCCGGTGGCCTGGATGGTTCTCACCTCCTTCCACCAGGAGTCCGACGCGGCGACCAACCCGCCCAGTCCCTTCGCGCCGCTGACCCTGGACCAGTACAGGCTCCTGCTGGGCCGGGACATCACCCCGTTCCTGCTCAACTCGGCCATGGCCAGCGTCTTTTCCACCCTGCTGGTCCTCGCCCTGGCGCTGCCCGCGGCCTACGCGCTGTCCATCAAGCCGGTCAGGAAGTGGACGGACGTGATGTTCTTCTTCCTGTCCACGAAGTTCCTGCCGCTCATCGCTGCGCTGCTGCCGATCTACATGATCGTCAAAGAAGTCGGACTGCTGGACAACATCTGGACCCTCGTCGTCCTCTACACCGCGATGAATCTGCCGATCGCGGTATGGATGATGCGGTCGTTCCTCGCGGAGGTGCCCAGGGAGATCCTGGAAGCGGCCGAGGTCGACGGCGCGGGGCTGCCCACGGTGCTGTTGCGGATCGTCGCCCCGGTCGCCATGCCGGGAATCGCCGCCACCTCGCTGATCTGCTTCATCTTCAGCTGGAACGAGTTCATGTTCGCCGTGAACCTCACCGCGACCCAGGCCTCCACCGCACCGGTCTTCCTGGTGGGCTTCATCACCAACGAAGGCCTGTTCCTGGCCAGGCTGTGCGCGGCGGCCACGCTGGTCTCCCTGCCCGTCCTGATCGCCGGTTTCGCCGCCCAGGACAAGCTGGTGCGCGGGCTGTCCCTGGGAGCCGTCAAATGAGGGCCGACCCGACTCGGGCGCTGCGGTCCCACGGGGCGATCACCGATGAGGCACACAGCGTCGTCGAGCCGGACGTCCGCAGCGACGCCGTCCGTCCACCATCGGCGGCACCGCACACGATGGCCCGCCTTGCAGCGAGCACCGAACGCAAGCGCCACACCCCTTCCGGCCTCCTCTCCACGTGAACGCCCGAACCGAACGGAACCCCGTCACCATGACCCAGCTGATCCGCCGCGTACTTGTCCGCTCCCTCGACGACATCGTCGTCGAGAAGGCGCCCGTCCCCGTCCCCGGGAACGACGAACTCCTGGTACGCCCCACGATCGTCGGCGTGTGCGGATCCGACACCCATGCCGCGGCCGGACACCATCCGTTCATCGACCTTCCCTACCACCCCGGCCACGAGGCGGTGGGCGTCGTGGTGGCCACCGGCCCGGGGGCCGAGGACTTCGCCCCCGGCGACCGGGTGATCGTCGAACCGAACCTGTACTGCGGCCAGTGCCCACAGTGCCGGTCCGGCCGCTACAACATCTGCGAGGAACTGAAGGTCTTCGGCTGCCAGACCCCCGGCGCCCTCGCCGACCTGTTCACCATCCCCGCCGACCGCGTCCAACGCGTCCCCGACGGCATGACAGACATCCAAGCCGTCCTCGTCGAGCCCCTGGCCACCCCGGTGCACGCCGTGGCCAAGGCCGGCGACCTCGCAGGCCGTACGGTCGCCGTTCTCGGCGCCGGCCCCATCGGACTGTTCACGCTCATCGCCGCCCGGCACGCCGGTGCCGACCGGATCGTGGTGACCGACCTGCGGCAGGGCAAGCGGGACAGGGCGCTGCGCCTCGGCGCCGACGCGGCCCTGCCCGCCGACGCCCCCGACCTGGTCTCCACGGCCCGTGCCGCGCTGGGAGGCCCGGCCGACGTCGTCTTCGACTGCGTCGCCCGGGAACAGTCCATGGCCCAGGCCACCGACCTGGTCGCCAAGGGCGGTCACGTCGTTGTCGTGGGCGTGGGGGCCGCTGGTGCCACGCCGGTCCGCCTCGACCTGGTCCAGGACCGGGAGATCCGCATCGAGGGCACCCTCATGTACACCACCGAGGACTATCGCGTCGCCCTCTCCCTCATCAGCTCGGGCTCCTTCGACGCCGCCGAGATCGTCACCGCCACCTACCCCCTGGAAGAAGCGGCTGCCGCCTTCCGGGCCTCCCTCGATCCGGAGCACGTCAAGGTGCTGGTAACGGTGGACGGTCCCTAGTGCTTCGGCAGGAGCGTACTCGGTCCGCCCCGGCCCCGGCCGTCCCGGGGCCGGGGCACGGGCCCGGCCGGCCGCGGCCCATGTGCGAAACTGCGAGACTGGCGTCACCGACCGCCTGCACGTCGACAACGCCGCAGTCGCAGCCGTGCGTGAGGGTGGCTTCCGTTCCCCGCCGCCGAACGAGCACGACCGAAGGGAAGGAGGGGCGCCGTGGCCGCCCGCACGCGATCGTCCCACGCCGTCGTCGAGGAGCGGCGCAAGGCCGTCCTGCGTTACGTCGCCGAACATGGCGAGACGCGCATCGACGACCTCGCCGAGCAGTTCGGCGTGAGCCTGATGACGATGCACCGGGACCTGGACGACCTCGCCGGGCGTCACCTCCTCCGCAAGGAGCGCGGGCGGGCCCTCGCCTTCCCCGCCCTCACCATGGAAATGGCCACCCGCTTCCGGGAGAGCAGCGCCCTGGCGGCCAAGAACGCCCTCTGCGCAGCCGTCGCCGACCGGATCAAGCCAGGCACCACGGTCCTCATGGACGACTCGACCACCCTGTTCCCGCTGGTCCCGGTACTGGCCGGGTTGGACCAGCTGCATGTCGTCACCAACTCGGTCGGCCTGGCCCAGCGCCTCGGCTCCGAGTCCAGGGTGAACATCACCCTCCTGGGCGGGCGCTACCGCGGCGACTTCAACTCCTGCACCGGCCCCGCGGTGACCCGTGCGCTGTCACAGATCCACGCCGATCTCGCGCTGATGTCCGCCACCGCGATCCTGGAGGGCCGGCTCTTCCACCCCATGAACGACTACGTCGAGGTCAAACTGGCCATGCTCACCTCCGCCAAGCACGCCCTGCTCCTGGCAGACCACTCGAAGTTCGGCAAGACCGCCACGTATGCCTACGGCACCGTGGCCGACTACGAGGCGGTCATCACCGACACCCACACTCCCGAGGCCGAGCTCGCCGCCATCCGCGACCTGGGCGTGCCCGTGGAGACGGTCGCCGCCGAAGAACAGCCCCCCTCGTGATGCGGACACTGTTCGAAACACCAAGCGCCTACCGCCCCAGCGACGCCGAGCGGGCCGCGCCGCTACCCCCGGTGCAGGGTGTGCTCTTCGACTTCAGCAATACGCTCTTCCAGATGATCCCCCTGGAGGCCTGGCTGCGCCGAGTGGGTCACGCGTCCGGCCGCCTCGCGCTGCTCGACGCACCCGGGGCCGAGGCCGAGATCTCCCGCCAACTGCGCACCGCCTTCCAACTGCCGTCCGTCGGCGCACTGCAGCAGGGCCGCGACCTGTCGCCCGAGCGGCACCGGCAGGCCATGCGCGGGTGGTGGCGGCACGTGGACTTCCTGCGCGGCGCGGAAGAGACCGCGTACCGGGAACTCACCGCGCCGGATGCCTGGATCCCGTATCCCGACACCGAGCCCACCCTGCGCGCACTCCGTTCCAGCGGCCTGCGCATCGCCGTCGTCAGCGACTTCGCCTGGGATCTGCGCGCTCACCTCGCCCACCACGGGATGAGTGACCTGATCGACAGCTGTGTCATCTCGTACGAGCAGGGCCGCGAGAAGCCCGATCCGCACCTCTTCTTCAAGGCGTGTGCCGATCTCGGCACCGAGCCCCGGGCCACGCTCATGGTGGGCGACAATCCGGTCCGTGACGGTGGTGCGACCGTCTGCGGCCTGCGGACCTACATCCTGCCCGCAGAGAACCGCACCGGCGAGCGCGGCCTCGCCGACATCCTCCGCCTGACCTCCGAACGGCAGACGCGCGACGCCCAGCCTCCGCGATGACCACGACGGCCGTGCGCGGCGGCGGAGGTGGGAGTACGTACCGGTCGGGGTCGCTCGTCAATGGCTCGTGGAAAGAGGCGGGTTCGGGTCGGACGGTCCCTGGAGAGGCGGCTCCGGGCGCTCGGGGCTTCAAGATCGTCCCGTGGCCCCTCCGGGCACGTCCCGGCGATCCTCCTGGAGGGCGGTGATCTCCGCTCCGTCCGCGCAGCGGGTCGGCGCGGGCGATCGCCGGTGCGTCATCGGACCGCCTGCATCCGCAGAGCCGTGACGGAGCAGTCGGTCGCCGGGGCGAGGCGTTTCTGCGCCGGCCGGCCGTCGATCGGTGCGACTGGCGATGTGATGCTCGATCCGGCCGTCGACCCTACGGTGGTGGCATGGTGCTGATCAGCGACGAGAGGGGGCAAGCGGCGACCCGGATTCGTGTGACGGACGGGCTGGGCCTGGCTGTCCTCTTCCTGCTGTCCGTGGTGGCTGCCTCGATCGAACCGCATGAGCACCGGTTCTCATTACGCTGGACCGCCCTGGTACTGGCGGGCGTCGGCTGCTCGGCACTGATCTGGCGACGCCGCCACCCGATCGGCGTACTGGCCGTCGCACTCGGGTGCGGGGTGGGCTTCCTGGTCCTCGGGTTCCGGGAGAGCCCGCTCGTGATCAGCCCGGTTCTGGTGTCCGTCTACACCGTGGCCCTCTTGACCGACCGACGGACCGCCTGGACCAGCGCCTGCGCCTCGGCCGCCGTCTTGGTGGGCTCCGCCATCCTGTATGCCCCTCGCTCGTGGCTGAACCCCGACAACGCGGCACTGCTGGCCTGGACGGCGCTGCCCGCCGCCATCGGCGACGGCCTACGCTCCCGGCGCGCCTACGTGGCGGCCGTGGAGGAACGGGCGGAGCACGCCGAACGCACGCGTGAGCAGGAGGCGCAGCAGCGAGTGGCGGCCGAACGGGTGCGTATCGCGCGCGAGTTGCACGACATCGTCGCGCACCACATCGCACTGATCAACGCCCAGGCCGGCGTGGCCGCCCATCTCGCGGAGCAGCAACCGGAACAAGTGCTGACGGCCTTGGAGGACATCAGGGAGACCAGCCGGTCGGCGCTCGACGAGCTACGGGTGACCGTGGGGCTGCTGCGGCAGTCCGGCGATCCGGTCGCGCCTCGCAACCCCATGCCGGGCCTGGCTGACATTCCGGTGCTTCTGGCGTCCTTCGAACGCGTCGGCCTCGAGGTCAGCCACACCCGGCACGGCACCGCCGCCCCCCTGGCGCCGGCGGTCGATCTGGCCGCGTACCGCATCGTTCAGGAGGCCCTGACCAACGTGCGCAAGCACGCCGGGGCCGACCACGCCCGCCTGATCCTGCACCATCACCCCGAACGTTTGACGATCACCGTTGAGGATGACGGGGGGACCGCGCAGCATCGTCCGCCCCCTGCGGGTACCGGGCACGGGTTGATCGGGATGCGTGAGCGGGTGGCCACGGTCGGGGGCCGGCTGCACGCGGGACCGCGCCCCGAGGGCGGCTTCAGCGTGACGGCCGAGCTGCCGCTGCGCCCCGGCCTGCTGATCGGCGAGACACCAAGGAGGGACGGACATGACGATTCGCGTACTGCTTGCCGATGACCAGGCCCTGCTGCGAGGCACCTTCAGGATGCTGTTCGACTCCACCAGCGACATGGAGACGGTCGGCGAGGCGTCCAACGGTCACGAGGCCGTGGAGCTGGCGCGGACCCAGCACCCGGACGTGGTGCTGATGGACATCCGCATGCCGGAGATGGACGGCCTCGACGCCACCCGGCTGATCAGCGAGTCCGTAGATCTCGCAGCGGTGAGAGTGCTCATCCTGACCACCTTCGAGGACGACGAGCACGTGGCCGAAGCGCTGCGCGCCGGAGCGAGCGGCTTCCTTGGCAAGGGCGCGCGCCCTGAGGAACTGGTCGAGGCCGTCCGCACGGTCGCAGCCGGCGACGCACTGCTGTCACCCGCGGCCACGGGCGCGCTGATCAGGCGCTTCCTCGCGCAGCCGAACCCCCGCCCAGGAGAGGTGCACGAGCGGCTGAAGTGCCTGACGCCACGGGAACGCGATGTCCTGGGGCTGGTGGCCCTGGGTCTGTCGAACGACGAGATCGCCGAACGTCTGTTCGTCAGCCCGCTGACCGCCAAGACCCACGTCAACCGGGCCATGACCAAGCTGGCGGCCCGCGACCGGGCCCAGCTCGTGGTCATCGCCTACCAGTGCGGCCTGGCCAGCGCGGCGCCAGATCCGCTGCGTTCAGAGGTGCCCACGTAGGCCCCAGCATGTCTGCCCCGGCTGTAGGCGGGCCTCCCGGATACTGCGGCCGTGGTACCCAGGATTCACTGCGCGAGGACGACGCGCGAGGGGTCCTCGCTGGGGGAAGGTGAGACAGCGAACGGAGGTCTCACCATGATCGGAATCCCCAGCCGGACCAGCGACCACGACCGGACTACCACGGGCCGCCAGGCGGACGACTGCCTTGCGGCGGTGGCGCCGCACCTGACCCTCCTACGAGATTTCCTGGCCTGCGACACTCACCGCGACCAGCACGGACACCACGACGGCCGGTCCGAGCGCGGCCACGTGCCGCTCCGTCGTCGCACACCCGCTCCCTCGGCCGGACGGCTCACGCTGCCGCAGTGGGTCAGCAAGACCAAGAACATCAGCACGCCGGCCTTGACGGCCGACGAGGGCCGTGGCGCTCGCCGACAGTCTTCCCCTCGCCTTGCGCAGGCCGACTCCCCGATTCGGACGGTTTCCCTCGACGCCCCTCCCAGACCGCCCCGGTCCCGCGCAGCGTGAGGCTGCTGAACTTGATTGAGCGATGCCGGGACCGGCCGCCCGACATGAGTCGGGTGACTACTCCCAGGGTCTGCCCCTGGACATCGGCCCGCGCCTCGGGCCGCCCCGTCGTCACCGCTCTCGCGACCGGCCTCGGGCCGCCGTCCGCCTGGGGTCGCCGGTCGAGCCGGCCAGGGTTTCCACGTGTGGAGCATCGCAGCGATTCTCGCGGCGGTGCAGCGGGGGTTGTTCAGCTCGTGGGCGAGCGTGGTGAGTTGCTCGCGGGTGGGGCTGACGCGGATGTTGCTGGCTTCGAGGTACACCACTGCGGTCGCGCAGGCGACGGTGAGGCAGGAGCGCTCCAGCCGGCGGCAGCGGCCGACGGTGTGCACCAGCGCCGCGCCGCGGGCGTAGGGGCCGTCATAGCGGGGGTGGTCCAGGAGTTCGCCGCGGTGGCGGGCCACCGCGGCCACGGGCAGGCCGAAGTCGTCCACGCTCGGGTCCCGGTGCCCGGCCCGCTCGGCGACCTCCAGGATCCAGGACTCGTCGATGTGCATCACGCGGCCGCGCCCGGCCGGTAGGCATAGGGGGCGTCGAGCTGCTCCTCCAGGCCGTCCAGGTAGGGGCAGTGCTCCTCGATCAGCCGCTGCGCGGCGGCCATGCCGGCGGGCCGGGCACCGGTTACATGCGCATCGGCGACACCAACCTCGGGGGGTGGCCGAGGCGAACCCGGGGGGCGGGGCGGCACCGCGGATCCTGCTCAGCATCGGTGTCGACGACGTCGACGAGATGCTCGGCCGGGCCCCTGGCCGACTCGTCACGTGAACTCGGCAGCGCGCCCGCCCGCGCCTGCCCTGCGACGCGCCCGGCGGGGGCGGTGGCGATCGGCCTGTCGAGGTCGCGCCGTAAGCTGCGCCGGGATCCGTATAAATGGGAGGCGTGTGTGGGGCGGGACATGGTCCTCAGTGGCCGGTACGAGCTGGCCGAGAAGCTGGGGCAGGGCGGCATGGGAACGGTCCATCGGGGGGTGGACCGGCAGCTGCGCCGTACCGTCGCGGTCAAGCTGCTCTCCTCGGAGTTGGCCCACGATCCACAGTCGCGAGCCCGCTTCCGGCGTGAGGCGCATGCGGCCGCCGCGCTCAATCATCCAGCGGTGGCCACCATCCACGACGTCGGCGAGGAGCCGCACCCGGACGGACCCCGGCCCTACCTGGTCATGGAGTACGTGCAGGGCGCCACCCTCGCCGAGGTCCTCCGAGAGGGCCCACTGCCTGTCGCCGACGCCATCAGCACGGCCTGCGCGGTTCTGGACGCGCTGCGGCACAGCCACGAACGCGGCATCGTGCACAGGGACATCAAACCCTCGAACATCATGCTCACCGGGCCCGACACCGTGAAGGTCCTCGATTTCGGCATCGCCAAGGCGTTCACCGAGGCCGCCACCCGTATCACCGGCAGCGGTGCGGCCATAGGCACCCCCGCTTACCTCTCGCCCGAGCAGATCAGCGGCGCGGAGGTCGACCACCGGGCCGATCTGTACGCGACGGGGTGCCTCCTGCACGAACTGCTGACCGGACAGCCCCCGTTCCGCGGCGACTCGCCCTTCGCCGTCATGCATCAGCACCTGTACGCCGAACCCGAGCCGGCCGCCCGGTTCCGGCCCCAGATACCGCCGGCGGTGGAGGCAGTGATCCTGAGCGCACTGCGCAAGGACCCGGCGGAACGATTCGCCGATGCTGGAGAGATGCGCGCGTCCCTCGCCGACGCCGTCACACAGAGTTCCATGCCGACGGCCAGGGCCACCGCTCTTCCGCCGCCGCCCCGAGCGACGCGGCCCGGCGGCCGAACCGCTCCCCGCGACAGGTTCCGCATCTCACTGCGCCCGTCCGCCGACAGCGCTCTGGCTCTGCTCGGCTGTCTGCTTTCGCTGCTGTGCGCACACGGCCACCTGGTGGACACCGCTCACTTCGGCCAGGTCGCCGTTGCGGCCGGAGTGTTGGGAGTGGCGACGCTGCCATGGTCGACACGCCTGGCATGCGCGGTGGGCTGGGGACCGGCGGCCGAGACGGTGGCGGTCAACTCCGAACTGCGGCGCGCCGAGATTGGCTGGGCCGGCTCCTACGTCGCCATCGCCGCCCTGCTGGCACTGGCCGCCGCCTGCTGCCTCCTCGGCGCGGTACGCAGCCAGGAGCGCGGCGCCGGCTCACTGGTCGCCTTCTGGTTCAGTGCCACCGCATCGATCTGGTACTTCCTCGACGACCTGCACAAACTGTTTGTCTTCTACCTGCTCCTGGCGCTGGTGGCCGTTGCCGCCGTGTCGTGGGAGACCGTCGAACTCGTGCGGCGCCGGTCCGGGCGCAGGGGGGCAGCGCTGGAAAGCTCGTCCGGCAGCGTGACGCCGCCTGGCTGCGGGACCGCGGCCTAGTCTGCAAGGCTGCTTTTTCCGCGTCCCGGAGTCGATCAGGCGCACCGAACCCGGGGCCCTGGGATT
Source organism: Streptomyces sp. NPDC014864 (assembly GCF_043081525.1). Lineage (NCBI taxonomy): Bacteria > Bacillati > Actinomycetota > Actinomycetes > Kitasatosporales > Streptomycetaceae > Streptomyces > Streptomyces sp. NPDC014864. Next base: position 440,861 of record NZ_JBIBWT010000003.1, read on the forward strand.
CATGGCCCGTCGTCCCGACAGATGGATGCGGTCATTTGCAACTGACGGATCGTGGCCGTCATTGCGCCGATGGCAGGCCGCACGTCGCCCGGCCCAGACAACCCGACGACACGCTTAACGCCCATACGGTTACTCGTTGTGCATGCGCCATAGCATCCAGTAAGGGGGTGCCCGACTCCCCGGGCTGCGGAAGGCGAGTGAAATGATCGCACGAAGAGACTTGCTCGTGGCCGGGGCCGTCGGTGGGGCGGCCCTGGCCCTCCCAGTACCTCATGGGGCGGTGGCACGCCCGAACGGGACCGCGGGGGGCCTGGGGGCCGGGTCTGCCGCCGGACTCCCAGTCTCCACCCTGGACCCCACGACCATCCCGAAATACGTCACCGACCTGGTGATTCCGCCGGTGATGCCGAAGGATCCCCACTCGCGGCGGCACGGCATCGACAGCTACGTCATCGGTGTCCGGCAGTTCAACCAGCAGGTGTTGCCACCCACTCTGCCCTCCACCACTCTGTGGGGGTACGGCTCGCTCGCGGACGACGACACCTTCAACTACCCCTCGTTCACCATCGAGGCCAGGGTCGACCGGCCCGTCCGGGTCACCTGGGTGAACGATCTCGTCGACAGCCAGGGCCGTTTCCTCCCGCACTTGCTCGCGGTCGACCCCACTCTGCACTGGGCGAACCCGCCGGGGGGCAAGACCGGGCGCGACTGCCGACCGGCGTTCACATCGACGCCGGGTCCGTATACCGGCCCCGTGCCGATCGTCACGCACCTGCACGGGGGGTATTCCGCCGAGGAGAGCGACGGCCACCCCGAAGCGTGGTACCTGCCACGCGCGAACGACCTCCCTTCCGGGTTCGCCACCGTGGGCTCGTTCTACGCCGAGTTCCGTCGGAAGTTCGCCGATGCACATGGCCTGAAGTGGGAGCCGGGTACCGCGACCTTCCAGTACGCCAACGACCAGCGGGCGGCGACCCTCTGGTTTCACGATCACACCCTGGGACTGACCCGGCTCAACGTCTACGCCGGGCCCGTGGGGTTCTATCTGCTGCGCGGCGGCGAGTGCGACCTGCCCAAGGGGGCTCTGCCCGGACCGGCGCCCGCCCTCGGTGACCCGCCGGGCACCCGGTACCACGAGATCCCCCTGGCCATCCAGGACCGCTCGTTCAACTCGGACGGCTCGCTGTTCTACCCCACGAGCCGGGAATACTTCGACGGGTACGCGGGTTCGTACATTCCCACCACGGATGTGTCCCCCATCTGGAACCCCGAATTCTTCGCCAACACCATGGTGGTCAACGGCCGGACATGGCCGAAGCTCGAGGTCGAACCGCGCCGCTACAGGCTGCGCTTGCTCAACGGCTGCAACGCCCGGTTCCTCGTCCTGAAGATCGCGGAGAGTCCGACCGCCCGGCCGGCCCAGTCGGCCCTGCCGTTGTGGCAGATCGGCAACGACGGCGGGTTCCTGCCCGCGCCGGTGCGGCTGGAGCGGCTGCTGCTGGCCAACGCGGAGCGGGCCGACGTCATCGTCGACTTCACCGGGATCCGGGAAGGCACCGAGCTGTACCTGATCAATGAGGGCGCGGACGAGCCCTTCGGCCGGGGCGATCCCGGCGTGGACTTCCTCGTGGCGGATCCGGCCACCACGGGTCAGGTGATGAAGTTCGTGGTCGGTCCGTCGGCGAGCAAGGACACCAGCGTCCCGCCGGATCGGCTCAGGCTGCCCCGGCTCGGACCACTCGGCTCGTCGAGTGTCACCCGTCGTCTCTCCCTCAACGAGATGGACTCCAGCAGTCCCCTGGTGCCACCGGATACACCGGTCGAAGCCATGTTCGGGACGCTCGATTCTGCCGGCAATCCGGTGCTGCTCCACTGGGCCGATCCGGTGACGGAGAACCCACGGCTGAACGCGACCGAAACGTGGGAGCTGCACAACTTCACTGACGACGCCCACCCAGTCCACCTCCACGCGGTGGCGTTCGAGGTGGTGAACCGGCAACCGTTCAACGGGTCACCCATTCCGCCGGAGAGCCGGGAGCGTGGCTTCAAGGACACCGTGATCGCCTATCCGGGGGAAATCACCCGGGTGAAGGCCCTGTTCGACCACCCTGGTCGCTTCGTCTGGCACTGCCACATCCTCGAGCACGAGGACAACGAGATGATGCGGCCGTACCAAATCGGAGGCAGGCGCGACTGACAGGCCGGCACCCGTGGTCGGTCGCAGCAGTCGGGGCACCAGGAGACGGTCAACGGCAAACGGTTCCGTCCCAGGGCGGTACTCCACCCGTAGGTCGTGATCACGGGCGTACTGGCGTTGCGGCCGTGACCGCCTCCGGCGTCGTCCGGGCCCGCCGGCACGCCCCCGCGTGGGGACGGCCGGTCGGGCCCGTACGGCCGCGGGGTACGGGCTCAGTGCGCGTCCGAGTCGCCGTGGCTGCGCACGATCTCCTTCATCTTGGCCACTGCGAAGCCCCAGCCCTGTTCGACGGTCGGCTTGGCGGGGACGGCGATCTCATCCGGGTTGGTGAGCACGTCGAGCAGGACGGGCCCGGGGGTGCTCAAGGCGCGGCGCACGGACTCCTCCAGTCGGGCCGGATCGGTCACGCGGATGCCGGTGATGCCCATGGCCGTGGCGACGGCGGCGAAGTCGGGGTTGTCCAGCACGGTGCCGAACTCCGGCAGGCCGGCCTGCTCCTGCTCCAGCTTCACCATGCCCAACCGCCGGTTGTCGAAGACGACGAGTTTGACGGGGAGATTGCTGGTCTTCAGGGTCATCAGGTCGCCCAGGAGCATGCTCAGCCCGCCGTCGCCGCAGAAGGCCACGACCTGGCGCGACCGGTCCAGGCACTGTGCGCCGAGCGCCTGTGGCATGGCGTTGGCCATCGAGCCGAGGTTGTAGGAGCCGAGAAGCCGCCGCTCGCCGCGCATCTCGACGAAGCGCGAGAGCCACACCGTGGCCATGCCGGTGTCCGAGGTGAAGATCGCGTCGTCGTCCGCGAGCCGGTCGACAACGGCGGCCAGTGCCTCCGGGCGGATGTCGTGGTCGCGGTTGTCCAGCGCCGACCGGATCCGCCCGGCCAGACCCTTGTCGTGCGCCGGGTCGGCGAGCCGGGCCTGCCCCGCGCGCCACTGCTCGAAGCTCTTGCGCGCGCCCTCCAGGTGGGAGCGGTCCCGGGCGCCTTCGGAACCGGGAGTCGCGGCGGTCAGGTGGCCGAGCAGGTCCCGGACGGTCGCGCCCGTGTCGCCGACGAGCCCAACCTCGGCGGGGACCCGACGCCCGATGTGGGTGGCCTCGGTGTCCACCTGGATGACCGTCCGGCCCTCCGGCAGCCAGTCCCGGTAGGGGAAGTCGGTGCCCAGCAACAGGAGGGTGTCCGCGTCCTCCAGTGCCGAGGCCGCCGCGGGGTTGCCGATCAGTCCGGTCTGACCGACCTGGAAGGGATTGGTCTCGCCCTCGAAGCCCTCCTTGGCCTTCAGGGTGAGCACCATCGGCGCGGCCAGGCGGTCGGCCAGGGCCAGTACGTCCTCGCGTGCGGCGCGGGCGCCCCGGCCCACGAGCAGCGTGACGCGCTCCGCACGGTCGAGCAGCTCCGCGGCGCGGCGCACCGCGGACTCCTCCGGCCTGGTCACGGGCGGGTTCAGGGAGAAGCGGGCCGGCCGGTCGGCGGTCAGGTCCCGGTCGCCCAGGTCACCCGGCACGGTGAGCACGGCGACGCCCTTGCGGCCCAGCGCGTTGCGCACCGCCGACTCCAGCATCTGCGGCAGCTGGTCGGGGGAGGTGACCGTGGCCCGGAACACCGCCACGTCGCTGAAGAGCGCGTCGTTGTCGACCTCCTGGAAGTAGTCGCTGCCGACTTCGGCGAGCGGCACCTGACCGGCGATCGCCAGGACCGGCGCATGGCTCTTGGCCGCGTCGTAGAGGCCGTTGAGCAGGTGGACGGAGCCGGGTCCGACGGTGCCCATGCACACGCCGAGGGTGCCGCTGAGCTGTGACTGGGCACTCGCGGCGAACGCTGCCGCCTCCTCGTGCCGGCAGCCCACCCACTCCACGTCCTCGGTGGTGCGGATGGCGTCGGTCAGCGGGTTGAGGGCGTCACCGACGACGCCGAAGACCTGGCGCACGCCGAGCTCGCTCAGCGCGTCCACGATCACACGGGCAACGGTTCGGGCCAAGGGATCCTCCAGATCACACGGTGAAACGGTCGGGGTCGGCGGCGTGCCAGTCGGCAGCCCAGGACGCGGGGGGCTCGGCGAGCAACTGTCCCGGGGCCAGCCATTCGTAGAGCTCCTCGTAGGAGCGCTCGGTGATGGGGTCGATGCGCCGGCGCAGCATGTGCGGACGCAGTTGCGAGGGGTCGGTGACGCCCATGGAGGCCATGATCTGCAGTGCGCTGGACACCATGGCCTCCTGTAGACGCTGGACGCGCTGCGTCTTGTCGCCGACGTCGAGGGCGCGGGCGCGCCAGGGGTCCTGCGTGGTCACCCCGGTGGGGCAGGTGTTGGTGTGGCACCGCTGCGCCTGGATGCAGCCGACGGCGAACATCATCGCCCGCGCCGCGTTGCCGTAGTCGGCGCCCTGCACCAGGCGCTTGACCAGGTCCGTACCGGTGGCGATCTTGCCGCTCGCCCCGATTCTTATGCGGTCGCGCAGGCCCGCGCCGACGAGGGCGTTGTGCACGGTGAGAAGTCCCTCGGTGAGCGGGGTGCCGACGTGGTCGGCGAACTCCAGTGGTGCCGCGCCGGTGCCGCCCTCGGCTCCGTCCACGATGATGAAGTCCGGGGCCGTGCCCTCCTGGATCATCGCCTTGCACACGGCCAGGAACTGCCGGCGTGACCCCGGGCAGAGTTTGAAGCCGGTCGGTTTCCCGCCGGAGAGCTCCCGCATATGGGCGATGAAGCGGACGAGTTCGCGCGGGGTGGAGAACACCCGGTGGTAGGGCGGCGAGATCACCGTCCGCCCTTCGGGCACGTCCCGCACCCGCGCGATCTCGGCGTTGACCTTCGCTCCGGGCAGGACGCCGCCGATGCCGGGTTTCGCGCCCTGGGAGAGTTTGAGGGACACGCACTTGACGTGGTCGTGCGCGGCCTTGTCGGCGAACTCCTTGGGATCGAAGTCGCCGTCGTCGGTCCGGCAGCCGAAGTAGCCCGTGCCGATCTCCCAGACGAGGTCGCCGCCCGGCCGCAGGTGGTACTCCGACAGGCCGCCCTCACCGGTGTCGTGAGCGAAGCCGCCCGCCGCGGCACCACCGTTGAGGGCGAGCACGGCGTTCGACGACAGGGAGCCGAAGCTCATCGCCGACACGTTCAGCAGCGCCATGTCGTACGGGCGGTCGCAGTCGGGGCCGCCGATCCGCACCCTGGGCGGTGTCTTCGGGACCGGGCGGGGCGCCATGGACGGGACCAGGAACTCGTAGCCGGGCTGGTAGACGTCCCGCTCGGTGCCGTACGGCTGCTCGGCGTCGGTTCCCTTCGCCCGCTCGTAGACGATGCTGCGCACATCCCGGTCGAAGGGGCGGCCGTCGAAGTTCCGCTCGACGAAGTACTGCTGGAGTTCGGGCCGGATTCCCTCCAGGAGGAAGCGGGCGTGCCCGAGGACGGGGTAGTTGCGCAGTACCGCGTGCCGGCGCTGCAGCAGGTCCCACGCGCCCAGCAGGCCCAGCAGGGCGAGGGGGACGGCGGCGAGCCACCACCACGGCGAGATCCAGCCGGCGGCGCCGATCGCCGCGAGTCCCGCGGCGAGGGTGAGGACGACCAAGCAAATACGTGTCACTCCCCGCTCGTTTCCCCGCAACCGCGCACCATGTCCCGCGAGGTTGCCAAGAGACCGTCAAGGACGTCGTAGCAGGTAGGGAGCCGGTTCGGTACCTGCTGCCGGCCCGTGTCAACCCCGGCGGGCGGCGGCACGGTTGGTGCAGCGCTGCGACGGCCTCGCCACGCTCACCAGCACCCACGCGGAGATCCGAACGGCTGGATTCGGCGGTGAGTCTGCGGCACGTAGAGCGCAGCCGGAGTCCTCGCGTCGCGCAGAGGGTTCCGTTCACGCATGACTGGCCAGCAGCCCCGGCAGGATTCGAACCTGCGCACACGGTTCCGGAACGAATACGCAGAGCGCCCCTCGCAGTGAGGGAGGAGAATGAGCGGCATGACCATGGTGAAAGACATCGAGGCCCGCGGTATGCAGCACTGCGAGACGACGGCGCTCGGCGTGCTGCTGCGGCACGAGGGACTCGACTTGTCCGAGCCCATGTTGTTCGGGCTCGGCTCCGGACTGTCCTTCATCTACTGGGACAGCAAAGGCATGGGCTTTCCCTTCCTGGGAGGTCGGGTCAAGCCGTTCGAGCTCACCAGGAACCTGGCCGCCGCACTCGGACTCGAGCTGCTGGTCGAGGAGACCACCTCCCCGCGCAAGGCTTGGCAGAACGTAGCAGCACCCATCGACGTCGGCAGGCCGGTTGCCCTTCAGCTCGACAGCTACCACCTGGACTACTTCAGCACCAAGGTGCACTTCGGCGGCCACGTCGTGGCCATGTACGGCTACGACGAACAGGACGCCTACCTGGTGGACACCGACCCGCAGGGCGGAGCTGTCACCACCAGTCTCGCCAGCCTGGCCAGGGCCAGGGCCGAGCGCGGCCCCATGACCGCCAAGCACCGCTCCTTCACCATCACAGTGCCCAGTAGCCCGAGGACACCGCAGGACCGGATCATCCCCGCGATCAAGACCTGCGCCGACGCCTTCTTGAACCCGCCCATCGCGAACCTGGGCCACCGGGGGATCGAGAAAACCGCCACGCAAGTGCCGAAGTGGCTGCAGCGCAGCGACAATCCGCGGGAGGACCTGCCACGGGCCGCCGTCCTCATGGAGAGGGCCGGCACCGGCGGCGCTCTGTTCCGCAATCTCTACCGGGACTTCCTCGCCGAGTGCGCCCAGCTGATCGGCAGCAGCCACCTGCGCACCGGCCACAGCCTGTATACCGAGGCCGCCACCCTCTGGACACAGGTGTCCGCACTCATCGCGGCAGCAGGCGAATCCGGCGACGCGAAGAACCTCACGCAGGCCGGCTCCATCCTCCACGAGCTCTCGCGCATCGAACGCGATGCGATGCGGGCACTCAGCCTGCTTTAGGGCCTGTCTGGCGGGTCATGGGCGCAGCCAGAGTCTGATCGAGGCGACGGTGACGGTGCCGTGGAAAAGGTGGGCGCGTTGTATCAACGTCGGGTTCCGGTGGCAGCAGGACTCCACGACGTCAGTCGGACGGCCGTATCCCAATTTTCTCTACTTGGGCAGCCGTCGTCAGGATCCTGATCGATCCCGGCATCGATGGCTCCGAGTTGAACCAACTCGCCGATGACGTGGACCGGCTCGGCATTCCGGTGGTCGCCGGTCTCTCCACCCCTCCCCCTGGGACCACCTGCTCTGGCATCCCCGGTTCGGCGACGTGCCGCGCTACGCCACCCCCGCCGCCGCGCACCTTACCGGGCAAGCCCGAGAGCGGGCGCAGGCGATGGCGGCGGAGAGCGCGTCGGGCGTCCCTGTGGACCTGCTCGCGCGGGTCACCCCGCTGCCCGTGGACGGCGGACCGGTGCAAGATCCTGGGTGACCTGCCGCCGGAGCACGGCAGTCCGTCGCTGTCGAGGGCATCGTGCGTCGCCGGCCCGCGCACCCGGCGCGGACGGTTACCGGCCGGGCCGAAGAGGGGCCCGGCCGGCCGAGCTCCGGCGGCCGGGCCGGTCCCCGCAGCCATCTTCCGCCACGGGTTCCACACGCGTAGCTTATTGTCAGAGACACATCAAAAGCATGCGCGCCACCTCTCGCACCACCGCACACCGCACCGACATGACGACTCGGCCTCTCACGTGCCGTCATGCCTCGCGCCGGTCTGCGTATCGCACTCGCATTCGTCCGCCCCCACCCCACCTCCTGCGGACGCCGGCCTGACCTCGGGGGAGAAGCATGCTCGCAGCAGTCCTGTCGCGGTTCGAAGCGGAGACGGCCCACAGGCGCCGCTTCCGCCTGCCGGCCCTGGCGGCCGTGGCCCTGGCCGTCACACTCGCCCTGCCCCCTACCGCCTCGGCGGCACCCTCCGGCGGCGGAGCGGCGCCCGTCCGCATGACGCACCCGCAGGACGACCACGCCGGATCCGGACTCCAGCGTCTCGGCGGCGGCTCCCGATCCTCCACACTCGCGGCCACCGCGAGCACCGGCCCGGCTGGTCTGGACGTCAGCGGCTATCAGGGCTCCGTCGACTGGGCCGCCGTCAGCAGCGCTGGTGCCGCCTTCGCCTACGTCAAGGCGACCGAGGGCACCACCTACACCAGCCCTTCGTTCTCCCAGCAGTACAACGGCGCCGCCAACGCCGGACTGATCCGGGGCGCCTACCACTTCGCGCTGCCCGGCAACTCCGGCGGGACCGCGCAGGCCGACTGGTTCGTCGGCCACGGCGGCGGCTGGAGCGCCGACGGCAAGACCCTGCCGCCCGCGCTGGACATCGAGTACAACCCCTACGGGGCCACCTGTTACGGGCTGAGCCAGAGCGCGATGGTCTCCTGGATCCGGGACTTCAGCAACGAGGTGCGCACCCGGACCGGCCGCTACCCCACGATCTACACCACCACGGACTGGTGGACCACGTGCACCGGCAACTACGGCGGATTCGGCGCCACCAACCCGCTGTGGATCGCCCGTTACGCCAGTAGCCCGGGCACCCTGCCCGCAGGCTGGTCGGCCCAGACGCTGTGGCAGTACGCCGACTCCGGTACCTTCCCCGGCGACCAGGACACCTTCAACGGCACGCTGTCGGATCTCCAGGCCTTCGCCAAGGGCAGCACCTACAACCCGCCGCCGACGACGAGTTGGCCCACCGTGCGGCAGGGGGACACCGGTGAGCGCGTCAAGACGGTGCAGTACCTGCTCGTCGCGCACGGTGCGTCGCTGACCGTCGACGGCTCCTTCGGGCCGGCCACCGACAGCGCGGTGCGCTCCTTCCAGTCCGCGCACTCCCTCACCGTCGACGGCATCGTCGGTCCCGCCACCTGGCAGGCGCTCATCGTCACCGTGCAGCAGGGTTCGTCCGGACCCGCGGTCAGGGCCGTTCAGAGTCAACTCGTAGCGCACGGGGCGTCATTGACCGTCGACGGCTCCTTCGGGCCGGCCACCGACAGCGCGGTGCGCTCCTTCCAGTCCGCGCACTCCCTCACCGTCGACGGCATCGTCGGCTCCAACACCTGGCAGGCGCTGGTCGCCTGACGCCGACCGCCCGCACCGGCGGACCAGGACAGGGCGTCGAGCGGACCAGACGTGGAGACAAGGAGAACTCATGAATCCAGCAGGACACGGCCGCCCCGTCGGCCGCCGCACGCTGTTCCGGGGCGCAGCGGGCGTGGCGGCCGCGCTCGGTCTCGCGGCCGCGGCCGACCTCGGCTCGGCCGGACCGGCCTCGGCCTACGGGTGGAGCCGCACCCTCCAGCAAGGGACTTCCGGCTCCGATGTGGTGGAGCTGCAGATCCGCGTGGGCGGCTGGGCCGCCGCCACCGCCCAGCAGACGTATGTGGCCTGGGACGGCGCGTTCGGCCCGGCTACGACTGCCGCCGTGCAGCGCTTCCAGTCGGCCTACGGCCTGACCGCGGACGGCGTCGTCGGCCCGCAGACCCAGAGCGTGCTCAACAGCCTGGAGAGCAGCGACGGTTCGACCGCACACTTCGACTGGAGCGAGTTCTACTCCGCCGACGGCTCGGGCTTCAGCGGTGGCAAGGTCGGGTCCACCGAGGTCAAGGAGAACGTGCGCCGGCTGATGTACAAGCTGGAAGCCGTGCGCAAGAAGGCGGGCAACAGCGCCATCACCGTCAACTCCGGATTCCGCAGCGTCTCCCACAACGCGGCCGTGGGCGGCGCGTCCAACAGCATGCACGTGTACGGCGTCGCCGCCGACATCGTGGTCTCCGGTCACACCACCCTGCAGACCTACCGGATCGCCGAGACCTGCGGCTTCTCCGGCCTGGAGGCGTACACGCACTCGTGGCAGCACGTCGACAGCCGCGTCCAGTACCCCTCGTACGGTTCCGGCTCCTGGTGGTGGGAGAGCGGCGTGGTGTGAATCGCGGTCCGCGAACCGCCGCCCCTGCGGGCCGCCGTGGCGGGTCCGGCGGTTCGCGCCGCCGCGGCGGGCCGCGGCCCGAGGTGTCGGTCCTGCTCCAGGTCCTACTGGTCTTGTTGCGGACCCGGGTGGTGGTCTTGTCGTGGCAGCCGAGCGAGTCCACTGCGACGGCGCGGGATTCGGCACGGGGGCGGAGGACGGCCGCGAACGGTGGGTGTTAGCTTCCTTCCCGTGGCGGAGCACCAGGATGAGACCAGGGCGGCCTACGACGGCGTCGTCGAGCTGTATGCGTCGATGTTCGCTGATCGACTGGAGACGCGGCCGTTCGCGCGGAACATGATCGGCACCTTCGCCGAGCTGGTGCGTGGGACGGGAAATTCGCGAGTGGCCGACGTCGGCTGCGGGCCGGGACATCTGACGGCCATGCTGCACGAGCTCGGGCTGGATGCCTTCGGGTTCGACCTCTCCCCAGCCATGGTCCACCACGCCCGGCGGGCCCATCCGGCGCTGCGGTTCGACGAGGCGCGGATGGAGGCCCTCCCAGTCGAGGACGGCACGCTCGGCGGAGTGCTGGCCCACTACTCGATGATCCACACCCCTCCTGAGGAACTACCCGCGCTGCTCGCCGAGCAGGCGCGTGTCCTGGCGCCAGGGGGCCTGCTCCTGGTCTCGTTCTTCGCGACCGAGGCGCCGGAGCCGGTCCGCTTCGACCACAAGGTGACGCCCGCCTACAGCTGGCCGGCGGACCGGTTCGCCGAGCTGCTGGCCGGGGCCGGGCTCGTCCCGTTCGCCAGGCTGCTCCACGACCCGGCCTCCGAGCGGGGCTTCCTCGACGCCCACTTGCTGGCCCGGCTCCGCTAGAGCCCGGGCTTCTACCGGTGGGCTCTCGTAGTCAGCTGTCGCTGGCTCCCCGAGGAAACCAGCCTGTCGGTGACCTTGCGTGATCTCCTGGGATGTAGGGACGGAAGCGCATTTTGTCCGAGTTCACTTCGAGGCGGGCCTGCGGCCCCATGGTTTGAAGACGGACAGGGTGACGTTGGTGAGATACAGCAGGAGCGCGACGGTGGGGACGATCACCATGTTGTAGCGGATGAATCCCAGATCCATGCCGGAGATGGGGCCCACCGGAAGCCGGGCGACCGCGTCCGTCGCGTCGTGCAGTCTGGCGGTGAGGGCGAAGATCGAGGCCGCCGTCGCCGCGAGGGTCAGCCAGAACTTGGCGCTGACCCAGTAGTACCGGAACAGCCCCCAGGGCGTGCCGAGGGCCAGTACCACGCCGCTGGCCATCGTGAGCAGGCTCAGCGGGATGATCAGGACGTCTCCCAGCATCGCCATCGACCGGTAGGCGGTCCGCAGGGTGTCGGCATCGTCCGTCGCCAGCGCTCTCGTCCCCAGGGTGAGCAGGCAGAGCATCAGTGCCAACCAGCTGACGGAGACGACCACATGCACGACGACCATGCTCTTCCGGGCCTTTTGAGACAGCCGGGGGCCCGAACGCCGTCGCGCGCCGTCGCCGGCGGGCGTGGCCACCGGCCGCGATCCGGCGGAGGGAGGCATGCGCACCACCATCAGGTCGGGGGACAGGTACCCGGCCATGCTCTCCGCCCCGGCCGCCCGGGGCATCCGCCGGCGGAAGTAACTCCTGCTGCTCCGAGGTGAGTACGGTCGGCGCTCCCAGCAGCTCAGCGGATGGACCCTGCGGGTCCCCAAAGCTGGAGATGGTCGACCGGCAGGTCTACCCCCCTGGAGGGGCGGAGGCAGCCGGAGTTGCCCGGGTCTTCCCCGAAGATGACGGGGTCCTCGATGCCGGCCTCGTTCAGGACGAAGTTCTGCCGGGCGGTCGACTGAGCGTCACGCCGGCGGCCGGGTGAGCTTGGCGGCCACGGCGTCAAGGACCCAGTCCAGGCCGGTCGCGAAGGATGTCTCGGCGTCCACGTCCGTGCCGTCGTAGACGGCCTTGGCCAGCGCCGGGAAGCGGCCCGTGGCCAGCATCCTCGTCACATGCGGGCCGGAGGCGCGCTGCCAGTCGCGCTTGGACAGGCCCGTGGCGCGCTGGGCCCGCAGGTTCGCGATCTCGCGCCTGATCGCGCCGGTGACGTAGGCGCTGACAGTCTCCGCGGCGCGCATGACGGTGTCGAGGCCGGCGAGGCCGTCGAGGGGGGCCAGTTTGGCCTCGGTCACGGCGAGGCCGTTCGGGCCCAGGGCCGGGCGGCCGCCGAGCAGGTCGGCCAGCCATTCGTGACGGAGAGCGGTCCGCCTGGTGCGGTGGGCGAGGACGCGCAGCGCCTCCCGCCAGTCACCGGGCTGCTCCTCGGGGAGAATCTCGGCGTGGACCTCGTCCACCATGAGGTCGAACAGCTCCTCCTTGGTGGAGATGTAGCCGTACAGCCGCATCGGGCCGGCGTTCAGCCGGGCGGCGACCTTGCGCAACGACACCGCCTCCAGCCCGCCCTCGTCGGCCAGCGCGATGGCGGCGGCGACGATCCGCTCCCGGTCGAGCGGCACGGGGCGAGTCGGCGGCTCCGGCCGGTCCCACACAGTCATGGCCACATCGTACTGTTGCGATGCATTGTAATGAGGCAATACAGTGTATCGACATGAGACGCCGCATCGCAGTGGTCGGGAGCGGCCCCGCCGGCCTTACCTTCGCCCGTGTCCTGCACCGCCATGATCACCCCGTCACCGTCCTCGAACGCGATCCCGCCCCCGACGCCCGCCCCCCAGGCGGCACGCTCGACCTGCACGAAGGGATGGGCCAGCTCGCACTGGACAAGGCGGGGCTGCTGGCGGAGTTCCAGGCGCTGTCCCGGCCCGAGGGGCAGGCCATGCGCATCCTGGACACGGACGGAACCGTCCTGCGCGACTGGCGACCCCGTCCGGACGACCGGGCCAATCCCGAGATCGACCGCGGGCAACTGCGTGACCTGCTGCTCGGGCCTCTGGACGTCCAGTGGGGCCGGGGCGTGACGGAGGTGGTGCCGAAGAGCCGGGAGGGCGTGCTGGTCCATTTCGCGGACGGGCGGCAGGAGACGTTCGACCTCGTGGTCGGCGCGGACGGCGCCTGGTCCCGGGTCCGCCCGGCAGTCTCGTCGGTGACGCCGCACTACACCGGCGTCACCTCGGTCGAGACCTCCCTGGACGACGTCGACACCCGCCACCCCGGCCTCGCCCGGCTGATAGGCGACGGTTCCCTGGCTGTCTACGGTGTGAACCGGGCTCTCGTCGCCCAGCGCAACAGCGGCGGCCACGTCAAGGTGCACGCCCAGTTCCGCGCGCCGCTGGACTGGCACACACACCTGGACCCGGCCGACGTCGAGGCCGTGCGGTCGAGCCTGCTGGCTCTGTACGACGGATGGGCCGCTCCCGTCCTCGACCTCCTCCGCCACGGCACCGCTTTCGTCCACCGCCCCCTCTACGTCCTGCCCGTGTCCCACACCTGGACCCACGTCCCCGGGGTGACGCTCCTGGGCGACGCCGCCCACCTGATGCCCCCACTGGGGGCGGGCGCGAACCTCGCGATGCTGGAAGGCGCCGAACTCGCCGAGTCCATCGCCACCGGCCCCGGAGATCTGGACGAGGCCGTCCGCGCCTTCGAGGAACAGATGTGGGCACGGGCAGGCAGGTGGGCGAAGATCACAGTGGCCGGTCTGGAACGCCTCGTGAGCCCGGACCCCTCCGAAGCCCTCGCCCTCTTCGACCAGGTCCAGCCCTCCTGACCGCCAAGCGCGAGAGCGCCGGGGATCGGAGCCCCGGCGCAGTCAGGGCCCCACCATGCGCGGTTCGGCGCGCAGCCGGGCCGCAACCGCTACGAGCAGCTCTCCCCGTACTTGACCGCGTTCAGCGTGACCGGCTGCCCGTTCAGCTTCGCGCCCGCGGCCGGCTGCTGACTGCACACCTGCCAGTTCGACTCGATGAGGACCAGGCGGTCCGCGCCCGTCGCGTCGTTGACGGTGATCGAAGTCCCGGAGTCGAGCGCGCCACGGGCGGCCTTCACGCTCTTGCCGTGAAAGTCCGGCATGCTTCCGCCCGCTGCGGACGGTGCGGTCTGGTCGTGGGCGGGGCAGGTCTCGTCGAGCTTCACCGCGCCGAAGTCGAGCTGGGCTTCGGTGCTCGCGGTGGTGCCGGCTTTCGGGGTCTGGGTGCAGACCTTCCAGTCGCGGTCGAGGATCTGCATCCGATCCCGGCCGAGGGAGTCGTGTGAGGTGAGGTTGTAGAAGCCGGCCTTCTGGGCGGTGTCCTGGGCTGACTGGAGGCCCATGCCGACGAAGTTCGGGAGCGCCTTCTTGGTGGTGCTGCCCTTGCTGTTGTCGCCCGCGCTGCTGCTGCTGGTGGTGGCGCCGCTGCTGTTGCCGGTCGTTCGGGTGGGCTGGCAGGCGGTGGCGGTGAAGAGGGTGGCGATGATGGCTGCGGTGCAGGCGAGTGTTGTGCGGTTCACGGGACCCCCTTGAGTGCTTCGTGAGGGGCGAGCGTACGACGCTGTGGGCGGGCGCGTGGAGCGCGTGACGGGGTTGTAACGGGAAGCGGTCCGGTTTCTGGATCAATCCCGGTCCGACCGGCAGCCCGGTGTGCAGCCACAGCGCGCCACTTGGCCATTCGGAGACACGGCCGTCCCGGTCGGCCCCACGGCTGGATCAGCCCGGCTTGACCGCCAGCGTCGCAAAATAGTTCGACATGTATTGAGCGGATGCGTTGGACTGGTGCGGCGCTTCCGCGAAGCCGGTGACGACGAACCCCGCGGCGAGTTGCCCGCCGATCTGGTCGGTGAGGGTGTGGCTGTATTCAAGAGGGGCATCCGCGCCGAACTTCGTGGCGCGTTCCTCGGCGGAGTACTGCGTGACATCGCTGTAGGGCAGCTTGTGGACGACGATCAGCTCGCCGCGCTCGTCGAGCGCCTCGTGGTCGAACAAGTACGCATCAGGGTTGAGGAAGCCCGCGAGCAGAGTTCCGCCCGGCCGCAGAACGCGGAAGCACTCACGCCACACCGGTGCCAAGTCCGGTACGAACAGGTTAGAGACCGGATGGAATACGACGTCGAATGTTGCGTCGCCGAAGGCGCTGAGGTCGCGCATGTCGCCCAGGACGGTGCGCAGCTCGAGTCCGTCGCGCGCCGCCACCATCTGGTCCTGGCCGAGCTGGCGGGGTGAGTTGTCGAATACGGTGACCCGCGCCCCTGCGGCGGCGAGGATGGGACCCTGCTGGCCACCGCCGGAGGCCAGGCACAACACGTCGTTGCCGGTCAGGTCCGCCGGCAGCCAGGAACGGTCGACCGGCTCACGCCCGATGAGAACAATCGACCAGTCGCCCATGCGGGCGCGCTCGACATCCTCAGCACTCACCGGCCTCGACCACTCGATGCCCTCTTGGACACACTTGTCCCAGGCTGCCCGGTTGTGGGCAACCGGGTCGACAACAATGTCCTGCACGTTTAACTCCCTGCTACAGCCAGGCGGACACCTGCGGTACTGACAGTTCGGTGCTGCTAGCCAACACGATTGCAGGGCGCGGGCTCAACGAAATTAGCGGGCATCGAGGTGTCCAAGGGCTCGACGGGTGGTCGCGCAGCGGGTGCGTAAGCGCTGGTCGCCGGGGTTGCGGAAGCCGTAGGCGTCGCGGGCGATTGTCTTGATGACCCGGTTGGTGCCCTCGGAACCGGCGTTGGTGATCCCGGTGTGCAGGAACGCAAGGATCTCTGAGGATCCTCCAGCTCTTCATCCGGGCGAAGACGTGCTCGACGCGCGCGCGGACCTTGCGGTGAGAGGAGTGGTGTCCCTCTTTGAACTCCGGGAGTTCGGCCTGGCCGCGCTTGCGGCAGTGGGATGACCGGACCGGTGCCCCGCTGGCCGCCGTCCGTGACGACCGTGGTGCGGCCGACGACGTCCCACGCCGGACAGTTCCCACGCCCTGCAGTCGTTACGGTTGCGCGGTGTCTTTACGCAACCGCCCGCGCGGCGGGAGCGCGAGCGACGGCCCGAGATGGTCGATGATGCGGTCGGCCACCGACTTCGAGACGCCGAAGAGCGGGGCGAGCTGCCGCAGGGCCAGGTTCGTGCGCCTGTACGCGGCCACCAGTGGAATCCGGTCTTCCAGCGGCAGGCTCCACGGCCGGCCCTCGCGGACCGGATCCGCGCCGCCCTCTCGCCGTAGCACGCTTACCGGCTTGCCGAACTGACGCGCGCTCAGCCCGGTGAACGGGGCCATCCAGCACGGCTCGGCCGCCGTGATCACCCCCGCCACAGCGAGATCGTCTCAAAGATCGACGGCGTGGCACGATGACCGCCATGGCAGGTCAAGTCTGGGTGTCACTCATATCGCTGGGCGGCGTTGTCCTCGGTGGCGTGTTGTCCTACCTCGTCCAGCACAGGACTCAACTCTCAGCGGAACGCGCTGAACAGCAACGACAGCAGATCGCCTTGTCGGAGGCCCGGCGCGGGGAACGGCTGGCGCTGTTGGAGCGGTTCATCGAGGTGGGGGCCGAGGCCGAACGCTCCGCCTTCAGTCGCCCTTCCGAGTGGGAGGACACCGACGCCTGGTTCCTCACGACCCGGGACGTCATGAACAGGCTCTGGGTCGCGGAGCGGCTCATCCGCATCCAGTTCCCCCTGGCCGTACACGACGCGGCACGCGCGTACTTCCTCGACCTCAACCGGACGGTGTGGGAAGGCTTGCCCGATGGTGAGAGCGTGCGGGACTACCTGGAGGACAACCGGCTGGCGTTTCTGGATGCGGCGCGCGTGGTCATGGGGCTGGAGTACTAGGCAATCACAGCACCAAGGGATGTCCCGTAGAACATCTTCGGGGTCGGCGCGTGCAGGACCACACCGACGCTTGACCCCAACCAAACTTGAGCTTCTAGTAGTGCTTCGTTAGGTTCTGCTTCTGCTTCTGCGGCTGTTTCTGGGAAGGGTCCGGCCGCAGGTGGTGCAGGTGCCGGTCCAGCACCTCAGCAGGTCCTGGAGTGCGTCGAGGACCTGGTAGAGGGTCAGGCCGGCGTCCGGGCTTTTGGGTCGAGCCGCCTGAGGGTGAGGAATGCCTGG